>CAYTJT010000318.1:0-3792 GCA_964438105.1 uncultured Rhodothermales bacterium | reverse complement strand
GCACCGCCACCGCTACGAGGTCAACAACCACCTCCGCTACAAGCTGCGCGAGCACGGGATGGCCTTCGCCGGGATCAACCCCGGGCGCGACCTCGTCGAGATCATCGAGCTGCCCGAGCACCCGTGGTTTGTGGGCGTGCAGTTCCACCCGGAGTACAAGTCGACGGTGCAGAACCCGCACCCCCTCTTCGTGGCGTTCGTCGGTGCGGCGGTGGCGTACGCGGAGGCCGTGGGCACGCTGGAGACGCCCCAGCCGCCGATGGCCGTGCGGAAGGTCCGCCGCGCCTCGGCGAAGGTGCTCCGCACGGAGGGCTCCGGCCGCACCGAGAGCTCCGCCCGCACCGAAGGCTCCGCCCGCACCGAGAGCTCCGGCGACGGCGAGGCCAGCGCCCCCGCCGACGCGCCGAAGCCCGAGTGAGCCCCGCTTCGCCACGGAGTTCGATCACCGGCGTCGTCACCTGGGATGCGCGAATACGACCAGATAGCGGCGTGGTACACCGAGACGCGCAATCCCCGAATCGGCGTCCGGGACGTCGCTGCTTTCGTACGCGGCCTCGCGCCACAGGCGAGGATTCTCGACTTCGGTTGCGGCGATGGGGTTCCTATCTCCCAGCTCCTCGCTCGCAAAGGCTTCGACCTCGTGGGCCTCGATAGCTCCCGGGAGATGATCGCGAGGTATCGCGCCAACTTCCCTGCCGTTGCCGCTCGGTGCGAGCGGGTGCAGGAGGCGCGCTTCGCCGAGGGAACGTTCGAGGCGGTCGTGGCGTGGGGCGTGCTGTTCCACCTGTCGAGAGCCGATCAGAGAGCAGCGATCCAGAGGGTCTCGGAGTGGTTGAAGCCCGGCGGGCGATTTCTCTTCACCTCGGGGGATCAGGAAGCCGTGACCGAGGGCGAAATGGACGGGACGACCTTTCGGTACGTGTCGCTGGGGGCGAACGAGTACCACCGCCTCATCGAGCGATGCGGGATGCGAATGGAGACCGCGTATCGTGACGCGTGGGCGAACTGCATCTACGTGGCTCAAAAGGTATAGCGTGAAGCGAGCGGATCGGGTCGTCCCGCGAGCGGGGGCTGATCGACGAGTATCTCATCGCGCTCATGCCGGTGTTGCTCGGCCGCGGCGTGCCGCTGTTCCGCGGCGCACAGCCCGAAGCGTCGCTATCGAGAGCGGCGTCGTGCAACTGCGGTACGCGGCCGGCTGAATCCCTCGGCGCCGCGCCGCGTACCCCCGGCTCCCGCCTCTCCTTCCCCCGCCCGCCCGCCTCTCCTTCCCCCGCCCGCTTCGTGGCCCCCGAGTCCTCCCCGCCGTCCCCCATCGCCGAGACCTACGGCGGGCGCATCCGCGTCCGCGTCGGCGCGCTCCTCTTCGACGACGACGCGGCGCCCGGCGCGGTGCTGCTCGTCGAGCACGACGGCATCCACGCCGACGATACGGGGTTCGCGGAGCCGTTCTGGATCCCGCCCGGCGGCGGGGTGGACTTCGGCGAATCCCTCGCCGAAGCCGTGCACCGCGAGGCCGAGGAAGAGACGGGACTCGACATCCGCGTCGGACCGCTCCGCTACACCCTCGACTTCGTCCGGCCGCCGCTGCACGCCGTCTCGTTCTATTTCCATGCCCACGTCGAGGGCGGCACGCTCCGCTCCGGCGTCGACCCCGAACTCGGCGAGCGCCAGCTCATCCGCGGCGTGCGCTTCGTGCCGTTCGGCGAGCTCGCGTCGCTGAACCTCTACCCCGAAGGGCTGGCCGACCGGCTGCCCGGCGACGCGCGCGCGGGCTTCCCCGGCGGCGTGCGCTACCTCGGCACGCTGCGCTGATGGCGACGAACCCCCGATCGGACCGCGGCGTGGGGCAGCGGGTGGGGACGCTCCTGCTCGTCGGCGGGCTGGCCTACCTCTTCGCCGCGCTCGCGGCCGGAACGGAGCAGTCGCTGCGCGAGGTGCTGCTGCGCTACGCGTTCGTCGCGGCGGGCGTCTTCGCGATCGCGCCGCCGCACCTCCTGCTGCCGGACCGCTCGGTGCGGTGGCTGCAACTCCTCAACCCGTCGCCGCGCAGGCTCCTCGGCCGGCAGGGCAAAGTCTGGGGGTTCGTCGTCGCCGCGTTCCTCGTGCCGGCCGTCGTGCTCGCCGTGGACGTCGGCGGCGCGTGGCTGCTGCCGCTCGTCGAGGTCGCGCTCGTCGTGCTCGGCGTCGGGCTCTACGCGTTCGACCACTACACGGCGATCGGGCCGGTGTCGCAGGCGTGGCAGGAGGGAACGAGGGGAGCGCGCTACCGCCGCCTCGTCACGCTCGATGAACGGGCGAGCCTGCACATCCCGCACGGCCTCGTCCCGACCGTGCTCGCCTCGGCACGCGTTTTCGCGATCGCCGCCGCGACGATTCTCGCGACGGCGCTGCTCGTCAGCTTCGTCGGCGCTGCCTTCGGAATCGTCCCGCCGCTCGCGCTGCTGGGATATTCGGTGATCAAACTTGCGCGCCGCGTGCCGCAGTACGACCACGATTTCTACTGCACGAACGCGCTCTACACCGAACTGCTGATGCGGGGCGGCCCGCGCGAGGCGCAGCGGGAGCCCGTCGCATACGAGGCCGT
Source organism: uncultured Rhodothermales bacterium (assembly GCA_964438105.1). Lineage (GTDB taxonomy): Bacteria > Bacteroidota > Rhodothermia > Rhodothermales > JANQRZ01 > JBBSMX01. The sequence goes on along the minus strand of CAYTJT010000318.1, from coordinate 1,205 downwards.
CTACTGGGCGCCGCGCCGCCAGCGTCCGCACGTCTGGGCCGGGCTCCGCCAGCTCGACCGGCGGCTCCCGCTCGGGCGGCTCTTCGCGCTCGGCGTGCTCGGGCTGTGGGCGCTCTTCATCCGCGACGCGTCGGCGGGTGTCGTCGCAGGGTATTTGCTCATCGCGCTCGGGGCGAAGAACGGGGCCGTCGCGCTCCTCGCCTCGGAGCCGCTCGCGCCGCGCGCGTTCGACCTCACCCTGCAACGCCCGGCGGGGTGGACCGCGACGCGCTTTTTCGTCAACCTCCGCTGGACGCTGCCGCTCGCGCTCGCCCTCGCGCTCGTTGCCCTGTTCGACCCCGGCTTCGCCCTCGCCGACGTGGCGCTGTGGGTCGGCGTCGATCTCGTTTTTGCCCTCGTCACCGCCTGGTTCGCTACCTATGCTGCCGAAGTTCGCTATCGCCGTCGCTTCGCCTGAGACGCCGCGCCCGCTCGTGCTCGACCGCGTCACCAAGCGCTACGGCCGGGGCGCGCCCGTGATCGACGGGCTCTCCGCCGCGTTCGAGCCCGGCACCGCGACGGGGCTTGTCGGCCCGAACGGCTCGGGCAAGACGACGCTGCTGCGTATGCTGACCGCCCTCTCGTATCCCACCGAGGGGACGGTGACGTACGGCGACTCCCGTTCGGGAGATTCCATTGACATCCACGCCCGCCCCCACGACTACCTCCGGCACGTCGGCATCGTGCACGACCAGACCGGGCTGCCCGAGTACCTCTCGGCCGTCGAGGTGCTGGAGTGGGTGCTCCGCGCGCGCGACCGGTGGGACGAGGCGGCGCCCGAGCGGATCGCGGCGTTGCTCGATGCCGTACGGCTGGACGAGCGCCGCTCGACCCTCGTCGGGACGTACTCGAGCGGGATGCGGCGGAAGACGCAGTGGGCCGCCGCGCTCGTCGCCGCGCCCGCTGTCTTGCTGATGGACGAGCCGTTCCGCGGCCTCGACACCGAGAGCGCCGCCGCCGCACTCGGCCTGCTGCGCGACTTCAAAGCGGCGGGCGGCGTGCTCATCCTCTCCAGCCACCTCCACGACGCGCTCCGCGAAGTCGTGGATCGGACGCTCGACCTGGGAGCCTAGAGCTTCCGCATCACGCTGAGCACGGGGCCGATGACGTGGCACCCGTCGTCGCGCGGCCCGAACGCCTCCTCCGTGTACGACTTGTTGTTGGGC
>CAYTJT010000317.1:0-3795 GCA_964438105.1 uncultured Rhodothermales bacterium | reverse complement strand
CCGACTGACCCTCCCCACCGAGCCCGTTCGCGGCTCCCCATCCCCTCCTCTCATGGTCAAGTGGCGCGGCGGCCGCCGTAGCGGCAACGTCATCGACATCCGCGGAAACAAGGGCAAAGCGGCCCTCGGCGGCGGGTCGATCATCGTCCTCCTCCTAGCCCTCCTCTTCGGAGTCGATCCGGGGCAGCTCCTCGCGCTCCTCGGCGACGGCGGCGGCGCGGCGGAGGTCCAGACGTCCGGCGAGGTGCCGCCGCAGGACGAGGCCGGCGAGTTCGTCTCCGTCATCCTCGCCGACACCGAGGACACGTGGAACCGGCTCTTCCGCGAGGCGGGGACGACCTACCGCGAGCCCGAGCTCGTCCTCTTCTCCGACCGCGTGCAGTCGGCCTGCGGGATGGCGGGCGCGGCGACGGGCCCGTTCTACTGCCCGACGGACCAGCGCGTCTACCTCGACCTCTCGTTCTTCCGCCAGCTCCAGCGGCTCGGCGGCTCGGGCGACTTCGCCGTGGCGTACGTGATCGCGCACGAGATCGGCCACCACGTGCAGAACCTCGAAGGCACGCTCGCCGAGGTCCGCCAGCTCCAGCAACGGCTGCCGCCGGCCCGGGCCAACCAGCTCTCCGTCCGCACCGAGCTGCAAGCCGACTGCTACGCGGGCGTCTGGGCGCACCACGCCGAGGCCCAGCGCGACCGCCTCGAAGCGGGCGACGTCCGCGAGGGCATCGACGCCGCCGCCGCCGTCGGCGACGACAACCTGCAGGGGCCGGCCGCCTCGCCCGACTCGTTCACGCACGGCACGTCGGCGCAGCGCGTCGAGTGGTTCCAGCGCGGCCTCGAGAGCGGCAGCGTCGGCGCGTGCGACACGTTCGCCGACCTGCGCTGACTCCCGCCGCGTAGCTCCCCCCGTTTATCCGCCCATCGCTCCGGGTCTCAACCCTCCGGGACGAGTCCCTGCGCTCAGGGGCGAATAAACTGTCCCCCTCGGCGAGGGGGACAGCCGCGTGAAGCCAGGGAGTGAGCGCAGCGAGCGACTGCGAACGCGGCGGGGGGTCAGCGCAGCCGCGTCACCTTGTCCGTGTCGAGCACCCGGTCCCCGGCGCTGAGGCGGACGACGTAGAGCCCGCTCGGGGCCGGCGTGCCCGCCGCCGTCGTCCCGTCCCACGCCACGCTCTGCGCCGCCGTGTGTGGCCGGAGCGGCCACGCGCGCAGCGTCCGCCCGGCCGCGTCGAACAGCGTCAGCGTCATCGGCCCGTCGCCGACCGCCGCACCGCCGCGCACGCGGAACGTCGTGCGCTCGCCGAACGGGTTCGGGAAACCCTTCACGTTTGCTTCCTCGTCTTCCGGTTCCGAGCCCGAGTCGTCAGGATCATCGGGGTCCTCACCGGGGTCAGGGTCGGGTTTTCCTCCTCTACCCGACAGGTACAACAGCCCGCCGGCGAGGTCGCCCGAGAGGACGTCGAGGTCGCCGTCGGCGTCGAGGTCGGCCACGGCGGGCGCCGTGTTGTAGCGGAGCGCGCCCGTGTCGAGCGCTTCCTGCTCGAACTGCGGGACCGAGGCCGACCCGACGTTCCGGTAGAACAGGAGGTCGTCCTGCTCCGTCCCGACGAGGAGGTCGAGGTCGCCGTCGCCGTCGAGGTCGCCGAGGTGGGGCGCGCTGAAGCGGCCCACGTCGAGGTCGGTCGCGAGCCCGAGCTCGGCGAGGTCCGTCTCGACGAAGTTGGGCACGAACGTGGAGCCCTCGTTGCGGAAGAAGTTGAGGTCGCCGCTGAACTCGCCGACGAGGAGGTCGAGGTCGTCGTCGCCGTCGAGGTCGCCGAGGGTGGGCGTCGCCGTCGAGCCCACGTCGAGGTCCTGCAGCGCTTCGACGGCGAGGGTGAACCCGTCGCCCGTATTCGCGAGAAAGGCCAGCTTGCCGCCGAACGTGCCGACGAGCAGGTCGCGGAGCCCGTCGCCGTCGAGGTCGCCGAAAGCGGGGGCGTAGTGGTTGGCGAAGTCCACGTCGAGCGCGAGGTAGTCGTCCTCGGCGAGGCGGTAGGCGGGCGTCGTCGCCGTCCCGACGTTCTCGAAGCGGAAGAAGCTCCCCCGCGCCGGCCCGCCCTCCAGCGGGTTGAACCCCGTGCCCACGATCAGGTCGAGGTCGCCGTCGCCGTCGAGGTCCTGAAGCGCGGGGTAGCTCGCGCGCCCCACGTCCACGGCGTCGATCAGCCGGCTCGTCCGCTCGACGTAGTCCGGCTCGGTCGGCGTTCCGACGTTCTCGAGCAGGTAGAGGTTGTCGATGATGTTGGCCGTCGTCGAGCAGAACCCGCCGACGATGCCGAGCACGAGGTCGAGGTCGCCGTCGCCGCCGAGGTCGGCGAAGGTGGGGGCGTTGTAGCCCGCCGTGGTGAGGGGGTTGTCGAGGGGGTACTGCTCGGAGACGAGCACCATGTTCGGGTCCGTCGGGGTGCCCTCGTTGCGGAAGAAGTAGAGGCTCGGGGTGAAGAAGTCGCCCCAGAAGAGGTCGAGGTCGCCGTCGCCGTCGGCGTCGGCGAAGGCGAGCGCGTTCTGGCCGTGGAGCGAGGGCCGCCCGCCGCCGAGGTCGCCTTCGCTTTCGGCGTCGGTGCCCGCATCGCCCGAGCGGCCGGGGGTGATGTAGATCGGGTTCGTGGCGTCGCCGCCGCACGTCGGGTTCGCCTCGAAGATCACGATGTCCTGGAATTCCTCCCCTGCGAAGGCGTACTGCGGGACGCCGTCCTCGACGCCCGCGTGGCGGTACCAGCGGATCTTCCCGCTGTCGGCGCGGCCGAGGAAGAGATCGAGCCCGCCGTCGCCGTCGATGTCGGCGAGCGCGGGCACGTTCGGGTCCTCGGGGTTAATCGGGTTGCCGGAGGTATCCACGAGCGGGTCGGCGCGGAGCGCGAACGCGGGGTCGGTGGCGCTGCCGGTGTTCTGGTAATACTTCACGCGCCCCGACGCCTTCTGCGTGATCAGGTCGAGGTCGCCGTCGCCGTCGAGGTCGCCGAAGCGGAACCACGAGCCGGCGTCGAGGTCGGCGTACCGGTCCGAGCGCCACGCGAACGCGGTCTCGCCGCCCTCGCCGACGTTCTCGTAGTACAGGATCCGCCCCCGCTCTTCGAGCACGAACAGGTCCGCGTCGCCGTCGCCGTCGGTGTCGGCGAGCTGGGGCCGCGGGCTGTTGAACGCCCCGGCAAAGGGCAGCGCGAACGGCTCGCCGTCGGCGTCGAGCACGGGGAACGGCGCGATCTGCCGCTCGAAGTCGAGCGGCTGCGCGGCGGCTGCGGTGGCGAAAACGAGGGCGAGGACGAGGGATCGGAGCATAGAGAGATCAAACCGTGGTGCGTACCGCGTGAGGTTGCCGATAGCGCTAACGTGGCTGGGGGCACCCTTGCGTATCACGAGGTACGAAATGCGTTCAGAGCTTGCCCTGGAACGACGCGAGGAGGGCGATGTCGTCGTCCGAGATCTCGTCGCTGAGCTCGTATTCGTCCCCGAGGTCGAGGTGCTTCGGCGCGGCGGCGATCACCCGGTCCACCGCGTCGCGGAGCGGGACGCCGCGGAGGTAGGCCCCGGCGGCGTTGCGGTGGCCGCCGCCGCCGAACTGCCGCGCCCAGCCGTTGATGGCGAGCGCGCCCTTCGAGCGGAACGAGCACTTGATCCCCGAGGGCGTCTCCAGAAACATCACGACGGCGCGGACGCCCTCGAGCGAGAGCGGGTAGCTCACGACCCCCTCGGCCTCGTCGGAGCGCGCGCCGACGCCGTTCATCGCGTCGAGCGAGACGACGACGTAGGCGAGCT
>CAYTJT010000316.1:0-3812 GCA_964438105.1 uncultured Rhodothermales bacterium | reverse complement strand
TCCACTTCATCGGGAAGGACAACATCGTCTTCCACGCGCTGATCTTCCCGGCCCTGCTGATGGCGCACAACGAGGCGGCGGGGGAGGGGCCGCGCTTCGTGCTCCCGGCGAACGTGCCGGCGAACGAGTTCCTCAACCTCGAAGGCCGCAAGCTCTCCACCAGCCGGGGCTGGGCCGTCTGGCTCCACGAAGCGCTCGACGCGTTCGAGCCCGACCTCCTCCGCTACGCCCTCGCCACGACGCTGCCGGAGACGAAGGACGCCGACTTCTCGTGGGCCGATTTCCAGACCCACGTCAACTCCGAACTCGCCGACATCCTCGGCAACTTCGTCAACCGCACGCTCACGTTCGCCCACCGCTTCGCCGACGGCGCCGTGCCGCCGCTCGTCGAGCCGAGCGGCGACGACCGCGCCGTGCTCGACGCGCTCGCCGAGTACCCGGGTAAGATCGGCAAAGCGTACGAGGGCTTCCGGATGCGCGAGGCCGTGCAGGCGACGATCGACCTCGCCCGCCTCGGCAACAAGTACTTCAACGATACCGAGCCGTGGCACACGCGCACCACCGACGAGCGGGCGATGCGCAACACGGTCCACGTCTGCCTCCAGCTCTGCGCGTCGCTGTCGGTGCTGATGGACCCGGTGCTGCCGTTTTCGGCGCAGCGGTTGCGGCGGATGCTGAACCTCGAGAACGTTCGGCCGAGCACGCCGGACGGCACCCCCGGAACGATCGGGTGGGAGGCGGCGGGGCTCGCGCTGCTGACCGAAGGCCACGCGCTCGGCGAGGCCGAGATCCTGTTCGAGAAGGTCGAGGACGAGGCGATCGGGGGCCAACTCGACCTGCTGGAGGCGCGCGCCGCCGAAGCGGACACCGAGCGCGAGGGCGCGCCCTACGAGCCGCTGGCCGACGAAATCCAATTTCCCGATTTCACCAAGCTCGACTTCCGCGTCGGCCGCGTCACCGTCGCTGAGCCCGTCGAGAAAGCCGACAAGCTGCTCCGCGTGGAGGTCGACCTCGGGTTCGAGACGCGGCAAGTGCTGGCGGGCGTCGCCAAGCACCTCGCGCCGGACGACCTCTTGGGCAAGCACGTCATCGTCGTGGCGAACCTCGCGCCGCGGAAGATGATGGGGCTCGAGAGCCAGGGCATGTTGCTGATGGCCGAGGACCGAGAAGGAAATCTCACGCCCGTCCTCGCCTTCGGCAGCGAGCCGGGGAGCGTCGTGCGGTAGCACGGCCGGACCGCCGAGAACGCCGTGCGGGCCGCCTCTCTGGGAGAGACGGCCCGCACGCGCTTGAAGAAAGGAGCGGCAGGCCCCACCACAAAGCCTGCCGCTCTCGCAGCGCCCGAATATGATCCTTGGGGCGCTGCGGGGTCTTATTCAACTTGTCTAAAATCGTAGCCTGGTTATCGTTGGAGGATCGCACAGGGTTCAACGCGCGCCCTCGGATATAGTTACGTAAAACGACAGGCTCGAAGGTCAGCCCGTGTCAGAAAATGTCTATTCGGCTGCTCGGAGAGCCCCCCGTTTGTCGGTAGAACACGTGGTACTGGGGGAGGATGAGAAGCGGAACGGAGCTTGCGCCGCATCTTACCGTATCATCGCTTCCCTTCCCGTTTTCCATCCTGCCCACCATGCGTCTGCGTCTCTCTCTGTTGTGCGGGGCAGCGTTCTCCGTCCTCTCGCTTGCCTCCGTGAACCCGGCTACGGGGCAAGGCACGTCGTACCAACGCTATTACGATCAGCAGGACCTCGAGGCGTTGCTGTACGCACGACGCGGCGACCTCGAGTCGCTGCCCGAGGTGACGTATCGCTACGCCATCCTCAGCGACCCCGAAGGCAACTCGGTGTGGGCACGCCACCGGCTCTACAAAGAGCTCGGCGACGGGGACGTGCGCCGCGGGCGGGAGCACCTCCCGCTCATCGAGTTCATCAACTACGTCCGCGTGCAAGAACTCGGCATCGGCGACACCCTCATCCTACCCGACCGCCCCGACCTCGACATCCGCGCGTACGCGCCGTTCCCGCGCTACTACACAGGAGCGTCGGATTTCGATAAGCTGTTCATCATCGATAAGAAGGTGCAGGCATGGGCGGCCTACGAACACGGGCAGCTCCACCGGTGGGGCGTCGTGAACACGGGCGCGCCGGGGTCGCGGACGCCCGGTGGTCGCTACAATTTCAACTGGCAGGAGGAGGAGCGTATCTCGACGGAGAGCCCGCCCGGCGAGGAATGGCTGATGCGCTGGGTGTTCAACTTCCACGCGCCGCGCGGCTTCCACGTCCACCAGTACACCATGCCGACGGGGGCCCCCGCCAGCCACGGCTGCGTCCGCCTCATCGCCGCCGACGCGAAGTGGATCTACGACTGGGCCGACGGCTGGAAGGTGAGCTCTGAGGGCCGCGTCGTCGAGCAAGGAACGACCGTGCTCGTCCTCGGCGACGGCGAGGAGCCCGACGGGCGCCCGCAACGGTTCGTCAAGACCGCTAGCGGCCCGCGTCCGAACACCGTCGACCTCCCCGACGACCCGTTCAGCGTCCCGCCCGGCACCGACCAGCAGGTTCGCTTCGACCGGCTCCGCGCAGCGAACGCGAACGCTTCGAAGTAGCGCCGACCGTCAGTAGAGCTGCCGGCGCTTATTGAGGTAGGCCAGGAGGGCCGTGTTGTAGGGCTCGGCCGTGTCGAGCTCGACAAAGTCGACGTTGTACTCGCGGCAGCGGCGGCGGAAGCGCTCAGCGAAGGCGGTCACGGCCTCGGCGTAGCTGTCGCGGAGTTGGGCGGGCTGGAGCGTGACCTCCTCGCCCGTCTCCATATCGCGGAACAACATCGGTACGTCGGGGAAGGCGAAGCGCCGCTCGGTGGCGCTCTCGAGCACGTGGAAGACGAGCACTTCGTGCCCCCGGTAGCGGAGGTGCTGCAACGCTTTGAGCAGGTCGTCGTGCGCGGCGACGTTCTCGAAGAGGTCCGTGATCACGACGACGAGCGAGCGGCGCGCGATCCGCTCGGCGACTTCGTGGAGCGCGGCGGCGGCGCCCGTCTGCGCGGCGTTCTTCTTCTTCGGCGGCGGGGCGTCCACGAGGTGCTGAAGCTGGGCGAGGAGGTTGCGGAGCGCGCCCTGCGTGCTCTTCGGCGCGACGCTCGTGTGGACGGCCTCGTCGAAGGCGATGAGGCCGGTGGCGTCGCGCTGGCGGGCCATGAGGTAGTGCAGCCCGGCCGCGAGGTAGCTCCCGTACTCCAGCTTGGAGAGCGCGGCTTCGCCCCGGTACCGCATCGACGGGCTCGTGTCGAGGACGACGTAGTGGCGGAGGTTCGTCTCCTCCTCGTACTGCTTGACGTAGTAGCGGTCGGTCTTGGCGTAGACCTTCCAGTCGACGTGGCGGAGCTCGTCGCCGGGGTTGTAGGGGCGGTGCTCGGCGAACTCGACGGAGAAGCCGTGGTAGGGGCTCTTGTGGAGCCCGGTGATGAAGCCCTCCACGATGAGCCGCGCCCGCAGCTCCATCGTGTCGAGTTGGGAGATCACCTCGGGGTCGAGGTAGCGGAGGCGGGCGTCGTCGGGCATAGGGGAGGCGAGAGGGCGGGGCCTGGGGTACGGCCCTGGAGGCGTACAGATCCGTCCGCTCCTCACACGACGCGGCCCCGCCCTCCGGAGAGGACGGGGCCGCGAGGTCGGCGTGGGCACACGGGCTTAAGCCGCACGCTTCATCGGAGGAGCGTCATCCGCTGCGTCTGCACGTGCGTCCCCGCCACGAGTCGCACGACGTACGTCCCCGCCGGCAGCGACCGAACCTCCGACCACGACACCTCGTACCGACCCG
>CAYTJT010000315.1:0-3815 GCA_964438105.1 uncultured Rhodothermales bacterium | reverse complement strand
TCCGCGAGAGCTTCCGCCCCTTCGCCCCGAGCGTGCTCGCCGACCGCGCCGCCGATTGGTTCGAACTGGATACCGACAGCCCGTACATGCTGCTCGTCGCCGACGTGCGCGACGCCACGACGGGCGGCTCCGGCCTCGACCGCCGCCACCACACCGACTCCCCGATCCCCGCCGTCACCCACGTCGACGGCTCGGCCCGGATTCAGACGGTGAGCGACGCGCAGAGCCCGCGCTACGCCCGGCTGCTCCGCGCGTTCGAGGCGCGGACGGGCTGCCCCGTGCTCGTCAACACGTCGTTCAACGTGCGCGGCGAGCCCATCGTCTGCACGCCGGAGGACGCGTATCGGTGTTTCCGCCGCACGCACATGGACGCGCTCATGCTCGGCAACGTCCTCGTCACGAAGGCCATGCTGCCCGACGCCGAGGCCGCCGTGTTCTCCGCCGAAGAAGTCGCCGAGGCCTACGGGCTGGACTGAGCGAGCGGCAGGCGGGACCTATCGGTACGCGTCCCGCCGATTCCCAACCTTGACCACCTCGACGACGAGCACGTCGTCGGCCACGGTGTAGACGATTCGGTAGGTGCCCTGCCGAACTCGGTAGGCTTCTCGCCCCGACAGCTTGGTGCAACCGGGGGGGCGCGGGTCGTCGCCCAACGCCTCGATTCGCGCCACGACCCGCTGCCGATCTGTCTTCCTACGGATCGCTCGGATCTCATTCGCTGCACTCCGCTTGATCTCGATCCGGTAGCGCTCCGGCATCAGATCATGCCCTCGGCCTTCAACTCCCGAACGAAGCTCTCGAATGAAACGGTCGGTTCGTCCGCCCGCTCCTCGAGCGCGGTGAGGTCGTCGGCGTCCTCCGCGAGCAGCACGCGGACGGCCTCGTTGACGACGTCCGAGACCGAGCGCTCGGTGGCGGCAGCCTTGAGGCGGAGCGCTTTGTGGAGGGCCACGTCGAAGTAGACCGTGGCGCGTTTGGCGCTAGAGGTGGGCATGGGCTCGAACAGGAAGGTGCGGAGACGTCATGACGCTAAAACGTCCGGGACAGGAGGTGGTTTCGATAAGCGTACTAACAGTGTGGTGCCTTGTGCGGACGCACACGGACGCGCTCGTGCTCGGCAACGTTCTCGTCACCAAGCCATATTGCCCAACGCCAAAGCCGCCGTCTTCTCCGCCGAAGAAGTCGCCGAGGCCTACGGGCTGGATTGAGGGTAGGTAGCAGGTTGAATGCCTCACCACAGCAAGTCCACATCGTAGCGCTGAAACGACTCGTCCGCGCCGATGATCGGCATCGCTTCGATCTGCGCTTGCGCAATGATGAGCCGGTCGAACGGATCTCGGTGATGCAGAGGCAGAGCGGTGTACTGGGTCAAGTGCGGCATCTCGATCGGTAGGACCGCGACGGCCTCCTGTCTGAGTTGCTCCGGAATCAATTCGCCGAACGGATGCGGGAGCTTAAGTTTGCCGATGTTGATTTTGATGGCGATCTCCCAGAGGCTCGCAACGCTCAGAACGATGTCGTTGTTGAGATCGGCGATGGTTGCTCTGGCCTCCTCCGAGAGCCGACGGTCCCCACCGATGAACCACAGGAAACTGTGCGTATCCAGCAGGAATCGCGTCACGCGTACTCCTGGAAGTCACCGAGCGGCTCATCGAAGTCGTCGCTCATCCAGATCTCGCCCTCGACGCTTCCGAATTGGCGCTGGCGTTTGGCCGTCACGGCCGAGAGCCGTGCAACGGGCTGGCTGCGCTGGGTGATGACGATGTCTTCGCCACGGGCTACGCGCTCGATAAGCTCTTCGAGGTGATGTCTGGCCTGATCGACGTCTACGTGCGGCATGGAGGCGTGGGGTATAGATTTCGTCAGTTTCTCGAACGCCGCAACTAGGGCAGGGCTCCCGGGAGGTCGCAAAAGGCCATATTGCCCAACGCCAAAGCCGCCGTGCTCTCCGCCGAAGAGGTCGCCGAAGAGGTCACCGAAGCGTACGGGCTGGACTGAGCGAATGGCACGTCAGCTGCACAACGCGTCAGAGCCCCTGCGCTCCCCCACACTCGACCTCTGCTCCCGTTAGGACAGCCAGCCGACCAAAACGCCGAGCCCCCCGATCAGTCCGATCACTGCTGCAAGGAACTCGATGGCCTGTTTCGCCACGGCGACGCCCCCCAGCACGGCGGAGTCCGTGGTCACCTTTGCCGACGCTGCAGCCACGGGGGGGCGGTGTGGAGGTGCCGCTACGAAGGTCGCCTCCGCGTCGGGAATCTCGGCGTCGGCCACGTCCAACTCTGACTCCGGTGGCTCCACGAACAGCCGGAGCCGGAACGAGAGGAGCTTGGCATCGACCAGAGCTACGACAGTCTCCCCCGCGCCTTCGCCAACCCGGATCGGAGCCCGCCGGTTTTCCGTCCCAGCCCGCCCTGCGCGACGAGCCCTTCGTCGAGGTACATCCGCTCGGCAAGGACGGCGCTGTTCTCAAACCGGATCTGGTGTCCTTTGTACGCGACCTCCCACCGCTGGCGGATGCTCGCGGTCAGCACGAGGAGCGCGGCGGCCGAACCGAGCGCCGCCCACGCCGCAAGGGCGGGGCCAGACTCAGTGAGGAGCAAAACGGTACCGATGGCGGCCAGGGCTAAGGCAGCGGTGGCGGAAGCCTGTTGCGTCAGTCGCGTCTCCCGGTCCGTCACGTCGATCAGCTTCCTCATGCGAGCACGGGTAGGCGAGCGGGAACTAATTAAGCGGCCTTCGGCGCCACTAGCGCCGTGTAGCCAATACTTGTAATACAGGGACGCCGCGTAATATACCGGGACGGGCGCTCTCCGCGCACCCTCGTCGCATAAACCTACGGACCCAGACTCCATGCGGCAGACTCGTCGCATAGCGTACGGAGTACGGCACTTTTCGCGCCGTCTACTCCGGCAGACTGGCGAGGAGGGCGCGGCCGCGCGCGTGGTTCGGCTGAATCCGTAGCAGCGCCTCGGCCGTGGTGCGGGCGTCGTCGAAGCGCTCGCTCAGCGCGTAGGCCCCGCTGAGGTTGTAGAGGATTTGCGCGTCGCGGGGCGCCACCGCCCGCGCCCGTTCGAGGTAGTCGATGGCGGCCGTCGTGTTGCGGCGTTCGAGCTCGATGGCGCCGAGCATCGAGAGGGCGGGGGCGGAGCGCGCGTCGCGTTCGAGCGCGGCGGCGAAGCTCTGCATCGCCTCATTCGTGCGGCCGGCGCGGAGGTAGAGCCCACCGAGCCCGACGCGCGGCCGGGCGAGCATCGGGTACGACGCGATCATCGCCTCGCGCGCCTGGATCGCCCGGCTGAGGTTGCCCTCCCGCTCGTAGTACGTCGCCAGCTTTTCGGTCGCCTCCAGCCACGTCTCCTCGCTTTCGTAGAGCGCCTCTACCACGCGGTCGAAGCCGGTGCGGACGGTGAAGGTGTCGCCGCGCGGGACGTTCGCGCCGCGCTCGACGAACGGCCAGTCCGACTTCAGCCGCCGCACGCGGAGGATGCCGACGAGCGAGTCGGCCGGGGTGAGGAGGAGGTCGTTCCGCGCGGCGTCTTCGGCCACGGCGCGGCTCCAGTCGCCGATGGCGTCGGCGTCGCGGAGCGCGTCGTAGAAGGCGTCGGCGATGAGGAAGTAGCCGTCGACGGTCGGGTGGAGGTGCTCCAGCATGTGCGCCTCGCCGACGATCCCGCCGGGCGCGGCGCGGCGGATGTTGGCCTGGGCGTCCACGACGGTCGCGCCGTGCGCGGCCGCCTCGTCGCGGATGATCTCGTTGAAGGCCTCGGGCGCGCGGAAGCGGAGCGCGTCGAGGTCGCGGGCGGCGACGTAGG
>CAYTJT010000314.1:2476-3821 GCA_964438105.1 uncultured Rhodothermales bacterium | reverse complement strand
GTCTTCGTCGGGTGGACGTTGACGTCGACGTGGCGCGGGTCGAGCGTGAGGAAGAGGGCGAACAGCGGGTACGCGCCCTTCGGCAAGAGGTCGTCGAAGGCGGCGGCGACGGCGTGGTCGAGCGAGCGGTTCTTGATGAAGCGTCCGTTGACGAAGAGGAACTGCTCGCTCCGGCTCTTCCGCGCGACCTCCGGCTGCCCGACGTAGCCGCGCACCGAGAGGTAGCTCGTCGCTTCCTCCACCGGCACGAGCGCGTCGTCCGCTTTCTCCCCGACGAGCTCGACGATCCTCCCGCGGAGCGCCTCGTCGAAGCCCGCCGCCGACGCGGCGAGCCGGTACACCTCGGCCTCGTCGTGGACGAGCGTGAACCCGACCTCGGGGTTCGAGAGCGCCAGGAATTGGAAGGTCTCGACGAGGTGCTTGAACTCGGTCGCGGGCGACTTCAGGAAGTTGCGCCGCGCCGGCACGTTGTAGAACAGGTTGCGCACGGCGACCGAGGTCCCGTCCGGCGCCGCGCACGGCGACTGGTCCACGCACGTCCCGCCCTCGATCCGGACGCAGGTGCCCGCCGCGTCGCTGCGCCGCTTCGACTTCAGCTCGACGCGGGCCACGCTCGCGACCGAGGCGAGGGCCTCGCCGCGGAAGCCGAGCGTGCGGATGCGTTCGAGGTCCTCGGCCGAGGTGATCTTGCTCGTGGCGTGGCGGTCGAAGCAGAGGGCGGCGTCGTGCGGCCCCATCCCGCACCCGTCATCGACGACCTGGACGAGCTCGCTCCCGGCCTGCCGCAGCACGACGCTGACGTGGCTCGCCCCGGCGTCGAGGGCGTTCTCCATCAGCTCTTTCAGCACGGAGGCCGGGCGCTGCACCACCTCGCCCGCCGCGATCTTGTTCGCGAGGGTCTCCGGCAACACCCGGACCAGCCCGTCGGGCGCAGCCTCTTCAGGCGTGTCGGTGGTGGAGTCGGCCATATAAAAGGGTGGGGAGCCTGATTCCTGCAACGAAAGGTAGGCCTCAGCTTAGAGCACCTCGTTATCGCAGGATCACCAAAGGGTCAGAGCTGGGTGTAGAGGTAGAGGACCAGGAGCAGCGCGACGGCCACGGCGATAAACGCCGGCTGCCTGCCCCGACGGGTCTTGCTCTCGATGCGGACCCGCTGCTTTTTCCGCTCGTCCTCGTCCGGATCGTAGAAGCGGGGCTCGTAGCGGAACTTGCGGGCCTTGGGGCGGTGTCGCGGAATCAGCATAGGAGGAAGACGGTGAGCCTTTTCGTCGGCCGCATTATACCTGACCCCCCTGCCACCGTTCCGTCAGCGGCGCTGCGGCGAGGCCGTTCCCGCGCGCGGTTC
>CAYTJT010000314.1:0-2376 GCA_964438105.1 uncultured Rhodothermales bacterium | reverse complement strand
ACGGGGTCGTCGTCGTCGGGGGCAGAGAACCGGATGGCATCGGGGCCGGAGTCGAGCATCCCCTCCTCGTCGGCGGTGTAGGCGTCCTCGCTGTCGGGGTCGGATTCGAGCGCGGCGCGCTCCAGCTCCTCATCCGTGAAGGGCTTGGCGTTCATGACCTCCTGCGCGGCACCGACGTCGCCGGGGCGGACCATCACGCGGACGGGCGCGAGGTCTCCGACGTTGAGGTTGAACGCGTGGTCGCGCTGGGTGAGCACGACGGCCGGGACGCCCGCCGCGTCGAGCCGGTCGCGCACGAGGTCGGCTTCGTAATCGGTGGAGGTGTTGAAGATAGCCACCCAGTTTTCGTAGGTACTCGGATCGTCGGCCATGGGTAGAGGGGGAAAGGGCGAAGCGGGAAGAGAGGGGTTAGCTGCGGATACCGTCGAGCAGGGCGCGGCGGCGCCGAAGCAACAACGCGACGAAGCCGGCCACCGCGAGCGCGCTCACGAGCGCAAGATACCACGGCACGGTCAGAGATTCGAGCGCCACCGGGTCGAGGTCCGGGCTCCGCTTCATGTAATCGCTCACGAGAACGGCCGTGCCGTTGTTCAGCAGGTGGATCAGCACGCCGGCCCAGAGGCTGCCCGTCACCCACACCGAGAAGCCGAGGTAGATGCCGAGCGTGGCGAGCGGCAGCACCTGCGTCGGGCGGAGGTGGAACAGCCCGAACACGAGCCCGACGAGCACGATGCTCCAGATCACCCCGAGCCGCCGCTCGACCTGCCGCTGGAGGTAGCCGCGGAACATCACCTCCTCGCAGATCGAGGGCGTGAGCGCGACGACGAGCAGCACGTAGAACACGTTGAGGTCGGCGCCGAGGACCTGCTGGATCAGCGCGGCCTGCTGCTCGTCCCACGCCCGCAGCGACTCCGGCAGCGGGAGCTCCGCGTTCACCCCGCCGAGCCACGAGACGAGCGGGAGCATCACCACGAGGCCCGCGCCTGCGAACACGAGGTGCAGCGGATCGACGCGCCGGAAGCGGTTGAACGCGGCGACGTCGGGCGTGTGGAGCCACGTCACGAAGAGGACGAACAGCAGGAACCCGGCCGCCTGCCCGGCCGCATTGCCGCCGAAGAGGGCGAAGGCGTCGCTCTGCACGGCCTCCAGCACCTGCGTCATGTCGAGCGAGCCCCCCGTCGAGCGGACGGCGGCCAACACCATCACGACGGACCCGACGAGTTGGTAGATCACGAACCCGCCGACGAAGGTCAGCAGCGCCATCAACAGCGGGTGGAACCGCTGGCGCTCCAGCACCCCGGCGAGCCGGATCGGCTTCGCCCACGGCAGCGGGTCCCGGATGACGACGTGCTCGCCCGGCGTGTAGGGCAGCGACGGGGGTGTGGTGGCGGGCGGGGCGGGAGACGGTTCGGACTCCGGCGCGCGCGCGAACGGATCGGACATAGAGAGATCTGGAGGTGGGAAAGTCGTCGCGAGGGCCGCTACCCTGCGACTACGCCGGTGGCGGCGGGCTCACCGAGCCGCTCGATAGCATCGACCCAGTCGCCGTCGAACACGTCAACATTCACGCCACCGAGCGCGCGGGCGAGGTCATCGGGCGTGTTCTGCCCCTCGCGGTTGTCGAGGAACAGCCCCTCGAAGTTTACGCAGTCCGGAGGGAGGAGGACGAGATCCCCGAGTCGCCCCTCCTCGGCGAGCGGCCGGAGGGCGCCGTAGAAGCTCTTGAAGTTGAGGAGCCCGCTCACCGTCACCACGTCGCCGAACAGCAGGTTCTCGGCGGCCACCACCTCGACCTCCAGGTTGCCCACGCCTCGGAGCACAGGCGCGACGCGCTCTTCGAGCAGCGGCGCGGTGAGGGTGCCGCTCACGAGCGTGAGCTTGCGCGGCGCCGGGAGCGCGTCGGGGAGGTACGCCCGCTGGTACTCGAGCTCGGCCAGAAAGTCGCGGCTCATCCCGACCCCGTTCTCCATCAGCGGGTAGCCGTCGTAGTCGTCCTCCTCGGGGAAGTCGAGCCCGGCGAGGAGGTACATCTCGTCGGAGAGGTAGACGAAGCCGCGTCCGATCTCGTCGCGGAAGCGGTCCTGCCACGCCTCCACCTGGGCGGCGAGGGCGCGCGCCTCGTCCCGGCGGAGCGGGCGGAGGTCGGTGAGCTCGCGGCGGTGCCGCGTCAGCCCGACCGGCACGATCGAGAGCGACAGCATCCGGTCGCTCATCGCGTACAGGTCGTCGACCGTCTTCGCGAGCGCATCGCCGTCGTTGAACCCGGGGACGAGCACGACCTGGGCGTGCATGTCGATGCCGTGCTCGCGGAGGAACTCCAGCTTCTCCATCAGCCGGTCCTGCTGCGTGCGGTGGCCCATCATGCGGCGGCGGATC
>CAYTJT010000313.1:0-3825 GCA_964438105.1 uncultured Rhodothermales bacterium | reverse complement strand
TCGACGGCGGCGACCGCTTTTTCCACGTCGGCACGCCGCTCGACATGGACGCGCCGGTCTGCGTCGACCTCGCCCGCCTCGTCGAGCGGTCGAACGCCGTCTTCGGCAAGACCGGCACGGGCAAGAGCTTCCTCGCGCGGCTGCTCCTCTGCGGCACGATCAAGACCGGGCGCGCGGTGAACCTCGTCTTCGACATGCACAACGAGTACGGCTACCGCGCGCGAAAAGAAACGAGCGACGGGCGCGGCGGCTGGGTCCCCGGCCTCCGCGACCTCTTCCCCGGCCGCGTCCAGGTCTACACCCTCGACCCCGCGTCGGCGCGGCGGCGCGGCCAGCGCCCCGACGTCGAGGTCCACCTCTACGCCGACCAGGTCGAGCCCGAGGACATCCTCCCGCTCCGCGAGACGCTCAACCTCAACCCGACCGCTGCCGAGAGCACCTACGGGCTCAAAAAGGTGTACGGGAGCGGCTGGCTCGCGACGCTGTTGCGCGCCGAGGGGGCGGAGATCGAGGAGATGGCCGAGAAGACCGGTACGCACCCCGGCTCGCTCGGCGCGCTCAAGCGCAAGCTCGACCGGCTCGACGGGCTCGGCTTTTTTCACCTCGACCGGACGACGCACCACCGCGACGTCGTCGAAGACTTGTTGGAAAGCCTCGCGGCGGGCAAGTCGGTCGTGCTCGAGTTCGGCCAGCACAACTCCCTCCTCGTCTACCTCCTCGTCGCGAACGTCATCACCCGGCGGCTGCGGCGTCGGTACGAGGAGCTCTACGAGGAGCACGAGGCCGACCCCGACCACGTCGCCCCGCCGCGCCAGCTGATGATCACGATCGAGGAGGCGCACAAATTCCTCGGCCCCGCCACGGCGCGCGAGACGCCGTTCGGCAAGATCGCGCGCGAGATGCGGAAGTTCTCCGTTAGCCTCTTGATCGTGGACCAGCGGCCGAGCGGGATCGACGAGGAGGTGCTCTCGCAGATCGGGACGAAGATCGTGGCGCAGCTCAACGACGAGAAGGACATCTCGGCCGCGCTCGTCGGTACGAGCGGGGCGAGCGCGCTCCGGCAGGTCCTCGCCTCGCTCGACTCGAAGCAGCAGGCGCTCGTGCTCGGCCACGCCGTCCCGATGCCGGTCGTGATCCAGAGCCGGCTCTACGACCAGGACTTCTTCGACGCGCTGAAGGGCGACGTGCCTTCCGGCAACGCTGCCGAGATGCAGGCCCAGATGGGCGAGCTGTTCTGACGTCGCCCTCCCCTCAGCGTGCCGGGGTACGGACCCGGGGCTTGATTTCTGGCTGCCCTTCTTTTATCCTTAACGAGTGCCAACACCTCCGTGCTCGTCCACCTTTCCGCAGCCGACATGATCTCCAGAGCCTTTCCTCTCGTGCTGCTCGCTCTACTCCTCGGCCTCCTCGGCTGTCGCGATGCCCTCGTCGATGAGCCCCTCCCGCCCAACTCGGAAGCGCCGTCCACGGACACGACGACGCAGAGCCAAATGTACCTCAAGGGGCCAGCCGAACTCGGCATCGGAGAGACGCGGAACTACCGGGCCGAGCCGCTCGATAACGCTGCCAGGTATCGTTGGGCGTTGGCTGGTGGCACGGGCTCGGTCTCCGGCGTGCCCGTTCACGCTATCGACCGGCTGTACGACATTACGGGGGAGGAAGAAGGGAGCGTCACGCTGATCGTGCAAGCGTTCGATGCCAACAACGCGATCATCGGCACCGGATCTCGATCGATCATCGTGATGCGCTGAGAGGGCGTTGAGATTTTTCTCCCCCTCCCTACGCAGTGGGGAGGGGGCCGGGGGGAGGGGCGATTCGTAGCGCCGCAGCAGTCGAGATACCCCCTCCCCAGCTCTGCCCGCAAGCAGGGGGAGGGAGAGCTTGGAGGCGTCCGTTCCTCAACACTCTTTGAGAGGCTGTGCAGCCTCTGATTCGTCGTACCATTGGGGGTGCCCTCTCCGGGACCGCCGCTCTCGTCCGAGTGGCGGTCCCGTTTGCTGCCGGCGCTCCGCGATCTCGGTACCTTACGGCTTCGTCGTCTCGTTCTCCACCCATGCGCGCGCTCCTCCTTTTCACCTTCCTGCTCGCCGGCGCCGGAGCGTTCGCGCAGCCCGCCGCCGTCCACCCTTCGGAAGCGGGCACGGACGCGCTGTGGCCCGGCACCGGGCCGTGGGCCGAGGCCGTGCTCGACACCCTCACGCTGGAGGCGAAGATCGCGCAGCTGTTCATCACCGACGCGTACGGCTCGGAGAAGGGCGAGCGGCCGGACGAGCAAGCACGCTTGACGGACCGCGTCGAGCGGTTCGGCGTCGGCGGCGTGCTCTTCTCGACGGGCGACGCCGAGCGGCAGGCCGCGATGACGCGACGGCTGCAAGCGAGTGCAGCCCTGCCGCTGCTCATCGCGCAGGACATGGAGCACGGCGTCGGGATGCGGGTCGAGGGGACGACGGCGTTTCCGAAGGCGATGGCGCTCGGGGCCGTCGGCGACACGGCGCTCGCCTACGCCATGGGCCGCCACGTCGCCGCCGAAGCCCGCGCCCTCGGCGTGCACTACAACTTCGCCCCCGTCGCCGACGTCAACAACAACCCGTTCAACCCGGTCATCAACGTCCGCTCGTTCGGCGAGGACCCCGACGCCGTCGCCGCGCTCACCGCGGCCTCGCTGCGGGGGATGCAGGACGGCGGGCTCGTCGCGACGGCGAAGCACTTCCCCGGCCACGGGGACACCGACATCGACTCCCACGACGCGCTCCCCCTCCTCCCCTTCCCCCGCGAGCGGCTCGACGCCGTCGAGCTACGTCCCTTCCGCGAAGCCATCGCCGCGAACGTGCGGAGCGTGATGACGGGCCACCTCGCCGTGCCCACCCTAGAGCCCGACGAGGCGCTGCCCGCCACCCTCTCGCCGAACGTCATTACCGGGTTGCTCCGCGAGGAGCTCGGGTTCGAGGGGCTGATCGTCACCGACGGGCTCGACATGGGCGGGATCACGGAGGGCTTCGGCGCGCGAGCGGCGGCCGTGGGGGCCATCGAGGCCGGGGTGGACCTGCTGATCCTCGTGCGCGACGAGCACGCCGCGCGCGACGCTCTCCTCGACGCCGTCCGCGAGGGGCGCATCTCGGAGGCGCGCATCGACGCGTCGGTGCGGCGCGTGCTCCGGGCGAAGGAGTGGCTCGGGCTGCACCGCGCCGCCGAGGCCGCGGACGCGACCGACCTCCGGGCGCGACCCTTCGCCGCCCTCGCGCCGCCGGACAGCGCGCTCCTCCAGCGGGGCGCCGCCCTCGCCGAGCGCATCGCGGAGCGCTCGCTCACCCTCCTCCGCAACGACCGCGGCCTCCTCCCCCTCGACCCGAACCACTGCGTGCTGGTGCTCTCGCTCGCCGAGTCCGCCCGCGCCGAGCCCCCCAGCGCGTTCGTCGAGCGCCTGCGGGCTAGCGGTCCCGCGCTCGTGACCCACCGCTCGCTCCACCCCGACGCCGACCCGCTCGCCGTCACCCACGCGCTCACGCTCGCCAAGTACCACGACGTCATCGTCGTCCCGACGGCGCTCGGCGTGCGCCCGTGGAGCCGCGACGGGCTCCCGGAGCGCCAGCGCGCCGTGGTCGACCGGATCATCGCGCTCGGCAAGCCCGTCGTGCTCGTCGCCTTCGGGAATCCGTACCTCTCCCTCGACGTCGAGGGGCCCGACGCCGTCGTGGTCGCGTACGACGATTTCCCGCGCACGCAGCGGGCGGCGGCCGACGCGCTCGTCGGCGCGGCACCGCTGGCGGGGCGGCTGCCCGTCAGCACGCCCGGCCCGTACCGGCAGGGCGACGCGCTCACGCTCCC
>CAYTJT010000312.1:0-3837 GCA_964438105.1 uncultured Rhodothermales bacterium | reverse complement strand
CGGGCGGGAAGTTGAGCGCGGTGAAGTTGTGCCAGTCGTCCTCGATCTCCGGCCCGTGCGCCACGTCGAAGCCGAAGCGGCGGAAAATGGCCTCGATCTCGCGGAGCGTCTGCGTGAGCGGGTGGAGGCCGCCGGGTTCGTCGGCTGTCGGCGCGGGGATGCGGCCGGGCAGCGTCAAGTCGAGGTCGGTGCGCTCGGCGCCACTCGTCGTCGCGAGCGCGGCCTGCGCGTCCTCGATCGCGGCTTCGGCCTTCTTCTTCAGCGCGTTGAGCGCCTGCCCCATCGCGCCGCGCTCGGCGGGCTCGACCTCGGTGATCCGGCCGAAGAGGGGACCGATGGCGCCGCTCTTGCGCCCGAGCATGCGGATGCGGAAGGCCTCGATCTCGTCCGCGGTCGTGAGCTGGGCATCGTCGATCTCGGCGTGGAGCGCGTCGATCTCGGCGTGGAGCGTGGTCGTGTCGGCAGGCATGGCGGCGGGGGGCGGTGTACAAAAAATCCCGCCTGGCGAGGCGGAGAGCCAGGCCGGGCGGGAAGGGGGTCGAGCAGAGCGGGGAGATCGCGAGCGATCTACGCCTGGGCTTGCTCGACGACTTTGCTAAAGGCTTCCGCGTCGTGCATCGCGAGGTCGGCGAGCACTTTCCGGTTCAGCGGGATGTCCGCCTTGCGGAGGTCGGAGATGAGGCGCGAGTACGTGGTGCCGTTCTGCCGCGCGGCGGCGTTGATGCGGGCGATCCACAGGCGCCGGAACTGCCGCTTGCGTTGGCGGCGGTCCCGGTAGGCGTACTGCAGCCCCTTCTCGACGGAGTGCTTGGCAACGGTGTAGACGTTGCCGCGGCGACCCCAGTAGCCTTTCGCAAGCTTCAGAATCTTCTTGCGACGGCGACGGGAAGCCACTGTGTTACGTGCGCGTGGCATTTGGTTGCTCCGTTAAAAGGGTGGGGGAGGGGTAGGTGCGGCGAGTTCGCCAGCTTACTTCCCGCCGAGGAGGCGGCCGATCCGCTTCTCGTCGGTCTTGTCCACGAGCGTCGTCTCGCGGAGGTTGCGCTTCCGCTTCGGCGACTTCTTCGTGAGGATGTGGCTGGCGAAGGCCTTCTTCCGCTTGATGCGGCCGCTGGCGGTCCGGGCGAAACGCTTCTTGGCGCCGCTGTTGGACTTCATCTTCGGCATGGTGCTCCTCGGGTTGTCTCCTGCTGGTGAGGCCAAAAAAAGAGGCGAGCCCCGTGATCGTCTCCGATGCAGCGG
This sequence comes from uncultured Rhodothermales bacterium, assembly GCA_964438105.1. Taxonomy (GTDB): domain Bacteria; phylum Bacteroidota; class Rhodothermia; order Rhodothermales; family JANQRZ01; genus JBBSMX01. The sequence goes on along the minus strand of CAYTJT010000312.1, from coordinate 2,595 downwards.
GTCGCCCCTCTGGCAGAACGAAAAAGATACGCCGGCCCCGATGCTGCGGCAACGCCGGAGTTTGAAGAGCAGACGTAAAAGCGGGCGTGGACGGCAGGGAGAAAGGGAAGGGGCGTGATGGTCAAACGCTCTTCAGCAAGCGGTCGTACTCGGCGTGTGAGCCGATCCAGAACCAGATCACCGTTCCGCCCGAAACGACGCCGAGTGCCCGGTGGTCCAGGCCGATGCGCACTGAACAGACGGAGCGCTTCTTCCCTAGCCGCTTGAACTGGAAGCCGGGATGCGCCGGATTCTCTTCAAACCGCCGGTACGCCTCGCGGGCTGCCGACCGAACGTGCTCAGGAAGCGCGCGATATGCTTTCCAGAATGATGGCTCGGCGTAGGACTCGAACGTCGAGGGCACTACAGGTCGCCGGGGTCGAGGCGGTGGGTTTGCCCGGATCGGTGTGCTTCGAGCGCTCGGTCTGCCATGCGCGTGAGCACGTCGTCGGACTCCGGCTCGGCGAAGAGGGCGTCCCAGCACGTGTCCGCCTCGATCTCAGCGAGCACCCGCCGTGCGAGTGCCTCCTGCTCGGAGTCCGGTAATGCGGCGGCGCGGTCGAAAGCTTTTTCGAGCAGTTGGTTCATGGCGCCCTCTAAGAATCGGAATCTCTGAAACGCGGTTTTTTTTGCCGTTCGATCCCCCCTCGTCACAGCGCCGAAGTTTGAAGAGCGGACGTATGGACGTTCCAGGGTATGAGCGTGTCGGTGGCGCTTGCTCTTACCTCCACACGTTCACACCTCCGTGCCTTCCACATCTACACGCTCGCACGTCAGCCGCTCTTTCTTGCGTTCTTGTCCGGCGTCAGCACGACGGTCATCCGGCGGCCTTCCATCTTCGGGAGCTGCTCGACGCGCGCGAGGTCGGAGAGCTCCTCGATGAACCGGCCGAGGAGGTCGGCGCCGCGGTCCTTGTAGATGATGTCGCGGCCGCGGAACTGCACCCACGCCTTGACCTGGTTGCCGTCTTCGAGGAAGCCGCGGGCGTGCTTCGTCTTGAACTCGAAGTCGTGGTCGTCGGTGTTGGGGCGGAAGCGGACCTCCTTCAGCTCGACCTTGTGGGCCTTCTTCCGCTGCTCCTTCTCCTTCTTCTGCTGCTCGTAGCGGTACTTCCCGAAGTCCATGATCTTGACCACGGGCGGGTCCGCGTCCGGGGCGACCTCCACGAGGTCGAGCCCCCGGCGCTGCGCGAGCTCGAGGGCCTTGTCGATCTCGTAGATGCCGTGCTCCCCCTCGGGGTCCACGACGCGCACGCGGTCGGCGCGGATCTGATCGTTGATGCGGGTGCGCGGGCCGCGCTGCTGTTGCGGCCGTGAGTATCGTCTTGCGATGGTTTCGTCTCCTTACTAGTGGGTGAGTACGGGCGGGGGCTCGGAATACGGGGCGAGCCCCGACGGCCCTCGGTCTGATTGTAAAGGCGGAGGCTGCACGGGGGGTTCCGCCTTCGCGGGCGCGGATGGGCGCCCAGCGCCCCGAAAGATACGCACGTGCGCTAATTTCACGAGCCCTCCCACGCACCGCGCTCCCATGCCCCGCCTCGCGCTCTACCCCGGCACGTTCGACCCCGTCACGCTCGGCCACCTCGACGTGCTCCGCCGCGCGCTCCGCCTGTTCGACCGCGTGGAGGTGACCGTCGCGGTGAACGCGTCGAAGCGGACGCTCTTCTCGGGCGAGGAGCGCGTCGCGCTCATCCACGAGTCGGTCGCCGACTGGACCGGCGACGAGCGGGCGCGGCTCGACGTCGTGGTCTTCGAGGGCCTCGTCGCGGCGCGCGCGGCCGAGCTCGGCGCTGTCGCGCTCGTGCGCGGCATCCGGCAGGTGACCGACTTCGACTACGAGCTCCGCATGGCGATCGCGAACCAGCGGCTCAACGGCGAGGCCGTCACCGTCTTCCTCACGCCGAGCGACGAGCACGCGTTCACGAGCTCGTCGCTCGTCCGCGAGATCCACCGCTTCGGCGGCGACGTGTCGTCGTTCGTGCCCGAGCCGGTGCTGGCGCGGCTGCGGGAACGCAGCGCGCTGCGGGCGCGCGGCGAATAAAGGAGGGAGGGCAAATAAGGGGAGGCGCAGCCTTCGTACCTTTCCGTCTCCCTTCGGCGTCCACCTTTCGTCCCCCCGATCCCATGCCCACGACGACCACCGCCCACGACCTCAACCCCCGCGTCGCGGCGATGCAGCCGTCGGCGACGCTCGCCATGTCGGGCCGCGCGAAGGCGCTCAAGCGCGAGGGCAAACCCGTCATCGCCCTCTCCGCCGGCGAGCCCGACTTCGACACGCCGGAGCCGATCCGCGAGGCCGGGATCCAGGCCATCCGCGACGGGCACACGCGCTACACCGCGAACCCCGGCACGCCCGACCTCCGCGAAGCCATCGCCCGGAAGCTCCGCGACGACAACGGGCTCGACTACACCGCCGACGAGATCCTCTGCTCGAACGGCGCGAAGCAGTCCGTCGCGCAGGCCGTGTTCGTGCTGTGCCGCCCGGGCGACGAGGTGGTGATTCCCGCGCCGTACTGGGTGTCGTACCCGGAGATGGCGCGGCTCGCGGGCGCCGAGC
>CAYTJT010000311.1:0-3881 GCA_964438105.1 uncultured Rhodothermales bacterium | reverse complement strand
TCTTCCTCACGCTCGACCCGCGCCACGTCGACGTCAACGTCCACCCGACGAAGACCGAGGTGAAGTTCGACGACGAGCGGGGCATCTACGGGTTCATCCGCGCCGTCGTCAAGAAGGCGCTCGGCGACGCCGACGTGATCCCCAGCCTCGGCGACGGCTTCTCGACCGACCGCGCCGAGCAGTCCGTCGTCACGACCGGTCCCGCGAATGGGCGCGCCGTCGAGTTCCAACCGGTGCAGTTCGGGACGAGCGCCGCGTCCGCCCCGCCGCGCTCCGCGCCGCCGCTCCGTCCGGACCCGCGCCAGCAGTCCCTCGCCGGCTTTCCATCAGCAGATGTCGAGGTGACCCCGCAGCCGCCGCGCCCGATCCCGTCCGGCGCGCGCCCGCTCGACGGTGCCTCGGGCGAGGACGACTTCGACCTCGGGGAGCGCCCGCCCGTGTGGCAGCTCCACAACCGCTACGTCGTCACGCCGATCCGGTCGGGGCTGATGCTGCTCGACCAACGCGCGGCGCACGAGCGGATCCTCTACGAGCAGGCCCTCGCCGCGCTCGACGGCGGCCTCGCCTCGTCGCAGCAGCTGCTCTTCCCCGTGACCCTCGAGTTCGCCCCCGCCGACTTCGCCCTGCTCGAAGAGCTGCTGCCGGACCTCGGCCGTCTCGGGTTCGAGATCACCCCGTTCTCCGGGCGGACGGTGAAGGTCGAGGGCGTGCCCGGCGACGTGCAGGTGGGGCGCGAGCGGCTGATCCTGGAAGAGGTGCTCGAACAATACAAGGCCTACCGCGACGGGCTCCAGCTGCACGTCCGCGACAACCTCGCCAAGAGCCTCGCGCGGCGCAGCGCGATCAGGGTCGGGAAGACGCTCTCCGAGGCCGAAGCGCGCTCGCTCATCGACCAGCTGTTCACGTGCGAGATGCCCTACGCCTGCCCGCACGGCCGCCCGACGCTCGTCAAGGTCTCGATGGAAGAGCTGGAGCGGCGCTTCAGCCGAGGGTGAGCACCGCGCCGGAGCCCGCCCCCTCACGCCGTCGCCATGCTGCTCGAACGCTTCCGCCAATCGCTCGCCGAGTTCGGCTTGCTCGCGCCCGGAACCCCGGTCGTGGTGGGCGCGAGCGGGGGGCTCGACTCGACGGCGCTCCTCGATCTGCTCTGCAGGGCGGACCTCCGGCCGGTCGCAGCGCACGTCAACTACGGGCTGCGCGGGGCCGACTCCAACGGGGACGAGCGCTTCGTTCGCTCCCTCTGCGCCGACGCGGAGGTGCCGTGCTTCGTCCACCGCGCCCGGCCCGACGGCGACAACGTGCAGGCCAGAGCGCGGGCGATCCGGTATCGCTTTTTCGGCGACGTGGCGAAGGACGTGGGAGCCTCCGTCGTGATGACGGCGCACCACCGCGACGATCAGGCGGAGACATTGTTGCTGCACCTGTTCCGCGGCACGGGCCCGGTCGGGCTCGCCGGCATCCCAGCGAGTCGGCCGCTCACACCCGGCTCAGACGTGACCGTCGTCCGGCCGCTGCTGCACGTCGGGCGAAGCGAGATCGAGGCCTACGCCCGCGCCCGCGCCCTCCGCTGGCGAGAGGACGCCTCGAACCGCGAGGCGGACTACCGCCGCAACGTCGTCAGGCACGAGATCCTGCCGCTCGTCGAACAGCGTTTCGGGGGAGCGACGAACAGCATCGCGCGTACGGCCTCGCTCCTGCGCGACTACCTCGACGCGGGCGCCGCCCTCGCCCCCGACGCCGCGCTCGACGCCATCGCCGAACCGGTCGAGGGAGGCTGCAGGCTTTGCCTCGACGGGCTCCGGGCCCAGCCCGAGACGATCCGACGGGGGCTCCTGCTCGAAGCGCTCCGCCGGTGGCTGCCCGCCGCGCCGCGCTCCGCGGCCACCGTGCGCGAGCTCGCCGCGCTCCTCGACGCGCAGCCCGGTCGGAAGATCGAGTGGCCGGGCGGGACCGTGTGGCGCGAGCGCGAGCATATCGCGTTCGTCCCGACGGCCGATGCTGAACGCGAGGTCGATGTGGAGATCACGCTCGGAGAGACGTGGACGCCATTCGGCACGCTCCTCGCCGATCCGCTCGGCGCGGTGCCGACGGCGTTCGACCCGTCGCCGCTCGTCGAGGTCGTCGACGGGGATGCGTTGCGCTGGCCGCTGCGGCTGCGGACGTGGCGGTCGGGCGACGCGCTACGGCCGCTCGGGCTCGACGGGCAGAAGAAGGTCAGCGACCTGCTCACCGAGCGCCGCGTGCCGTCCCACCGGCGCGCGCGCCAGCTCGTGCTGCTCTCCGAGGGCGAGGTGGTATGGGTCGTCGGGCACCGGCTGAGCGCGCTGGTCGCCGTCGGGCCGGAGACGCAGCACCCCGTTCGGCTCGCGTGGAATCCGCACGAGGCGTTGGCTCCCGACGACGAGGGGCGCTAACTTCGGCCTTCCTCTCATCGCCCCTCCGTCCCATGTCCGACTCCGCCCCCGCCGTCGCCGAAACCGTCACGTGCCGCGGCGAGCGGTTCCGCCTCTACCTCGACGCCGACACGATCGCCGAGCGCGTCCACGCGATCGGCCGCGCGATCAGCGAGGAATACGGGGGCGAGCGCCCCATCCTCATCGGCGTGCTCAACGGCGCGTACATGTTCCTCGCCGACCTCATGCGGGCCATCACGATCGACTGCGAGGTGGACTTCCTCAAGCTCTCGTCCTACGGCGCCGAGAAGGTGTCGAGCGGGGCCGTGACGGAGCTGAAGAAGATCGACGCGAATCTCGAAGGGCGGCACGTGATCGTGGTCGAGGACATCGTCGACACCGGCCTCTCGATGCAGTTCATCATCGACCTGATGGGCGAGCTGAACCCGGCGTCGGTGAAGACGGTGACGCTGCTGCACAAGAAGGCCGCCACGAACCCCGACCTCGACCTCACGCTCGACTGGGTCGGGTTTGAGATCGACAACCTCTTCGTGATCGGCTACGGGCTCGACTACGGCCAGCTCGCCCGGAACCTCCCCGCCATCTACATCCTCGACGAGTAGCTCAGGGCTGGACGGCCGCTTCGGCGAGGTCGAGCGCGACCTGCTTCGGCGCGCAGACGTAGTGCCGCACGACGGCCCCGGTGAGCGCGCCGACGGCCGCCACGTCCGTCGCCCGCGAGAGCTCACGGACGCTGCCGTCGCGCTCCAGAATCGAGATCGAGTCGTCGAGCCGGTGGTACGCGTCGAGCGAGGACCGGCCGACCGTGAGGTAGGCGTCGGCCGCCGCGTGTGCGTCGTCGCGTCGGGCGAGGCCGGAGGCGACGAGCCAGTCGGCGACGCGCTCGCGCCACGCGGCGAGGTGGGCCTCGGTGGGCGCCTCGGCGAGATACGTCGTGCGGAAGAGGTCGCGGTCGACGAAGCGGCGGGCGAGGTCGGCGAGCACGCGGTCGTCGGACGCGGTCCAGCGGCTCAGGCTGTAGAGGAGGTCGGTGTCGTCGAGCCGGCAGAACGCATCGAGCACGTCGGAGTCGGCGATCCGGCTGGCGGTGACGCGGCGGCGGAGGAAGAACAGCAGGGCGGGCGAGGAGGCGAGCACGGCGGCGTCCCGCTCCGCGCAGCACGCCCGGGCCCGCGCGAACGCGGACCGGAGGAGGTGGTCCGCCGCGATCACCGTCTTGTGGAGGTACACCTGCCAGTACATCAGCCGCCGCGACAGGATGTAGCTCTCGACGGCGTACGCCCCCTTCGCCTCGATCACGATGTCCGCATCGCCGCCGCCGTCGAGCGGGTGGACCCGCATCGTCTTGATGATCCGGTCGACGCCGATCACGCCCTCGGCGACGCCGGTGTAAAACGAGTCGCGCCGGAGGTAGTCGAGCCGGTCCATGTCGAGCTGCGACGAGAGGAGGCTCTCGAAGAACGGCCG
>CAYTJT010000310.1:0-3908 GCA_964438105.1 uncultured Rhodothermales bacterium | reverse complement strand
TACTCGCAGAACGCGTGGTACAACCGCGGCATCGTGCTCAACCGGATGGAGCGCTTCGACGACGCGGTGATGTCGTACGACTTCGCGCTCGCCGTGGACGAGGCGTTCGCCAGCGCGCACTACAACAAAGGCAACGCCCTCGCCAACATGGGCGATCTCGACGGGGCCGTCGCGAGCTACCTCAAGGTGCTCGAATACGAAGAGGGCGACGCCGCGACGTACTACAACATCGGGCTGGCCTACGAGGAGTTGAAGGACTTCGACACGGCCATCACCTACTTCCACCGCGCCGTGCAGGACGACCCGGAGTACCCCGAAGCATGGTACGGGATGGGCTGCTGCTACGACGCCGTCGAGCGCCACACCGACGCGCTGAAGTGCTTCGCGCGCGCGCTCCAGCTCCGCCCCGAGGTCGGGGAGTTCTGGTACGCCCGCGCCGACAGCGAGTACAACGCCGGCCTGCTCGACGAGTCGCTCCGCTCGTACGCCCGCGTGGTCGAACTCGAGCCGGACAACGAAGAAGCGTGGCTCGACCTCGGCGAAACCCTCTTCGAGGCGAACCACACGGAGGAGGCGCTGCAGGCCTACCGCAAGGCCGCCGGCATCGCCCCCGAGCGGACCGAAGCGCATGTCCAGCAGGCGAAGGCGCTCTTCGCCCTCGGCCGCAACGACGAGGCCATCGCCGCGCTCCGGCAGGCCTTCGAGCTCGACCCGTCCGTGCGCGACGAGATCCGCCACATCTACCCCGACTTCGCCGCCGACGCCCGGCTCCGCTCCTTCTTCGGCACCGACGAGCGGAGCCGCCGCACGCGCTAGGCGGACCCCCCGTTTGGTTCTCGGTCGCTCCGCTTCCGGCTTCACCAAACTGTCCCCCTCGCCGAGGGGGACAGCTTCTCGCAGACGCCGCAGGCGTAAGAGGAGCGGGGGGTAGCCGGTCGCCCTTATATGCCCGACGCTGCACTGCCTGACGCCCGCACCCGCCTCGCCGTGCTCCTCGGCGACCCCGTCACGCACTCGCTCTCGCCGCTGATTCACAACGCGGCGTTTCGCGCGCTCGGCGTCAACGCCGTGTATCTCACCGCGCGCGTCGCACCCGACGCCATCGCTGCGGCCGTCGCGGGGTTGCACGCCCTCGACGTGATGGGGGCGAACGTGACCGTTCCGCACAAGCAGGCCGTCGTCCCGCACCTCGACGCCCTCGCGCCGGAGGCCGAGGCCATCGGCGCCGTCAACACGATCGCGCGGCGTGACGATGGGACGCTGCGCGGCGACAACACCGACGCGGCGGGATTTCTATCCGGCCTCAATCCCGACGCGCTGCACGGCACCGACGCCGTGGTGTTCGGCAGCGGGGGAGCGGCGCGCGCCGTGGTCTACGCGCTCCTCACCGCGTGCCGCCCGGCTTCGCTCACGATTGCTGCGCGGACGCCCAACCGGGCCGAAGCGCTCGCCCGCAGCCTCGCCTCATTTGACGAGCGCGACGCGTTGCGAACCGTACCCCTCACCGAAGCGGGCGACGCCGTGCGCCGGAGCCGGCTCGTGGTGAACGCGACGTCGGTCGGGATGCACCCGTACGACGACGCGACCGTCTGGCCCGACGCCGACGCCTTCAGTCCGGGGCAGACGGTGTACGATCTCGTCTATGCCCCCGTGCAAACCCGGCTGCTGCGCGATGCGGAACGGCGCGGCGCCGAAACGATCGGAGGGCTCGCGATGTTGATAGGGCAGGCGGCGGCGGCGTTCGAGCAGTGGACGGGCCGAGCGATGCCCACCGACGCCGTGCGCGACGCCCTCCGTTCCCACCTCACCCCGTAGGCCCCGATGCCCCTCCCCCTCCTCCGCCCCTCGGTGTTCGACGATGTCCCCGGGGTCGTCGCGGCGTTCAGCACGCGCGATGGCGGCGTCAGCGAGCCGCCGTTCGAGTCGCTCAACACCGGGTTCACGACGGGGGACGCCGAAGCGGCCGTGCGCGAGAACCGCCGCCGCCTGCTCGACGCGCTCGGCTTCACCCCCGACGCGCTCGCCACGGTCGGGCAGGTGCACGGCGCGGACGTGGCGTTCGTGACCGAGGGGGGACACACCGAAAAGCATGATGCGCTCGTCACCGACCGGCGCGGGCTCGTGCTCGGCATCCCCGTGGCCGATTGCGGCGCCGTCCTCCTCGCCGACCCCGAGGCGCACGTCATCGGCGCGTGCCACGCGGGGTGGCGTGGGACCGTCGGCGGCATCCCGATCCAAACGGTGGAGGCCATGCGGACGCGCGGTGCCCGCCCCGAGCGCATCCGCGCCTACGTCAGCCCCCTCATCGGCCCCGACGACTTCGAGGTCGGCACCGAGGTCGCGAGCCAGTTCGACGACGAGCACGTGCGCACCCTAGAGCAGAAGCCGAAGCCTCACGTCGACCTCGCCGGGGCGATCGTGACGCAGCTGCTCCGCACCGGCATCCCCGAGGCGCACATCGAGGTGGCGGAGGCGAGCACGTTCGACACGGAGCGCTTTTTCTCGTACCGCGCCGAGGGCGGGACGACGGGCCGGATGATGGGACTCATCGGACTGCGGGCAGACGGATGAAGCTGCTCTCGATCGGACTCATCGCGCTCATGTTCGTCGCGGCGGGCGTGCTGCACTTCGTCAAGCCGAAGCTGTTCGCGGCGATCGTGCCGCCGTTTCTGCCGGCGCCCTTCCTGCTCGTCTACGTCAGCGGCGTCGCCGAAATCCTCGGCGGGCTCGGCGTGCTCGTGCCGGGGCTGCGCGTGTGGGCCGGGTGGTGGCTCATCGCCCTGCTGATCGCCGTCTTCCCGGCCAACGTCTACATGGCGCTCGAAGCCGAGAAGTTCGGCATCGCGCCCGCGCTGCTGTGGCTGCGGCTCCCGTTGCAGTTCGCGCTCATCGCGTGGGTGTGGTGGGCGACGCAGCCCGGCGCGTAGCGGGGCCTCGCCGCACCGGGAACGTGGTCTTCTCGCCGCTCCGGCTGGCAGGGATCGAGGAGGGTAATCGGCGCACGTGGCTGCTTCAGGTCGTGGGGAGGGCAACGCCGCTACACAAAACGGCGTGCAGCGTCCAGCTTAGCCATTATTTTAAGATTATTGCTCGTTTGTCGCTGTCAGCGCAGCTATATTTGCCCAGCCGCTTAAATTTTTTAGCACGACACCCCGAATGGATAAGATCGACGAGATCGACGCGCACATCCTCGGCTTGGTCCAGAGCCAGGGCCGCATCAAGCGTAATCAGGTGGCGGAAGCCGTCGGGCTCTCCGTGCCGGCCGCCTCGGAGCGGATGCGGAAGCTGGAGGAGCGCGGCGTCGTCACGGGTTACCACGCCAGGGTCGATGCCCGCCGGCTGGGCTTCGACGTGGCCGCGTTCATCCGCGTGTCCTCCGCCGGCTCCGAGCACTACGACGAGTTCATCGAGGCCGTCACGGCGATGGACGCCGTGCAGGAGCTGCACTCGATCACCGGCGAGGGCTCGCACATCCTGAAAGTGCGCGTCCGCAACACGGGCGCGCTCGAACGGCTGCTCGCCGAGGTCCAACGGATCCCCGGCGTGCGCGGCACCCAGACCTCGATCGTGCTCTCCACGCAGAAGGAGTCCACCGCGCTCCCCGCCGAGCCGATGACGCTCGTCCCGCTCTCCGACTGACGCCTCCCGACCTCCCCGTTTCTCTCAACCCGCACTACGCCATGCCTGCCACCAAGTCCCGAAAAGCCGCCTCGAACGGCCACGTGAAAGCGTTCGACGTCGAAGCGATGTTCGGCCAGAACACGTTCGGCCTCACCGAGATGAAGGCGCGCCTGCCGAAGGCCGTCTACAAGCGCATCTGTGCCACGATCGAAAAGAGCGAGCCCTTCGACGAGACCGTCGCCGACGCCGTCGCGCTCGCGATGAAGGAGTGGGCCGTCGAGCGCGGC
>CAYTJT010000309.1:0-3979 GCA_964438105.1 uncultured Rhodothermales bacterium | reverse complement strand
ACGCGATCCCCGAGCTCGTGATCATGCCGTGGATCTTCGGCTTCCTGATTCTGCTCGGCCTGGGCGCCGCCGCGACGGGCAAGCGCTGGGTGCTCTACACCTGGGTCGGCCTCTTCCTCGTCGTCGCCGTGGCGGGGATGGTGGACTTCTACCTCTGGGAGTACGACTACGGGCATGACCTCAACCCGGACGCGGCCATCAAGGTGCCGGGGATGACGTACCAGCCGCCCCTCATCGGCTCGAAGCAGATGCTCAACATCACGGCGCATTCGTGGCCGGGGATGGGGATGATCGCGGCGTTCGTGTCGCTCGCGCTGGGCGCGGCGGTGGCGTTCTGGGAGTTCCGCCGGCGCCGCACCGCGCGCGCGACGGAGCCGGCCGATGCCACGGCGGCGAGCATGAGCCCGAACCCCGCCTGACCATGCGCGCGCTCCTCCTTCTCATCGCTGCCCTGGTCCTCGCCGGGTGTGAAGTCGCGCCGCAGCCGATCCGCTACGGCGAGGACGTCGGAGAGCACTGCCGGATGACGATCTCCGACGAACGCTTCGGGACGGAGCTGCTGACGACGACCGGCAAGGCCTACAAGTTCGACTCGGTCGAGTGCCTCGCCGGCTACGTCCTCGCGCATCCCGAGGCCGCGGAGGAGGCGCACTCGCTCTGGGTCACCTCGTACGATGACCCCGGCACGCTCGTCCCGCTGGGCGATGCCTTCTTCCTCTACGCCCCGTCGATTCGCAGCCCGATGGGTCAGAATCTCGCCGCTTTCGGACCGGGCACGACCGAAGCCGACGCGCTCGCCCGCTTCGAGGACGCCGAGGTACTGGCGTGGAATGAGGTGCTCGCCCGCGTCGAGTCGTCGAGCGCTTCGCCGCGTTCCTCCGACGCGCACGCTCGCCACTGACTCCCCTTCGTGATGCGCCTGCTCTTCCTCACCCTCGCGGTCCTGCTCCTCGCCGGCGGCGTCCAAGCCCAGGCGGTCCTCACCGTGGACCCCGACGGCCCGATCCCGACGCTCACCGAAGCGCTGGAGCGCGCCGAGCCCGGAGCGAAAATCCTCCTGCGGCCCGGGGTGTACCGCGAGCCCACGATCCTCGTAGACAAGCCCGTCGAGATCGCCGCCGTGGGTGACGTCGTGCTCGACGGCGAGGGGGAGCGGGCCATCATGGAAATCAGAGCCGACGGTGTGACGGTGCGGGGGCTCACCTTCCGCAACGTCGGCACCTCGTTCGTCGAGGACCGGGCGGCGCTGCTGGTAGAGCAGGCCTCGAACTGCACGATCGAGGACAATCACTTCGAGGCCACTTTCTTCGCCGTATACCTCGCTGAGGCCAGCCACTGCGCCGTCCTGGACAATACCTTCCGTGGGCTCGACGTCGGTGAGTCCAAGGCGGGCAACGGCATCCACCTCTGGTACAGCCGCCACATCACGGTGCGCGGCAACGAGATCCGCGGCCACCGCGACGGGATCTACTTCGAGTTCGTCGAGGACAGCGTGGTGGAGGACAACCTCAGCACCGGCAACATGCGCTACGGGCTGCACTTTATGTTCTCGGACCGCTGCCGGTATGCGGGCAACACGTTCCTCGCTAACGGCGCGGGCGTGGCCGTGATGTACACGCAGCACGTCGAGATGGTCGGCAATCGGTTTGAGGACAACTGGGGGCCGGCGGCCTTCGGCCTCCTGCTCAAGGAGATCACCGACAGCGAGATCATCGGAAACGCGTTCGTGAAGAACACGGTCGGGCTCTACGCCGAAGGCTCAAACCGCGTCCGCGTCGCCGACAACGTGTTCGAGCGGAACGGGTGGGCTGTGAAGATCATGGCGGACGCCTACGACAACGTCGTCACCGGCAACAACTTCGTCGCCAACTCCTTCGACGTCGGCACGAACAGCCGCCAGAGTTTCAGCACCTTCGAGGGCAACTACTGGGACGCCTACGAGGGCTACGACCTCGACCGCGACGGCGTGGGCGACGTCCCGTTCCGCCCGGTCCGGCTGTTCTCGCTCCTCGTCGAGCGGCACGAGCCGGCGCTGCTGCTGATGCGGAGCCTGTTCGTCCAGCTCCTCGACGTGGCCGAGCGCGTGGCCCCGGCGCTGACGCCGGAGACGCTCATCGACGCCCGCCCGCTCATGCGCCCGCTCGCGCTGTGACTCCCTCTACCATGACTTCCCTCGCCTCCTCCATGCCCACGCCTGCCTTGCCTGACGAACCGGCGTCCCGGCCGCAACGGATCGACCCGCTCGTCGAGGTCGTCGGCCTGAGCAAGCGGTTCGGCCGGCTCGAGGTCCTCCGCGACGTCGACCTCCGTCTCCGCCGCGGCCGCGTCACCGCGATCGTCGGCCCGAACGGGTCGGGGAAGACGACGCTCATCAAGTCCGTGCTCGGGCTCGTCCGCCCGCACGCCGGCGGGGTCACGTTCGACGGTGAGCCCGTTAAGGCGGGTGACGTGGCTTACCGGGCGCGCATCGGCTACATGCCGCAGCGGGCGGCCTTCCCCGAGAACCTCACCGGCCGCGAGGTGCTCGCCATGCTCCGCGACCTCCGCGAGGCGGAGGTGACGGACGAGACCGACGCGGGGCTCATCCGCGCGCTCGACCTCGAAGGCGAGCTCGACAAGCCGCTCCGCACGCTCTCCGGCGGCACCCGCCAGAAGGTCAACGCCGCCGTCGCCTTCCTCTTCCGCCCCGACCTCGTCGTGCTCGACGAGCCCACGGCCGGGCTCGACCCCGTGGCCTCGGGCGCGCTCAAAGACAGGATCCGCGACGAGAAGGCGCGCGGGGTGACGTTCGCGCTCACCTCCCACATCGTGAGCGAGCTCGAGGAGCTGGCCGACGACGTCGTGTTCCTGCTCGAAGGGCGCGTCGTGTTCGCCGGGACCGCCGCCGAGCTCAAGCGCGAGGCCGGGCACGACCGGCTGGAGCGCGCCTTCGCCCACCTCATGACGCACGCCCCGGAGGCCCGCCGATGAACGCCGCTCCCCCGATGCCCGCCGCTTCCGCGCGCGTCCCGCGCGCCACCGCGAAGATCCTCCACTACGAGCTCAACGACGCGCTCCGGAGCAAGTGGGCGCTCGCGTATGCCGCCTTCTTCCTAGTCATCACGGATGCGCTGTTCCGGTTCGGCGGGGGCGGGGGGCAGGTCGTGCTGAGCCTGCTCAACGTCGTGCTCATCCTCGTCCCGCTCGTGAGCCTCGTCTTCGGGACGGTCTACCTCTACAACGCGCGGGAGTACGTCGAGCTGATGCTGGCGCAGCCGGTGCGGCGGGGCGCGCTCTTCGCCGGGCTCTACGGCGGGCTCGCGCTCCCCCTGGGAGCCGGGTTCGCGCTCGGGGTCGGGCTCCCGTTCATCTGGCACGGCGCGGCGGCGGCGTACCTCCCGACGCTCGGGCGGTTGCTGCTCGTCGGCGTCCTCCTCACGGCGTCGGCGCTGGCGCTCGCGTTCTGGCTCGTCATGCGGTTCGAGGACCGGGCGAAAGGCCTCGCCGCGGCGCTGGGGCTGTGGCTCTTCCTCGCCGTCGTCTACGACGGGCTCCTCCTGCTCGTGGCCTACACCTTCAGCGCCTACCCGCTCGAGACGCCGATGATCGTGCTCGGCCTCCTGAACCCCGTGTCGCTGGCGCGGGTGCTCCTCCTCCTCACGCTCGACGTGGCCGCGCTCCTCGGCTACACCGGCGCCGCGTTCGAGCGGTTCTTCGGGACGGCGCTCGGAACCGGCCTCTCGCTCGGCGCCCTCCTCGCGTGGTGCGCCGTGCCGCTCTGGCTCGCCCGCCGCCGCTTCCTCCGCAAGGACTTCTGATCCGCTCTCTTCTCATCCACCCATCGACCCCTCCACCCGACTGACACCAGCCATGACCATCCAACGCACGCTAGGATTTCTGACGCTCCTCCTCGCCCTCGGCCTCGCCGCCTGCGTGGAGGTCGAGCGCGACGACGCCGTCGTTCGGGACGGCGACGGGATCGCCGAGAACGCGCCCGACG
>CAYTJT010000308.1:0-4061 GCA_964438105.1 uncultured Rhodothermales bacterium | reverse complement strand
ACTGCGGGGCTTCGAGCGTGATGCGCCAGATCGGGAGCACGTAGAGCAGCCCGAGGAGCACGGCCGCGAAGGCGAGAATGAGCCGCGAGCGGGTGGTCATGGGGTCGTCTGTTCAGAGGGGAAGATGGGGAAGACCTGGTACGAAGCGGGGCCTCGATTTCTCCCCCTCCCCCATCGGGGAGGGGGCCGGGGGGAGGGGCCATCGAGACACGCGGCAGCCGGCCTGCGCCCCCCTCCCCAGCCCTCCCCCCGAAAGGGGGAGGGAGAGGTCAAGCGCAAGGCGACGTCAGTCGACCGTGGTCAGTTCGCCGCCGGTGCCGTAGGCGAGCGGGACGTCCTCGCCCGGCTCGGAGACGCGGATGTAGCCCTGCATCTCCTGGTGGAGCGCCGAGCAGAAATCCGTGCAGTAGAACGGGATGATGCCCGCCTTCTTCGGCGTCCACTTGATGGTGCGGGTTTCGCCCGGCATCACCAACAGCTCGGCGTTCTGCATCCCCATCGCGGCGAAGCCGTGCGGGATGTCCCAGTCCTGCTCCAGGTTCGTCACGTGGAAGTAGACCTCGTCGCCGACGCGGATGCCCTCGATGTTGTCGGGCGCGAAGTGGCTCCGGATCATCGTCATGTAGACGTGGACCTCGTTGCCGTCGCGCTCGACGCGGGCCTCGCCCTCGTTGAGCGTCGCGTGCGGGTTCGTGTTCTCGCCGATCTCGTAGATCCGGACCTGGTCCTCGATCAGCATCTCGGCGGGGATGGCCTGCGCGTAGTGCGGCTCGCCAATCGTCGGAAAGTCCAGCAAGAGGCGCATCTTCTCGCCGCTGATGTCGATGAGCTGGGCGGCGTGGGCGAGCTCCGGCCCCGTCGGGAGGTAGCGGTCCTTGGTGATCTTGTTGAGCGCGACGAGGTACTTCCCGTAGGGCTCGGCGCTGTCGCCGCCGGGAATCATGAGGTGGCCGACGCTGTAGTAAACGGGGATGCGGTCGACGACCGTCGTCGTCTCGATGTCCCACTTTACGATCTCGGACGAGATGAACGCCGTCGTGTAGGCGTTGCCGCGCCCGTCGAACTCGGTGTGGAGCGGGCCGAGACCGGGGTTCTCGACCTCGCCGTAGAGCACGGCCTCGTAGTCGAGCACGGGGATCCCGTCGATGACGGTCTCGAACGCCTCGGCTTCAATCGCCGCGATCATCTTCGTGAACGAGTGCACCGGGATCACTGTGGCGAGCTTCCCGCCGCCGACGATGTACTCGCCCGTGGGGTCGACGTCGACGCCGTGGGGGCTCTTCGGGGTCGGGAGGAAGTAGATCATGCCGGGGCAGTCCTCAGGCATGATCATCCGCGTCCCCTCCTTCACCTCGGAGACGGCCATGTGGCGGTCGTCCATGTAGTTGTGGTAGTACTCGCCGGGGACGTCGCGGCCGGCGCCCTCGGCGACGCACGCCTCGGCGCGGCGCCAGTTGACGGCGGCGATGAAGTCCTTGTCGTTGCGCGAGGCGTTGACCTCGAGAAGCGTCGTGGCGCGCTCGGTGTTGTAGCTCGTGAAGAACGCCCAGCCCTCGGAGACGTCCTTGCCCGAGTGCGCGAGGTCGTAGTCGAAGCCGGGGACGAGGATCTGGAAGGCGATGTCCATCTCGTCGGCCTCGTCGGCGCGGATGAACGTGAGCGTGCCGCTGAGCTCCTCGGAGAGGTCGGCGAGCTCGACGTCCTCGTTCGGGATCGGGATCGCGAAGCGCGTCGCGGCGATGACGTACTCGTTGTCCGGCGTCACGAACGGCGAGGCGTGGTTGCCGGAGGAGTTCGGGATCTCGAGGATCTCGTCCGTGGTGAAGGTGTCGAGGTCGATCCGGGCCACGCGCGGCGTGTTGTTCCCGTTGATGAAGATCCACCGGCCGTCGGGCACGCCGTCGGTCATCGAGAGCTCGGGGTGGTGGGCGTCGTCCCACGGGATGAAGCCGTGCGTCGTCATGAGCATCGGCTTGGTCTCCTCGGAGTAGCCGTAGGCCTTCTCGGGGTCCTGCGAGAAGACGGGGATCACGCGGAGGAGGCGGCCGGACGGGATGCCGTAGACGGAGAGCTGCCCGCTGTAGCCGCCGGACATGAACCCGTAGAACTCGTCGTACTCCCCGGGCGCGACGTAGACGGCCCGGGCCACGTCGCTGTCGACGGTGGCTGTCTCGGTGGTCTGGCACGCGACGACGAGGACGCCGAGGCCGACGACGACGGCGAGCGAGAGGAGGAGGGGCTTGAGGTTTTTCATGGCGTTGCGAGGTTGAATCGCGGGGGGTGAGAGTCGGACTATCGGCGGGGCGTCACGCGCCCTCGTGGACCTGGCGGAGGTACTCGAGGATCGCGCGCGCCTCGTCCTCCGTGAGGTTCTGGTTCGTCATCGGGATGTTGTACTCGGCGAGGAGCTCCTGGGCGATGGGGTCCGTCTGGAGCATCTTCTCCGGCGCGAGGATCATGTTCATGATGTGCTCGGGCTCCCGCTGCCCGAAGGTGTCGCCGAGCGGCGGGCCGACGTAGCGCCCCTCCATCTTGTGGCACGTCGTGCAGCGCGTCTCGAAGATCTGCTGCCCCTCGGCGGCGAGGGCCGCGTCGAACGGGCCGAGCTCGACGGACTCGACGGGGAGCTCGACGTTGGGGCTGGCCGGCGAGGGCGCGGCGGTATCGGGGGCGTCGGGGGCGTCGGAGCCGCCGCAGGCGGCGAGCACGAGGGCGGCGAGGAGGACGAGGGTGGGTTTCATGGGGCTAGCAGGAAGAGGACAAAGTAGTCCTTTGTCCTATTTTAGAATACGGGCGGGTACGGGAGGGGACTCCGAGGGATCTATTAAAGACCAACTGGTCCTAATATAAACCATCCACCGCCCGGATTCACCCTCCGCCTCGACCTCACCCCCTCTTCACACTACTCGCTCCGCCTTCGCAACAACTGCACGAGACGGGGGTTGACTTATTAAGACATTTTTGTCTTACTTTCGGTCGACGACCCTTCCCCGCGCCTCATGCTGCTCTCCAAAGCCTGCGAATACGGCATCCGCGCCGTGCTCTACCTCACCGACGGCCCGAAGGGCACCTACGTCCCGATCCGCTCGGTGAGCGACGCCCTCGGCATCCCCTACCACTTCCTCGCGAAGGTGGTGCAGACGCTCGCGCAGGCCGACGTGCTCACCTCGTCGCGCGGGCCGAACGGCGGGATCGCGCTCGCGCGGCCGGCCTCGCAAATCGCGCTGAAAGAGATCGTCGTCGCCCTCGACGGCGACGGCATCTTTAAGGAGTGCGTGCTCGGCCTCCCGGGCTGCGGCGAGCGCAAGCCGTGCCCGCTCCACGAGCAGTGGGCGCCCGCCCGCGACCGCATCCACCGGATGTTCGACCACGTGAGCCTCGCCGAGATGGCCGAGCGCATGGAAACCCACGACTTCCGCCTCGCCAATCTCCTCGTCGCCGACGGCTGAAACCCCGGACGCCCCGAACCCACGGCTCCTCTGTTCTTATTTAGGACAATTTTGTCCCCAACCCTGATCCCATGCACGCCTCGCTCCCCCTCCGAGCCTCCCGGGCCGCGCTGTTCGTAGCCCTCCTGATTTCCTCGGCGGCCGTATCCGCTCAGCCCGACACCCTCTTCGTCGTCCTCCCGGACACGGCCGCGGCGGAGCTCGACATCGTACGAGACACGGTCGGGTGGACGTACCAACTCGCCCCGCTCTCGGTGAGCGTGGACGAGCTCCGACTGAGCGAGTCGGAGGCGACCGTGTCGAAGACGGCCCTGCACGGCGCGCTCCGCCGCAGCGGGCTCCACCTCGTCCGTCGCGGCGTCGCGCTCGGCGGCGACTTCGCCCTCGACGGGTTCTCCGGGACCGACGTAGCCGTCGTCGTGGACGGCGAGCGCTACCCGAGCTCGTGCCCGAACCGGATGGACCCGCCGGCGACCCGCGTCAACCCGCTCGAAGTGGCCGCCGTCCGCGTCGACCGGAGCGCGGCGACGACGCAGGCCGGGCTCGGCGGCGCGGTCGCGTTCGAGCGCGCGCGTCCGGCGCAGTCCGCGCGCGTCCGCTTCGGCCTCACCC
>CAYTJT010000307.1:0-4062 GCA_964438105.1 uncultured Rhodothermales bacterium | reverse complement strand
GAAGGTAACCAGAGTCGGGGCGTGCCTCCGAGCTACGGCCGCCCCCCTGTCAGCCCCGGGTCATAGCACGCGCACCGGGGGTGGTTTCCCGCCGTCGCCCGGCGCGGCACGTTTTCGCGCTCTTTATACGAGCCGGATCGCGCCGCACGAGTATCCTGCACGTTCACCCGAACGTGATCCCCATGCCCGATCCTTCGACACCCTCAGGACAGGCCTTCGCCCCCCGCACCGCCCGCGTCGAGCGCGCCACCGCCGAAACCGACGTCACCGTCGCCCTCTGCCTCGATGGGGGCGACTACGACAACGCCACCGGCGTCGGCTTTCTCGACCACATGCTCGACCTCTTCGCGAAGCACGGCGGCTTCGGCCTCACGACGCGCTGCGACGGCGACCTCCACGTGGACGACCACCACACGGTCGAAGACGTGGGGATCGCGCTCGGGCAGGCGTTCGCCGAAGCCCTCGGCGACAAGGCCCACATCGAGCGCTACGGCTCGGCGCTCGTGCCGATGGACGAAACGCTCGGCCGCTGCGCCGTCGATATCTCGGGCCGGTTCTATTTCGTCTTCGACGCGGCGTTCGACCGCGCCACCGTCGGCGACCTCTCGACGGAGATGGTGCGGCACTTCTGGTACAGCTTCGCCGAGCACGCCCGCCTCAACCTGCACCTCGCCGTGCTCTACGGGACGAACGACCACCACCGCGCCGAGGCGCTCTTCAAAGCCGCCGCCCGCGCCCTCCGCACCGCCGTCCGCCGCGACGCCGCGAACGCTGCGGTGGCTTCGACGAAGGGCTCCCTCTGACGCTCCGGCAACCGCGCCGTCCGGTGCCGCGTTGCACCCGCCAACCCGCCGAGTGATGCCATGCCCGCCTCTGCCGACGTCCTCCCCGACTCCGCCGCGTCCGTGCTCGCCCTCGCCCCTCGCGAGCGCCTGTTCACCGTCGACGAGTACCACACGCTCCTCCACGCGGGCATCCTCACCGAGGACGACCGCGTCGAGCTCATCAACGGACGCATCGTCGCCATGACCCCCATCGGCCCGCCCCACCTGCACACCGTAAATCGGCTCGAACGCCTCTTCGCGAAGCGAGTGTATACGGCCGAGCCGCCGCTCGCTCACGTCAGCGTGCAGAACTCGGTGCGCCTCGGTCACCGGAACGAGCCGGAGCCGGACCTCGCCCTCCTGCGGCCGGACGCCCCGGAGGACCGCGTTCCGATCCCGGAGGACGTCCTCCTCCTCGTCGAGGTCGCCGACTCGTCGGCGGAGATCGACCGACGCGTGAAGCGCCCGCTCTACGCCTCGGCAGGGATCTCCGAACTGTGGATCGTCTACCTCGGCGACGGGGTCGTCGAGGTGTGCCGCGAGCCGGGGGCCGAGGACTACGCCGACGTGGCGCGGATGACGCCGGGCGATGCGTTGCAGATCGCGGCGCTGCCCGATCTCCCTGCCTTGCCCGTCGCCGAAGTGCTCGGGGCGAAGGGTTGAATCCGGCCGGATTTTTCACGAGCCGTGCTCTCCGAAAGACCGCGCCACCGGTACGTTCGGTCGTCCCTCTCTCAAAGGTTATCCGACCATGCTGAAAGACCAGACCGTCGCCATCCTCGGGTGCGGCAACATCGGCCGCGCGATCCTCGGCGGGATGCTGCGCGGGGACGAGTTCGAGGCCGCGCAGGTCCGCGTGACGCGGCGCAGCACGGCCGCGCTCGACGCCCTCGCCAAGCAGTTCCCCGGCATCTCGACGGGCACCGACAACGCCGCCGCCGTCGACGGCGCGAGCGTGATCGTCCTCGCCGTCAAGCCGTACCAGGCCGTCGGCGTGCTGGAGGCGATCCGCGGGCACGTCGCCGACGACGCCGTGGTGCTCTCCGTCCTCGCCGGCACGACGACCACGACGATCCTCGACACGCTCGGCGGCGAGGTCGCGGTCATCCGCGCGATGCCGAACACGCCGGCCCTCGTCGATGAAGGCGCGACGGCGATCGCGGCGGGACGGCACGCGACGGCGCACCACGTCCAGATCGCGCACGAAGTGTTCGAGTCCGTCGGGACCGTCGACGAGGTGCCGGAGGAGATGATGGACGCCGTGACGGGGCTGTCGGGCAGCGGCCCAGCCTACGTCTACATGGTGATCGAGGCGCTCACCGACGGCGGCGTGAAGCAGGGGTTGCCGCGCCCCACCGCGCACCGTCTCGCGGCCCAGACGGTCCTCGGCGCGGCCAAACTCGCCGTTGAGACCGGCAAGCACCCGGCGATCCTCCGCGACGAGGTCACGACGCCCGGCGGCACCGCGATCGCCGCCGTCGCCGACCTCGAAGCGCACGGCCTCCGGACGATGCTCATCAACGCCGTCGCCGTCGCCACCGCCCGCTCGAAAGAGCTCAGCAAGCCCGAGTAACGCCATGCTCCTCCTCATCGACTACGGCATCGGCAACATCCGGTCGCTCGAAAAGGCGTTCCAGGCCGTCGGCGCCGAGCCGGTGCGCAGCGACGACCCGTCGCTCATCGCCGAGGCCGAGAAGCTCGTGCTGCCGGGCGTCGGCGCGTTCGGGGCGTGCGCGGACGAGATCCGGCGGCGCGGGCTGTGGGAGCCAGTGCTCGCCGCCGCCGAGGCCGGGACGCCGCTCCTCGGCGTGTGCGTTGGGATGCAGCTGCTGTTCGACGCGAGCGAGGAGATGGGCGAGCACGCGGGCCTCGGGCTGCTGCCCGGCCGCATCGTCCGCTTCGCCGGGGGCACGGAGAACGGCCGCCCGCTGAAGGTGCCGCACATGGGCTGGAACACGGTCCGCGCCACGCACCCGAGCCCGCTCCTCGACGGGATCGCCGACGGCGCGCACTTCTACTTCGTCCACTCGTACCAAGCCGCCGCTGAGCGCGACGCCGACGTGCTCGGCCGGACCGAGTACGGCGAGCCGTTCCCCGCCATCGTGCAGCGTGACAACGTCGCGGGCGTGCAGTTCCACCCCGAAAAGAGCCAGGACGCGGGGCTCCGCCTGCTCCGGAACTTCGCGGACCGCGGCACTGAATGAGGCGTTGGATCTGATTGGATCGCGCCGTCTCCCCACCATCCCGATCTCCCCATGCTCCTCGTCATCCCGGCCATCGACCTGCGCGGCGGGCACTGCGTCCGCCTCCGGCAGGGCAGCTACGAAGACGAAACCGTCTACTTCGACGACCCCGTCAAGATGGCGAAGCTGTGGCGCGTCCAGAACGCCCGCGTGCTCCACCTCGTCGATCTCGACGCCGCGCGGACGAAAGACGGCGACGCCGACTCGAACCGGCCCATCATCCGCGAGATCGCTACCGCGCTCGACATCCCCGTGCAGGTCGGCGGCGGGATTCGGACGATGGACGACGTCGACGCGCTCGTCGACGCCGGCGTCTACCGCATGATCCTCGGCACGGCGGCGGTGCGCAACCCGGACCTCGTCGAAGAGGCCGTGGCGAAGTACAGTTGCAGCCGGGTCGTCGTCGGGATCGACGCGAAAGACGGCGAGGTGCGCGTCGAGGGCTGGGAGAAAGGCAGCGGCGTCGACGCCGTCGATCTCGCGCTCGAGATGGAGCGGCGCGGCGTCCGCCGTTTCGTCTACACCGACATCGCGCGCGACGGGATGCTCAGCGGCCCGAACATCGAAGCATATCGGGCGCTCGGCGACGCGCTCACGAAAGCCCGCATCACCGCCTCGGGCGGCGTCTCCGGCTTCCGCGATCTGCTACGCCTGCAAGAGCTGAACCCCGTCGGCGTCGACTCGGTGATCGTCGGGCGCGCGCTCTACGAGAACAAGTTCCCCTGCCAGCAATTCTGGTGCTGGCACCGCAAGGCCGAGGTCGACCTCGACCGCTACTCGACCGCCGAGCTCGCCTCCCCCACCGCCGACGACTGCGATTAGGTGCCGATGAGCTGGAGAGACGATGAGCCGAGGGCTCGTGCATCGCTCCCGTCATCGACTCCTCGATTCCTCGTCTCCCCGATTCCTGCCCGAATGCTCGCCAAACGCATCATCCCCTGCCTCGACGTGCACGACGGCCGCGTGGTCAAAGGCGTGCAGTTCGTCGACCTCGT
>CAYTJT010000306.1:0-4070 GCA_964438105.1 uncultured Rhodothermales bacterium | reverse complement strand
CGAGCTCGACCGGCTCCTGCTCAGCTTCGGGCAGGACCGCGCGGGCGAGGTCTACCTCTTGGTGACCGACCAGCCGGCGCTGGAGGGCGCTTCGGGCTGGGTGTACCGCCTCACCCCGACGCCGTAGCGCGCAGGCTCACTCCCCGCCTCCTCCAACCCCAACCCGGCCACCATGTCCCGCACCGACGTCCCCAACCCCTCCCTCTGGATCGCCACCGCGACGGGCATCGACTACCCCGCGATTGCGTCCGACGAACGCGTCGAGGCCGACATCGTCGTCGTCGGCGCGGGGATCGCCGGGCTCACGACGGCGCTCCTGCTGAAGCGTAGCGGCGCAGCCGTGGCGCTCGTTGAGGCGGGCCGCGTGTGCGCCGGCGTCACGGCCTACACGACCGGCAAGGTATCATCCCTCCACGGGCTGACCTACCGCTCGCTCCGCGCGGACTTCAGCGAGGAGACGGCCCGGCTCTACGGCGAGGCGAACGAGGCCGCGATCGATCTCGTCGCCGGGTTCGTGGACGAGCTCGGGATCGAGTGCGGGTGGCGGCGGGGGCCGGCATTCACCTACACCACCGACGAGCAGACACTCGGCAAGATCGAGGAGGAGGTCGAGGCGGCACAGGCGGTGGGGCTCCCGGCCTCGTTCACGACCGAGACCGAGCTCCCGTTCGACGTCCTCGGGGCCGTCCGCTTCGAGGACCAGGCGCAGTTCCACGCGCGGCACTACGGCCTCGCCCTCGCCTCGGCCATCGACGGCGACGGCAGCCGGGTGTTCGAGCAGAGCAGGGTCGTGGACGTCGACGCCTCGGCCGGTCGGTGCACGATTGAGAACGGCGGTACCGTCGTGGCCGATCAGATCGTCCTCGCCACGCACATCCCGTTCCTCGACCGGGGCGGGTTCTTCGCGAAGGTCTCGCCGTCGCGCTCGTACCTCCTCGCCGCCGAGGTCGAAGAGGACGCCCCAGAGGGGATGTACCTCGGCACCGGGAGCCAGACGCGGACGCTGCGGAGCGCCGAGGGAGGCACGTACCTCGTCCTCGGCGGGACGGGCCACAAGACGGGGCAGGAGCCGGACACGCCGGCGTGCTACGACGAGATCGAGCGGTGGGCGCGCGAGCACTATACGGTCAAGGACGTCGCCTACCGCTGGAGCGCGCACGACTACGTCTCTGTCGACGGGCTCCCCTACGTCGGGAAACTCCCCTTCGGCAACGGCCGGGTGTGGGTCGCCACCGGCTTCAACAAGTGGGGGCTGACGAACGGGACGGTCGCCGCTGCGATCATCGCCGACGGCATCGCCGGGCACCCCGACCTCTGGGCCGAGACGTTCGACGCGAACCGGCTCGACCTCGCCGAGTCGGCGAAGGAGTTCGTCGCCGAGAACCTCAACGTGGCCGAGCGCTTCGTCGGCGACCGGATCCGGCACCTCACGGGGAAGGAGGTCTCGGAGCTGGGGCGCGACGAGGGGGTCGTGGTCGAGGCCGACGGCGAGCGCGTCGGGGCCTACCGCGATGCAGGCGGGGCCCTTCATGCGGTCTCGCTCGTCTGCACGCACCTCGGATGCCACGTGACGTGGAACCCGGCCGAGCGCTCGTGGGACTGCCCGTGCCACGGTTCGCGCTTCGACGTGGACGGGGCGGTGCTCCACGGCCCGGCCCTCCGCCCGCTCGATCCGAAGGTGCTCGATGAGGGCGCCGACTGACACCGCTCCCGGCACGCCCCCCGCGCTCTCAGGGTCTTTCCCAACCGCTCCTACATGCCCGTTCTCCTCATCGTTCTCGGCGTTTCGCTCATCGCGTTCACGCTCTTCGACGCGCTCTGGACCACGATCGCCCCACACGGGGCTGGCCCCCTCTCGAAGCGGATCGCGCGGGGGTGGTGGACGGCGAGCCTGTGGGTCCACCGACGGCGCACGGGTGGCGCACACGGCCTCCTGGCGTTCGCCGGGCCGGCCCTCCTCGTCGTTGCCTTTCTCGTGTGGGTGGGACTGTTGTGGGCGGGGTGGACCCTCCTCTTCAGCGCGGAGCCCGGGGCCGTCGTGGCCTCTTCGTCGAACGAGCCGGCCGACCTCGCCGGTCGGGTCTACTACGTCGGCTTCGTCCTTTTCACCCTCGGCACGGGCGACTACGTGCCCGTGGGCGGGACGTGGGAGGTGCTCTCGGCCGTTGCCTCGCTCAGCGGCCTCTTCGTCGTCACGCTCGCCATCACCTACGTGCTGTCGGTCGTCTCCGCCGTCGCGGCCAAGCGGCGGCTCGCGGGGTCCATCCACAGCCTCGGCGAAACACCGGCGGACCTCGTGTGGCGGGCGTGGGACGGGAGCGGCTTCGCGGGCCTCGATCAGCACCTCCCGTCGCTCGGCTCGGAGCTCGAATACCACGACCAGCGGCACGCCGCCTACCCCGTCGTCCACTACTTCCACAGCACCGAGCGGCGGACGGCGCTGGGCCCGGCCGTGGCCGTGCTCGACGACGCGCTCCTGATTCTGGCCGAGGGCGTAGCACCGGACGCACGCCCCGCGCCGGCCATCGTGGAGCCGCCCCGCCGCTCGGTAGGCAGCTTCCTCGATACCCTCGGCGATGCGTTCATCGCGCCCTCGGACGAGGTGCCTCCGACGCCGGATCTCGCGGCCTTGGCTTCGGCCGGAGTCCCCACGGAGGCAGCAGGCGACTTCGAGCGGGCGGTGGAGCGTGAGGCGCACCGCCGCCGGCTGCTCCGGGGCCTGGTAGAAGACGGTGGGTGGTCGTGGGCTGCGGTCGCCTCAGTCCGCCCGGGAGCGCGGTGATGGAGTTTGCCAACGCCGAGCGAATCGTGGGGTCGAGCGGCAACGCCGAGCCCTCCGTGCCGTACTGTGGAAAACCCCGCCCCTCCTTGATGGGGTTTGACCCTCCGCAGTGCCAGACGATGATCAGCTATCATCGACCGATGTGGTCGAGTAATCGATGCGTCTGCTCAACGGAGACCCCGACAGCACGGTGATCCTGAACCGAGACTATGTGAGGACCGCACGCAGCGTTTCAACTCGCAGCTTGTTCCCTTCGCAGGGTGAGCACGGAGGCGCGGTGCTCAGGCGTGCCCCCTGCGTCGGTACCGGCTCGGCGTCATCCCGAAGTGCTTCTGGAACACCTCGGCGAAGTGGCTCGCACTCTGGTACCCGCACCGGCGCGCGACTACCTCGATCTTCAGGTCCGTGCTTCGCAGTAATCGTCCGGCCTCCTCGACTCGGCACTGCGTGACGTACTGCTTCGGCGTCAGTCCGAGCGAGCGCTTGAACTCTCGCGAGAAGTGGAACTCGCTCATCCCAGCCTGCTCGGCCATCTGGGCTACGGTGATGCGACGGCTGGGGTCGCTCCGGACGAAGTCGACGACCTTCTGGAGCCGGTAAACGGGGATGCCGCCCCGCCACTCCGCCTCACCGGGGTCACCGTCCACCTCGCCCTCGATCTTGGCTGCCAGTTCGGCGGCGGACTGCGCCTTTAGAATCTCCTCCCCACCGAGCCGGTAGCCGAGGAAGTGCGGCTCGCCATTGAACTGGACGCGGAGACACACCCAAGGCGCAGAGCCGTCGTCGTCGGGCTGACGGTGGCCCGCCTCCTCCTCGGAAACCGCGACGGCCTCGCCTACAGCTTCACGCTCGGCCTCTCCCCAGTCGCCACCGAAGTGGACGTAGTCGTCGGTTTTCATAGCAGGACCTCCGTAGCAGGTCGGGAGGACGAGCGCACACAACAGCACGCTCATAGCGACGGAGCCGGAACTCCGGACGCTATATGTGTGACGGCGTTAACCTGACGGGCGTTCCTTCAGGGCAGGGCACTAATCGGTCCCTGCAAAGCAGGAGTCCTGTAACACAGGAGGTCGGGGCGCTCCTGACGGAGCGACGAGCGCCCCGGCCTCGCGGCGGGGGCACTCGTCTGGTATTCCCATCCACGAACGCCCTCCCATCATGACCGTCCAACTGCCACCGTATCCCACGCTCGAAGCCATTGCGGAGGAGCTCGACCGCCCGCCCCTCCCGCAAAACCCCTTCCCCACCTGCATCACGGCCCGCAACTCGGCCACCATCGAGCGGTTCG
>CAYTJT010000305.1:0-4073 GCA_964438105.1 uncultured Rhodothermales bacterium | reverse complement strand
CGGGCGCGGACGCGGTGGTCGGCGGGGGCCTGGCGCAGCAGGATCGGCTCCTGGGCGGCGAGGGCGTCGCGCGCGAGCGCCTCGTAGTCGGTCAGCGCTTTGATCTGCACCGGCGTCAGCCCGAACGCCGAGGCGATCTTCGGCGCGAGCGAGCCGCTGCCCTCGTCGATCAGCGCCAGCCACGCCGCCTGCGCGACGCCGGCCTCGACCGGCGCCCCGGCGATCGTATCGACGAGGCGGTCGCGGTCGAAGACCTCGCCCGAGAGCCGAGCCAGGGCTTGCAACGCCTCCATCTCGCCCGTCTTCTGCTGGAGCGCCGCCGCCGTCGGGAGGTGGAAGAGGAGCGAGAGCACGGCCGTCGTCGCGTAGAGCACGCCGAAGCCGAACGTCATCACGACGAACTGGCTGAGCGGCTGCGAGAAGATGGCCGTGAGGGTGAGCTCCAGCTCGGGCCCGACGGCGGGCATGTCGCTCATGGGAACGCCCGCCGCGACGTAGCGCATCTGGAGGAGGTAGGCGAGGAGGGCGATGAGCGCCACGCTCAGCCCCAGCGTGATCATCTTCTGCCGGAAGGGGAGGTAGACGATCCACGCCAGCCGGAACGCGTTGACCACCATCGCCACGACGGCCGCGCCCGCCAGCACGACGTGGAGGACGTTGTCGTTGACGGGGTCCGTCGCCCCGCTCCCGACGAGCACGAGCGCCGCCGCCGCCATCAGCCCGACCATGATCCGCCAGTTGCGCACGCTCCCGGCCGTGCGTTTGAACAGCACGAGCGCGCGCAGCGAGAAGAGCAGCGTGAGCGCCACGGCCGTCTCGACGAGCGCCACGCCCACCACCTGCGCCACGTCGCCGAACCCCTCGGGCACGCCGGTCAGCGGCTCCACATCGGCCGAGCCGCCGCTGAGGAAGACGATGCCCACCTCCAGCGCGGCGCCCAGCCCGCCCACCACGAGCGGCGTCCAGAGCGCGCGGACGGGGTTGAAGAGGCGCCGCGTAAACGTGTCCGCGACGAGGAAGGCGAACAGCGCCACGCACCCCGCCACGCTCAGGTTCACGAGCGTGAGCGTGGCCGCCGACGGCGGCTCGCCGACGGCCGTGATCCCCACGTGGTACACCACCAGCAGGGTGTAGCCCAGCGCCACCACGCCCCACAGCACGGCGCGGCGCGTGCGCCCGCCGGTCAGCACGGGACGAACGCGGTCAAGCGGGAGCGACGGGAGTTGCACGGTAGGCAGGGATGCCTCAGGGGTGATTAAACGCGGGCTAAGATGAGTCGGTAGCCGTGTGCATATCGTCTGAACGGCGCGTCGGGTTGCACGGGCGAGAGCGGAGTCCCACCAGCACCGGCGCCGCGGCGCCAATACGGCGCCAATATACCGTCCCGCCCCCTCCACCCGCCGGGGTAACTTCTCGCCGCGTGCTCCGTACTCCGAAGCGTTCCCACCACCGACTCCCCCATACCCGTACCGAATCCCTATGACGCGCCGCGGCGTCTCCCAGCTCCTGCTCATCTTGCTCGGCGTGCTCGCCGTAGCCTTCGTGGTTCGATCCTGCATCGAAGGGGGGCGGCCCGGCGCGTTCGTCGACTTCGGGGAGGGGTGGGACGAGGACCGCCTCCGCCACGAGGCCTTCCGGCTCGAACGCCCCCTCCGGCTCGCCGTCGAGGCTACCGGTTCGTTCGAGACCGACAGTTCGCTCGCCGCCTACGGTTGGATCGTCCGGCGCGAGGACCGCGCCGTCGTCTGGCAGATGACGCCCCAGCGCGCCGTCCGCCAGCGCGGCACGCTCGCCGCCGCGGCCGACACGATCACGCTCGAAGCCGGGACCTACGACGCCTACTTCACGACCTTCGGCGACCCGCTCGACTCCGTCGGCGGGAGTAACTCGATCACGGTGTCAGAGTGGATCGGGAACGCGCTCCGGTTCGGGAACCGCCCGTGGGAGTCGGACCAGAGCAAGTGGACCTTCCGCATCGACCCCGTGGACGCCGCCGACGAGGCGTTCGCGCAGCGCCTCAGGAGCCGCGCCGACCGCGACGCGACGCCGTCGGGGCCCGGCCTCGTGTGGGCGAGCGGCCCGGCCGGGCACCGCGACCACCTCGCCTACAGCTTCCTCGTCAGCGAGCCGACGACGCTCCGCATCCGCGCCCTCGGCGAGCTCTACCGCGGCCCGACGGACTACGGCTGGATCGAGGACCTCGCGGCCGGCGAGCGGGTCTGGGAGATGACGCTCGACAACACCGAGCCCGCGGGCGGCTCCGTCAAGAACCGCCGGTTCTCCGGCACGCTCGACCTCGCCCCCGGCGTCTACCGTGCCGCCTTCGAGACCGACGGCTCGCACGACGCCGACCACTGGACGGCGAACCCCCCGCTCGACCCCGCCGCCTACGGGCTCTACCTCTACACCGACACCCCGGAGCACGTCGCCGACTTCGACCCGTGGGCCCGGCTCCCGAAGCTCGTCGAGATGACCGGCGTCGGCGACAGCGCGCTCGAAACGGCGACGTTCACGCTCGACGACTCGCTGCAGGTCTGGGCCTACGCCCTCGGTGAGATGCGGCGCGGCAGCCCCTACGACCACGCGTGGCTGATCCGCGACGACAACGGGGCGGTTTGGGAGATGGACTACGACGAGACGCGCCACGCCGGCGGGGAGCAGCGCAACCGCGTCGAGGAGGCGAGCCTGCTCCTCTCCCCCGGCCGCTACACCCTCCACTTCAAAACCGACGACTCGCACAGCCCCGAGCGCTGGCGCGGCGACCTCCCCGAGCACCCCGAGCGCTGGGGCGTGACCCTCTTCGCCTTCGCCGACGAAGCCCCGCCCCTCGAGGTGACGCGGGGCAGCGAGCGCGAGTGGGAGGACCGCGGGCCGACGCCGCCGCGCAGCCGCGACGGCACGCTCCCCGTACGCCTCGCGCCCCTCCGCAACGGCGAGGACGTCGAACGCACCTTCACGCTCGACGAGGAGACCCGCCTCCGCATCCAAGCCGTCGGCGAGATCCTCCTCACCGACCGCTACGACTACGGCTGGATCATGGACGAGCGGGCCGACGACCTCGTGTGGGAGATGACGCGCTCCAACACCGAGCCCGCCGGCGGCTCGCGCAAGAACCGCGCGTTCGACGGGGTCGTCACGCTCCCGGCCGGGACCTACACCGTCCACTTCGAGACGGACGACTCCCACGCCTTCGGCGACTTCAGCCAGGGCTCGCCGGCCGACCCCGCCGCCTGGGGCATCGTGGTCGAGCGGGCAGCGCCGCCCCCGCCTCCGCCCCCGCCTCCACCGCCGCCGCCACCGACGCCCGACAGCACGGCGGCTCCCGAGGCTCCGGCAGCGAACACGACGACGGTCGAGGTGTAGGGAAGAGCCCCTCCGCACCGCCCGTCGCCGCTGCATCGCCCGTCGCCGCATGAAAACGCTCCGGCTCGCCCTCGACGTCCCCGACCGCTACCACGAGTTCCTCATCGCCGAGCTCGCGGACCTCGACTTCGACAGCTTCGAGCAGGAGGACGACCGCCTCGTCGCCTACGTCCCGGCGGCGCGGTGGAACGACGCCCGCCGCGAAACCGTCGAACGGTGGCTCCGCGCCCACGACCTCCCCGACGCCTTCGAGGAGCAGCTCGTCCGCGACGAGAACTGGAACGCGCGGTGGGAGGAGTCCGTCCGCCCGCTCGCCGTCGGCCGCTTCCTCATCAAGCCGACGTGGGCCGACCTCCCGCCCGAGCACGCCGACAAGCTGTTGCTGGAGATCGACCCGAAGATGAGCTTCGGGACGGGCTACCACGAGAGCACGCGGCTCGTGCTCGGCTTCGTGCCCGCCGTCGTGCACGGCGGCGAGCGCGTGCTCGACGCGGGGACGGGCACCGGCGTGCTCGGGATCGCCGCGCTCAAGCTCGGCGCGGCCTCCGCCGTCGGCTTCGACATCGACCCGTGGGCGAGCGTGAACGCGACGGAGAACGCCCTGCTCAACGGCGTCGGCGACCGGTTCGAGGCCCGCGAAGGCGGCCTCGACGTGGTGCCGGAGGGGCCGTTCGACCTCGTCTTCGCCAACATCAACCGGAACGTGCTGC
>CAYTJT010000304.1:0-4076 GCA_964438105.1 uncultured Rhodothermales bacterium | reverse complement strand
ACGTCGGGCAGGATCGGCGCCCAGAACGACTTCTCGTCGTTGCGCGCGATGTCCCGCTGGAACTCGATGCCCCACGCCTGCAACCCCTCGTCGGTCTGGAAGCGGAGTTGGGAGAGCGGGATGCGGAACTCGGCCGTCCACCCGTCTTCCATTGGCGCGACGGCCACGTCCCACACGGCGTCCCAACTGAAGTCCTCGTTCGTGTCGTTGTAGATCAGGAAGTCGTACTTCACGCCCGCCGCGTTGACGCCGAACGTGAAGGCCGTCCGGCCGTCGCCATACGAGTCGATGCTGACGACGACCTTGTCGCTGACGTTCCAGTCGTCACGGCGCGCGAGGCGGCGCACAATCGCGTCGGGGTCGTCGTCGTAGCAACGGAAGCCGACGTAGATGGCGTCGTCGTCGTAGAGGATGTGCGCTTCGGTGCGCTGCGTGGATGCTTCGCCGGGGTTAGGTCGCATCTGCGTGAAGTCCGTCGCGACCTCCGACATCGCCCACACGGCTTCGTCGAGCCGTCCGTCGAGTGTGACGCTCTGCACCGGCCCGATGCGCACGGCGCGCACCTCCGGCTCCGGTTTGGGGTCGTCCCCGTCGCCGTCGGGCGCGGCGAGGGCGGCGACCGGGACGAGAGTGAGCAAGGCGAGGAGAAGCAGGGTGCAGGTACGCATGACTAGAATTCCGATTGGGCGTACCTCGGGCTAGCAGGGGGGAAATCGCCTGAGGTGGCAAGGGGATGGGAGGTGATCGCGACTACTGGTCGGGGCAGTCGTCGCCGTGCTGCTCGTGCGCGTTGCAGAGGACGCGCTCCAGCCCGCGCTCGGCTTCCTCGAGCGCCGACTCGATGATGCGGAGTCGGTCCTGGGCCGCACGCACCTCAGATCGGTCGCGGCCGGAGAGGCGCGACGCCTCCTGCTCCAGCTCGGCGCGTTCGTCCTTGACGTCGGCCAGTCGCTCACGGACATCGTCGAGGGCGTCTTCGATGTCGCTCTCGGCGTCGCGCCACGCTTCGGCGCGGTCGTGCCGCGCCTCCTCGAAGGCCATCTCGACCTCGATGGACGCTTCGGCCATCGCGCGGTCGATCTCGCGCTGGATCTCGTTCCAGTTGACGCTGTCCATGGCTCGTGCCACCTCCCGTTCGAAATCGATCTCTGCCATCGCGCGGCCCGCCTCGGCCATCGCCAGCTCCATCGTCGGCCCGATCTCGGCCAGCGCTTGCTCGACGAGGGCCATCTCGCCCTCAGCCGCGCGCATCTCCCGTTCGACCGCACGCATCTCCCGTTCGATCTGCTCACGATTGAGTTCTTCGTTCCGGCGTGCGTCGTCGTGCCGCGACCCGAACGAGCCCGACGTGCGGAGCAGCTTGATGCTGCCGTTCAGCACGTCGAGTTGGAGCTCGGCGCCGCCGTCGCCGAGCTCGCCGCTGGCCTGGCTCCCGACGTAGCTGTTGCGCTCGATGCGGAGGGGGAAGTCCGACCGGATGCTGCCGGAGCGGGCGCGGGCGCGTATGTCAGCGTTGAACGCGTCCGGAAGCTCGACGGTGATGCTGCCGTTCGTGGTCTCGAAGCCCATGCCCCGCTCCCACTCGGTCTGCCCCACGCGGGCGGTGATGCTGCCGTTGACGGTGTGAGCGCGGACGAGCCCGCCGGCCTCGGCCGTAACGCTGCCGTTGACGGTCTTGGCCGTGACGTCGCCGTTGCGCGACCCGGTGCGGATGCTGCCGTTGACCGTGCGCGCCTCGACGTCGCCGCCGAGCGTTTCGGTCTTGATGCTGCCGTTGACCGTATTGCCGGAGAAGCGCACGTCCGCGGGGAGCACGATCTCGAACGCGACCTGCACGTCGTTGTCGCGCACGTCGCCGCTCGTGCCCTCGCCGGGCTCGCAGTCGTCCCGCTGGCCCGGGTAGATGGCGCAGATCACGACGCCGTTCGCGAACTCCTGCACGACGATCTCGACCTCGTCTTCCTGCCCGCGACGGGATTTCTTCTCGGCCTCGACGCGGACGCGGTCGCCCGAGCCGGTGCGCGCGCCGATCGACCCGTTGACGCCGTAGACTTCCACGAAGCCGCCGGAGCCGACGCGCCCTTCCCACGTGAAGGTGTCGTCCTTCGACGTGAGTCGTGGAGCGACGACCGACACGGAGGGCAGCGCCGGGAGTTCGTAGATCGACGCCGTCTGCATCGCGCGGGGCT
Source organism: uncultured Rhodothermales bacterium (assembly GCA_964438105.1). Lineage (GTDB taxonomy): Bacteria > Bacteroidota > Rhodothermia > Rhodothermales > JANQRZ01 > JBBSMX01. Next base: position 1,887 of record CAYTJT010000304.1, on the reverse strand, counting down.
CGCCCTCGACGGGGTGGAACGCCGCGAGCGGGCCGACGAGTGCGAACGTCAGCACGCCCAGCATGGCGAGGCGCGGCAGCGTCGCGGACTGCCGGTTCTGCTCGGGGTCGAGGATCGAGAGGATGCGGCCCTCCAGATTCGAGCGGCGCGCCATCGGCGCCGTCGCGTCCAGCGACCACCGCGCGCGGCGGAAGCGCCGGGCGATCTGGACGAGGTGGTGCGCGTAGTCGGACGCCCGCGTGCCGTGATTCAGCACGAAGTCGTCGCAGGCATGCTCGCGCTCCAGCATGAACCGGCGGTAGCCGATCCACACGAGCGGGTTGAACCAGTGGATCGCGGCGGCGCCCTGCGCGACGGTCTGCGTCAGGCAGTCCCACCGCACGATGTGGGCGAGCTCGTGCGTGAGCACCACTTCGCGCCGCTCATCGTCCCACGCGTCGGCCTCGCTCGGGAGCACGACGACGGGGTCGAAGATGCCGCCCGCGATCGGCACGCTCACGCGGTCGCTGCGGAGCAGCCGGACGGGGCGGTCGAGGTCCATCCCGAACGCGATGCGCTCCTTCAATTCGAGCCAGTCGAGGTCGTAGACCGGCTCGGCGTGCTGCACGAGCCGCCACGCGCCGATCACGCCGAACAGCCACCGCAGCGCGACCACGGCCACGCCCGCTAGCCACGCGAACAGCACCCACGATTGCCAGTCGAACCCGGCGCCTGCCGGAGCCTCGGCCGCGACGAACGGCCGCGGGCTCGGTTCAGCGACGGCGAACGGAGCCGCACTTCGGCGTTCGACGATCACGGTGTTCGAGCCGCTGGAGCGCAGCACCTCGACGTGTTGCCGGGCTTGCACCTCGGCAGACGGCGCGACGGGGGCGAGCGGAGCCACGGGCGCCGCCGGAGGCTGGGGGGCGCTGCGTGCCGCCGGAGCCGGGGGCGCGTCGGAGGCGGGCAGCACGGCCACCTGCCAGCCCGGGAGCGTCACGAAGAGGAGCGGCAGCACGAAGGCCGCCCCGAGCGCGAACGCCCAGACCGCGTGGCGCGTCGCGGCGGACGCGCGGCGCAAGAGTCCGGTGACGATGAGGGCGAAGAGCAGCAGCAGCGAGCCCTTGATCGCGATCGAGGCGAGCAGGGCGATGCTGTCGGCAGGGGTAAGCTGAGTAAACAGGTTCATGTTAGCGGCCCTCTTTGCGTGCTTGCTCGATGAGCGTGGCGAGTCGGTTCAGGTCGTCGTCCGAGAGGTCGTCCCCGGCCACGTCGAGGAGCGTGGCGACGGCCTTTTCGGCGGAGTCGTCGAAGAAGGTGCGGACGACGTGGCGCAGCGCGGTGCGGCGGGCCTTCTCCGGCGCGACGGTCGGCTCGTAGACGTAGCGCGTCCCGTCCGTCGAGTGCGTGAGATGGCCCTTCTCCTCCAGGATGCGCAGCATGGCGCGCACGGCGGAGTAGCTCGGCGCGTCGGGCAGGCCGTCCAGCACGTCGGCGGCGGTCGCGCTGCCGCGCCGGTAGACGATGTCCATGATCTGCCGCTCGCGACGACTCAGGGTGGGAGGAGGCATGGGGAGATCCGAGAGTTGATAGGGGGCGCTACGAGCGCGGACGGGCGGTGTAACGCCGAGTGCTAATTTTTTAACACTATCAAAGTAGGCGCTTCGACGGGCGGACGCAAGGCGACGTGCTGTTTTTTTAGCACAATGTCCCTCTCCCCTACGCCCCGTGCTCCGGCGTGTTACGCGCGCCTCCAAAAAAAGGGCGGTGCCGCTCGCGCCGCACCGCCCCGTACCCGTCTGCTCTAGGCCCCTACTTCTTCGCGCCCCGCATCATCTCGAACACCTGCAGCACGCCCTCGCGCGGCATCTTGATGAAGTCGTTGAACTGCCCGCCCGAGGCGAGGAT
>CAYTJT010000303.1:0-4080 GCA_964438105.1 uncultured Rhodothermales bacterium | reverse complement strand
GGCGTGCTCCCACACGTCGATCCCGAGGATCGGGTGGTCGCCGTGCATGACGGGGCTGTCCTGGTTCGGCAGGCTGTGGATGTGGAGCTTGCCGCCGTCGGTGACGGCGAGCCACGCCCATCCGGAGCCGAACTGCCCGGTCGCGGCGCTCTCGAACTGCTCTTTGAACGCGTCGAACGAGCCGAACTCGCGGTCGATGGCATCGGCGAGGTCGCCGGTGGGCTGGCCGCCGCCGTTGGGCGACATGATCGTCCAGAAGATGCCGTGGTTGAGGTAGCCGCCGCCGTTGTTGCGGACGGCCGTCCGCTTGTCCTCGGGGAGCGCGTCGAGGTTGGCGAGGGTGTCCTCGATGGGCTGGTCGGCCCACTTCGTGCCTTCGAGCGCGGCGTTGAGCTTGTTGGTGTAGCCCTGGTGGTGCTTGCCGTGGTGGATCCGCATCGTCTGCTCGTCGATGTGCGGTTCGAGGGCGTCGTAGTCGTAGGGGAGGTCGGGCAGGGTGAACTCGGCCATGGCGGAAGAGAGGGGTTGGGTGAGTGGGCTCTGATAGGGGGTCGTTAAACGGAGCCGACGGCGCGGCGTTTCCCGAACACGACAACTCACCGCGCGCTGCGCGCTACCCGAATCCGAACTCTGGCGTCAGCCCTCGCGCAGCGCGGCGAGGAGGCGCCGGTAGTCCGCATCGGCGAGGGCGCCGGAGGCCCGCAGGTCGCCGAGCGCGCGCTCCACGGCCTGCGCGTCGGAGCCCGCCGCCGTGCGCTGCACCGCCCCGCCGTCGTCCAGCCCGAGATCGTCGAGATCCGCGGCCCGCGCCGAGGCGAGCATGGCCTCGTTCAGAAACCGCGCGACGAACTCCGCGGCGTCGGACCGAGCGGAGAAGTCGAGGGCGTGCGTCGTCGTCGCGCGGCCCTGGTTCACGTCGAGCTCGACCTTGCGGCCACCGAGGAACAGCCGCTTCTCCCCTACGCGGACGATGTCTTCGTAGCGGATCGTCTGCGCCGGCGTGAGGTCGTTGTTCTGGTAGACGAGCCGGTCGGCGAGGAAGAGCGCGCCGTCCTTCGCCGATCCGAGCCGGGTGGCGTCGTAGAGCGCGAGCACGGACGCCGGATCGACGTCGTGGGCGTAGTCCCGGATCGCGGCCTGCAGCTTGCCCGTGGGGATCGACGGCGCGCGGTAGAGGCCGTGCTGCGGGGCCTGCGGGAGGTAGTCGTGGAGGAGGGATTCCATGCAAGTGACGATTTGCGAGTGACGATTTACGAATGGGAGCCTCGTGACAACTCGTCAGCTCGTCACTCGTCGCTCGTCACTCCGATCAGCCCCCCGCGGCGAAGCCGACCACGTCGATGAAGAAGGAGCGCGTCGTCTCCAGCACGGTGCCGGGGAGCACGCCGAAGAACAGCAGCGCCACGGCGCAGGTTACGAGCACGGCGGCCGTCAGCGGCGAGACGGGGAACAGCGCCTGCCGGGCCTGCTCGGTCCCCTCCTCCTCCGGCGACATCCAGAACGCCACGAGCACGCGGAGGTAGTAGAACGCCGACGCGATGCTCGCCACGACGCCGACGAGCGCGAGCCACACCATGTCGGCCTCGACGGCGGCGGCGAACACCTTGTACTTCCCGATGAACCCGGCGAGCGGCGGGAAGCCGGTGAGGGCGAACATGAACACGCCCATCGTCACGCCGAGGACGGGCTTGCGGTAGCCCACGCCCGCGAGCGAGCCGAGCGTCTGCCCGGCGCCCTGCTCGTCGTCCCACTCGAGCGCGGCCATCACGCCGAACGCGCCGAGGTTCATGAGGGTGTAGGCGAGGAGGTAGTAGAGCGCGCCGCTGTAGCCCTCGACGCTGCCGGCGGCGAGCCCGGTGAGGACGTAGCCCGCGTGCGCGATCGACGAGTAGGCCAGCATCCGCTTCACGTTCGTCTGGCTGAGCGCGAGCACGTTCCCGAGCACCATCGTCACCGCCGCCACGGCCGCGATGACGATCCCCCACCGAGCGGCGAGGCTCGCCTCGGCCATCCCGACCGAGAGCACGAGGATGAGCGCCGAGAACGCCGCGGCCTTCGACGTCGTGGACATGTAGCCCGTGATCGTCGTCGGCGCGCCCTGGTAGACGTCGGGCGTCCACATGTGGAAGGGGACGGCCGAGACCTTGAAGAAGAACCCGATGAGCAGGAGCGCGAGCCCGGCCAGCATGAACCCGCTGCGGCCGGTGGCTTCGAGCGCGATCGGCATCTCGGCCAAGATCATCGTGCCCGTGGCGCCGTACATCAGCGCGATGCCGTAGAGGAAGAAGCCGGTCGAGAAGGCTCCGAGGAGGAAGTACTTCAGCGCGCTCTCGTTCGCCCCAGCCTCCTCACGGACCAGCCCGGTGAGCACGTAGAGGCAGATCGACATCGTTTCCAGCCCGACGAAGACGGTGACGAGGCTGGCCGACGCGGCGAGCACCATCATCCCCGTCGTCGCGAAGAGGATGAGCGCGTGGACCTCGCCGTAGTTGTGCCCGATCCGCTTGAGGTAGGGCACCGAGAGGATCACGCTGCCGAGCGAGCCGAGCAGGATCACGGCGTTGACGTACGACGCATAGCCGCCGGCGAAGAGCTGGTCCGAGAAGATCGGGATGCCCGCGTCGCCGACCCGGAACGCCTCCCACACGAGCGCGACGGCGAGGCCCGCGCCCGTGATCCAGGGGATCTCCGGCGCGTCGTTCCGGAACGAGTCGTAGAGCACGACCACGATCCCCAGCACCGCGACGAGCACGGTGGGGAAGGCGGCAATGAGGTCGCTGAAGAGGGTAGCGTACATGAGGGGGGATATTTGTCATTGGTCATTTGTCACCGGAGGCGCTGAGCCTCGCAAATGACAAGTGACGAAGGACCAGTGACTACGAAATCTTTTCGATTGCCGCCGCGAGGTCCACGTCCCGCTGGGTGACCCGGTTGCCGGCGTCGTGCGTCGTGAGGGCGATCTCGACCCGGTTGTAGACGTTCGAGAGGGTGGGGTGGTGGTCCCGCTCCTCGGCCTCGAAGCCGACGCGGACGATGAAGGCGAGCGCCGCGCGGAAGTCGTCGAACGCGAACGACTTCCGGAGCGCGTCGTCGCGGTGCGTCCACCCCGAGAGGTCGGTGAGGGCGTCGTCGATGGCGGGTCGGGGTAGCGGGTCGCGGCTCATGGTATCCACTCGGAGTTCGTTGTTCGTCGCTCGTGGCTCAGAAGAGGTATCCGCTGAAGAAGACGAGCCAGACGAGGGCGTAGACCGGGATCAGGATCGGGATCGAGTACTTTGCGACGTAGCCGCCGAAGCTCGGCGTGTCGGCGCCGTTGGCCTCGCAGATCGCCTTCACCATGAAGTTCGGGGCGTTGCCGATGTAGGTGAGCGCGCCGAAGAACACGGCCGCGACCGAGATCGCCGTGAGGAAGATGACGGTCTCGGGGCCCGAGGCCGAGACGCCGTCGGCGAAGGCCTGCACGGCGGCGGGGTCGTCCACGTCGAGGCCGAACTTGCCCATCGAGGCGGCGAGGAAGTTGAGGTAGGTCGGGGCGTTGTCGAGCACGCCGGAGAGGATCCCGGTGCCCCAGTAGAACGAGGTCTGCGAGAGCGCGTCGGCGTTCGCGCGGGCGAACGACGAGATCAGGTTCAGCGCCGGCTGCATCGTGGCGAAGATGCCGAGGAAGAGCCAGCCCACCTCGCGGATCGGCTCGAACGTGAACTCGTTCTTCTTCAGCGCGCCCTGGTCGCCGAACTTGTAGGCGAGGAACATCACCGAGAGCATGACGATCTCGCGGATACCGAACGGCATGTGAGCGTCGCCGATGTGGAGCTCGGGCACCCACGAGAGCACGCCCGGATCGACGAACACGCTCGCGATGATGACGGCGACGAAGACGAAGTTCTTCTTGCCCTCGATCGTGAACGTCGCCGCGCCCGGCGTGACGGGCGTCGTGCTCTTGGCGACGTTGCGCCGGTCGATGGCGTAGAAGATGCCGAGGAGGATGATGACCGTCGGAATCCAGATGTGGAGCACGTTGAAGAGCGTCCAGAAGAACGGCACGCCGCGCAGGAAGCCGAGGAAGAGCGGCGGGGCCCC
>CAYTJT010000302.1:0-4082 GCA_964438105.1 uncultured Rhodothermales bacterium | reverse complement strand
GGCGAGGATCACGAACGGCTTCGTCCGTAGCGCCGTCGCGTACGCCGCGACCTGCCACGGCTCGTACACGAACCCGCGCTGCGCGACGGCGTCGACCAGCCGCGCCATCGCTTCGGCGCGGTCCCACGCGTCGGGCGTGCGGTAGCCGGCCGGCGGCTCGGCCACGGCCGGCTCGGGCTCGCCGCTGCGGGCGCGCTGCACCCGCTCGAACGCCGCCATCATCGCGTCGAGGTCGCTGCCCTCGCGCGTGCGGACGAGGAACTCCAGCACCTTGCCGTCGACGCTCGGGAGCGGGTGCACCACGCGCTGCGCGACGGCGGCGAAGCGGCTCCCGACGGCCTCGCCGCGGTCGGCGTACTCGTCGAGCACGGTGAGGGCGGAGGCGAACGCCTCGTAGGCGACGTAGGCCTCGTCGCGGAGCCGGACGAGCGGGCGGACGCGGACGCGGTGCGGGTACGTCCCCGCCGCCACGAGCGAGGTCGCGTCCTCGAACGCCGCGCTCGTCGCCTCGTAGAGCCCGGCGACGGCCCGCCGCCCCGGCAGGTACGCGAAGATGCGGTCGCCCGGCCGGATCGCCTGCATCGCCCCGCGCCCGACGCGCCGCACGGCGAACGTGCCCGCCCGGTCGTAGGCCGAGAAGTTGTCGGGGGGGATGGACCAGAGCCAGTAGGTCATCGGCAGCGGTGAGGTCGGGGGATGGCGACGGAAGATAGGCGAGGCCCCGCCAACGGCGCCCGCGGTCACAGCCGCCCGAGCGCGGCCCCGTAACCGCCCGGAGGCTTGACCCCCGCGATGCCCCGTGTTAACGTTAGCGGTTTTCTTCTCCCACACCCCCAAATGCCCATGTTTCGCCTTTCCAACCGCTTGATCGCCGCGCTCTGCCTCGGCGTGCTCCTCGTCACCCTCCCCGCCTGCGACAGCGACGACCCCGACGACGACGGACAAGACATCGTCGAGATCGCGCAGGGCACGCCCGAACTCTCCACGCTCGTCCAGGCGCTCCAGGAGGCCGGCCTCGTCGCGACGCTCCAGGGCGCCGGGCCGTTCACCGTCTTTGCCCCCGACGACGACGCCTTCGCCGCGCTCCTCGCCGACCTCGACGTGACGGCGGAAGAACTGCTCGCCCGCGACGACCTCGACGAGATCCTCACCTACCACGTCGTCCCCACGGCCGCGCTCTCGTCGGACCTCGAAGACGGGCAGATGCTCCCGACCGTCGAAGGCGGGATGCTCGAAGTCGACATCGAGGGCGACGTGATCTCGCTCGTCGGCGAGACGAACACGGTGACCGTTACGACGGCCAACATCGAGGCCTCGGACGGCGTCGTCCACATCATCGACGGGGTGCTCCTCCCCAACCTCGGCCCGCTCGGCGATGCGATCGCGAACCTCGGCGAGTGGTTCTTCATCGAGACCGAGGGCGCGCGCTGCCGCGACGGCTCCGATACCGGCTTCGGCGTCCGGCTCCAGGAGGGTGCGGAGAACCTCATGATCTATCTCGAAGGCGGCGGCGCCTGCTTCAACGACGTGACGTGCGCGCAGAACCGCGACAATTACGGCGCCGACGACTTCGACGGCTTCGTCGCGGCGGGTGGGAGCTTCGGCGTCTTCGGCACCGACGCGAGCAACCCCGTCGGCGACTGGAACGCGGTCTACGTGCCCTACTGCACGGGCGACGTCCACGGCGGCAGCGCCCCCGACGCCGTCGTCCCCGGCGTGCCGGGCGTGCAGCAGTTCGTCGGCCACGAGAACGTCGAGCGCTTTCTCGACCTCGTCGAGCCCGTCGTCGGCGACCCCGGCAAGGTGCTGCTCACGGGCTCCAGCGCGGGCGGCTTCGGCAGCCTCGTCAACTTCGCCCAGGTCGCCGACCGCTTCGACGCCTCGGAGCGCTTTCTCGTGAATGACTCCGGCCCGATCTTCTTCGCCGACGACGTACTCAGCCCCGCCCTCGCCGGCCAGTTCTCGGCCCTCTACAATTTCCCCGCGTCGTTCCCGGCCGACGCCGCCGCGCTCTTCGAGACGGACGGCCTCGAGAACATCTACGACTACCTCGACGCCCGCTACCCCGACGCCACGTTCGGCCTCTCGTCCTACCTCCAGGACCAGACGATTCAGGGTTTCTTCAGCTTCGGCCAGCCGGATGGAAACATCACTGACGAGGAGTATGCCGCCGGGCCCGTCGACATTGAGGAGATGGCGCCCGAGAGCTGGGGCACCTACTACGCCGAGGGCGCCGACCACACGTTCCTCCGCGTCCCCGACCGGTACGCTGGCAGCGTGAACGGCACGGTCTACGCCGACTGGCTCGCCGACATCCTCGACGGCAATGCCACCGACGTCGAGCCGGCTCCGACACGCGTCGCCGGGAAGTAACCCCGCGCGTCGCACGCTCACGCCCCGCCTCGGCCGACGCCGGGGCGGGGTTTCTTTTTCGCCTCGGCTTCGTCGGGCCGGACCGTGCGGGCGGAACGCGTGCGCGCCGTGGTTTTACAACCCCGGTGCCACGACGTTGACACCCGTGGTCCGTAGGCTGCCGCGTTCGCCCCGCCCCAACCTCGCCCCCGCCCGATGGCCATCACGAAGATCGACACGCCGTTCCACCTCGACGCCCCGTTCACCCCGACGGGCGACCAGCCCGGCGCGATCGCGGAACTCACCGAGGGCATCTTCCGCGGCGACACGTATCAGACGCTCCTCGGCGCGACCGGCACCGGCAAGACCTTCAGCGTCAGCCACGTCGTGCAGAACGTCGGCAAGCCGACGATCGTGATCTCGCACAACAAGACGTTGGCGGCGCAGCTCTACGCCGAGCTCAAAGCGTTCTTCCCGAACAACGCCGTCGAGTTCTTCATCTCGTACTACGACTACTACCAGCCCGAGGCCTACATCGTCTCGTCGGACACGTACATCGAGAAGGACCTCGCCATCAACGAGGAGATCGACCGGCTCCGGCTGCGCGCGACGAGCGCGCTCGTGAGCGGGCGGAAGGACGTGATCATCGTCGCGAGCGTGTCGTGCATCTACGGCCTCGGCGACCCGAAGGAGTACAAGGCGCAGATCGTACAGGTCCAGCCCGGCACGACGGTCCCGCGCGACGAACTGCTGCGCAAGCTCGTCAACATCTTCTACACCCGGAACGACGTCGACTTCGAGCCCGGCCTCTTCCGCGTCCGCGGCGACGTGGTCGAGGTCTTCCCGGCCTACCTCGAAGACCTCGCCTACCGCATCTCGTTCTGGGGCGACGAGGTCGAAGCCGTCTCATCGTTCAACCCGACGACGGGGCAGGAAGTCGCCCCGCTCGACCTGCTGACGATCTACCCGGCGAAGCACTTCGTCACGCCGAAGGATCAGCTCGACCGCGCGATCGCGAGCATCGAGGAGGAGCTGCGGTGGCGGCTCGCCGTGCTCCGCAACGAGGGCAACATGATCGCGGCGCAGCGATTGGAGCAGCGGACGGTCTTCGACATCGAGATGATCAAGGAGATCGGTTACTGCTCGGGGATCGAGAACTACTCGCGCCACATGGACGGCCGCGAGCCCGGCACGCGCCCCCACTGCCTGCTCGACTACTTCCGGCAGTCGTACAAAGACGACTGGATGATCGTGATCGACGAGAGCCACGTCACCGTGCCGCAGGTGCGCGGGATGTACAACGGCGACCGCGCCCGCAAGCTCAACCTCGTCGAGCACGGCTTCCGCCTGCCCTCCGCGCTCGACAACCGGCCGCTGACGTTCGAGGAGTTCGAGAACTTCCACAACACCGTCCTCTTCGTCTCCGCCACGCCCGCCGACTACGAGCTGGAGCAGAGTGAGGGCGTCGTCGTCGAGCAGATCATCCGCCCGACCGGCATCCTCGACCCCGCCGTCGAGGTCCGCCCGATCGACGGGCAGATCGACGACCTGCTCGACGAGATCCGCACGCGCGTCGCCCGCAACGAGCGCACCCTTGTGACGACGCTGACGAAGCGGATGAGCGAGGACCTGACCGACTACCTCGACAGCTTCGGCGTCCGCGTCCGCTACCTCCACTCCGACATCGACGCGCTCGCCCGCGTCGACATCCTCCGCGACCTCCGCCTCGG
>CAYTJT010000301.1:0-4119 GCA_964438105.1 uncultured Rhodothermales bacterium | reverse complement strand
GGCGGCCCCCACGCCCCCGCCCGTAGCGATGTCGACCATCGCGTTAGAGATCGTACTTCACCCCGCCGTTGACGATGAACCCGTCGGTCGGCGCCCACACCTCCACGAACGTCGGCGTGGCGCGCGGGCCGAGCACGATGGGGTCGTAGTTGGTCTGCTGCGTGTCGAGGAAGTTCTCGAAGTTGAGGAACAGCCGGGCCGGGCCGACGCGCCACTCCGCCATCACGCCCGTCACCCAGTAGCCCGGCGTCCGCTCGCCGCTGGTGAGCCGCTGCGGGCCGGTGTAGTACGCCTCCAGCCCGACCCGGCCGCGCCCGTGCTGCTCCCACACGAGCACGGTGTACGTCTTGTGTTCGGGGGTGAGTTCGAGCGGGCTCCGCTCGCCCTCGGCGCCCTCGGCGCTCGCGTCGAGGTAGACGTAGCCGAGGAACAGCTTGAGGTCGCCCAGTCCGAACCGCGCGTTCGTCTCCAGCCCCTGCGTGCGGACGGGGCCGGCGGCGTTGCCGTAGCGCAGCAGCCCCCCCTCCGGCGCGTCGATCTCGGCGATGGGGACGAGCGCGTCCTCCAGCTGCGTGAGGTAGACGGCCTGGTTGAGCGAGAGCGAGACGCGGTCGAAGAGGGTCGTCTGGAGGTTCACGTCGAACGTGCCGCCGTAGGAGGTCTCGGCTTCGACCTCGTCGTCGAGCGGGAGGACGCCCTCGAAGGCGCGCGCCTCGGAGGGTTCGAGGAAGACGGTCGGCGCTTTGTAGCCGAGCCCGCCGGTGAGGCGGACGCTGAGCGCGTCGGTGAGTCGGTAGAGCGCAGAGGCGCGGGGGAGCGTGAAGAACCCGTACGCGTCATGGAGGTCGCCGCGCAGCCCGAGCTCGACGGCAAGGCGGTCGGTCGCGTCCCACGTGTCCTGCACGAACACGCCCGCCGTCAGGAAGGCGTAGTCCAGCTCCGGCCCGTCGGCGCCGGTCTGGTCGAAGGCGTCGGTGCGGAGGTCGAGCCCGGCGACGAGGTCGTGGGCGCCCCAGCGGACGAGCGCGGAGGCCTCGGAATAGGTCGCCGTCTGCGTCCCCTCGAACCGGTAGCCCGGCAGCTCGACGCTCCGGTCGAACAGGCTCGTGCTCTGCTTGAGCGTGAGCGTCGCGGGAGCGAGCGCGTGGTCGAGGCGGGCCTGCGAGGTCAGCCGCCGGCTCTCGCTCCGCTCGACGAACGCCTCACGGATTCCGGTATCCCCCTCGATCGCCGCCACGTCGCCGCCCTCGCGCTCCTCGACCGTCCCCGCGAGCCCGACCCACAGCGTCGTCGCGTCGGAGGGATAGTAGTACCCGCGCGGGGCGACGGTGACGCGGCGCGTCCGGGGGATGTTCGTGAACGCGTCGTCGTCGCCGTCGTAGGCCCGCTGGAGGTTGCCCGAGGCGAGGAGCGTGTAGCCCAGCCGCTCGGTGCGGGCGGCGAGGAACGCGCCCGCGTCGAGGCCGCCCGCGCTCGTCGCGTTGACCAGCAGCGAGCGCTCCGGCTCCGGCCCCGGCGTTTTCGAGACGAGGTTGACGAGGCCGGCGATCGCGTCGCCGCCGTAGAGCGTGGAGGCGGGGCCTTTGATGATTTCGACCTGGCGGAGGTCGAGCGGCGGGACTTGCAGCAGCGAGAGCCCGCCGGAGAACCCGCCGTAGAGCGGGAAGCCGTCTTTGAGGAGCTGGGTGTAGCGGCCGTCGAGCCCCTGAATCCGGATCGAGGCATTCCCGGAGACCGCCGACGTCTGCTGCACCACGATGCCGGGCGACTCGTTGAGGAGCATCGAGATGTTCGACGGGTCCATCGAGATCTTCTCGTCGATCTCTTCCCCGGCGATCGTCTCGACGCGCGTCGGGATCTCGGCGATCGTCCGGCTCGTCCGCGTCGCCCCGACGACGACCTCACCCATCTCGTCGTGCCCCTCTTCGAGCGCGACCTCGACGGGCGTCTCGGGGGCGGCGAGCGGGAACGAAAGCGTGAGGCGGGCCGGCTCGAACCCGACGAACGAGACGACGAACGTCTGTTCGCCGCCGGGAATATCCGTGACGACGGCGAGCCCGTCGGGCCCCGTGGCGGCGCCGAGGTCGGTCCCTTCGAGGACGACGCTCGCGCCGGGGAGCGGCGCGCCCGAGTGCTCGTCGGTGACGAGGACGCGGAGGGTGTGCTGGGCCGAGGCGGGGCCGCTCGCAGCGATGAAGACGAGCAGGGCGAGCGAGAGAAAGCGGTAGGGCATGGGGGCGTGGCTGGTCCCCGGCGCCGGCTCGGGGGCAGAGAACCCTGCGGAAGCGGTGTCGGGGAGGTCGGGCAGAAGGCGTGAATGGGGCCGATCGCTACCGGTCGGCCCGGGGCGTCGGGGAGCGACGCTCAGCCACGCGGGGGGTGCCAGACGGAGCCACGGGGGCCGGCGGCGGCGAGGGGGAAGACCGCGACGGGAACGCCGGGCGGATCGTCGGCCCGGGCGGCCTCTGCGACGAGCGTGCGCACGGCCACCTTGCAGCACGTAGCGCACGTGGTGCAGCCCTCGTCTGCGGGGCACGGGGCCTGGGAGTCACACGGCGCGCCGCCCATGTCGCTCGCGCTTAGACCGGCGGACACGCTGCCGAGAGACGGCGAGCAGCCGTCGCCACCCTGAGCGGGGCCGGCGAGAGCGAAGAGGAGGAGGACGACGGCGATCACGGCCGGAAGATCGAGACGCCCGGGGCTCGGCACAAACCAGAGGCTATTTCTCCGTGCCGATTTCGAACGCAGGGCTCCGAGCGGGCGCTCTTCCGGAAGAGTCGGGGCGCGGCGTATTTTCGCGGCACCGTCTCACCGAAGCCTCACCGGAGTCCGGCATGGTCGCCCTCGTCCAACGCGTTAGCGAAGCCAGCGTCACCGTCGACGGCGAGGTGACGGGCGCCATCGGGACCGGCCTGCTCGTTTTGCTCGGCGTGCACCGCGACGACACCGACACCGAACGCGCGTGGCTGGTGAACAAGGTCGCGGGCCTCCGCATCTTCCCCGATGACGAGGGCCGGATGAACCGCTCGCTCGTCGACGTCGGCGGCGAGGCGCTCGTGGTGTCGCAGTTCACCCTCTACGGCGACACGCGCAAAGGCAACCGTCCGTCGTTCGTCGAGTCCGCCCCGCCGGAGCAGGCCGAGGCGCTCTACGAGTCGTTCGTCGCCGCGCTCGGCGAGCGCCTCGGGCGGCCCGTGCCGACGGGCGTCTTCGGCGCGGACATGGACGTGCGGCTCACGAACGACGGGCCGGTGACGCTGTGGGTGGAGCGCCGCGCCGACGGCTGAATCTCACGTTACGGCCCACGCTAAGGCGCGATCTCTTCGGCGTAGACCTGCGCCACGCGGCCCCGCTCGAACACGACGAGGAGGGCGAGCCCGGGCGCACCCTCGCGGACGGCGTCGTAGGCGCGGCGGCGGTACGGGTTCGGGTAGAGCTGCGCGGCGAGGCGGTCGCTGCTCACGCGGCTGAAGAACAGCATGAGCGGGCGCTGCTGCCGCATCGAGAGGAGCGGGAGGGCGTCGTCGGTCGCCGGGGCGAAGCGGTCGGCGGCGGCGAGGGCGGCGAGGGAGTCGCGCACCGCAGTTTGGCGCGCGAGCGTCGCCGTCGCGCCGGGGCCTTGCCGTACGACGGCCGGGGCGAGCAGGGCGTAGTCGGTCGGGACGAGCTCGGGGGACACCTCGATCGTGAGGGGCTCGGAGGGCGCGAGGTGCTGCGCGGCGAACGACTGCACGGCCGGGTGGGTGCGCAGCGCGGCGTAGGCCCGCTCGTAGTGCGGATCGACGCCGGCCTCGGCGGGCGCCGGTGGCGGCGGCCCGGGCCGGGGGCCGGCACAGCCCGCGACGAGGAGGGCGAGCAGAACGAGCGGGCGGAGCAGCGTCATCGCGTCGAGGAAGCGGGAGGGAGAGGGGAGATCGGGAGCCGGGGTTTGAGTTCACGCATTACGCATCACGCACGCATCACGCATTACAACAGGAGAGCGCCTTCGTGGCGGAGCAGCCACTGCTTCGACCCGACGCCCGAGGCGAAACCCGTCAGCCCGCCGTCGGCGCTGAGCACGCGGTGGCAGGGGACGACGAGCCGGACCGGGTTCTGCCCGACGGCCGCGCCCGCCGCCTG
>CAYTJT010000300.1:0-4162 GCA_964438105.1 uncultured Rhodothermales bacterium | reverse complement strand
GCCGCCAGCGCTCTCCGACGGGCAGCACGAGGGCGAGCTCGGCGCGGTGCGCCGCTACCTTCTTGGCCTGCTCGATCTCCGGCTCGGCGACCCGGCGGCGGCGCTGGACCGGGCCGCGTCGCTCGACGGCGGCGGGCGATTCCCGGCGTCGCTCGCGGCCACGCTTCGGGGCTACGCCGACCTCGAAACGGGGCGCTCCGAGGCTGCGCTCGAACGGCTCGACGCGGCGATGCTCGCGCTGCCCTTCCCCGTCCGCCAGACCTCCCCGCTCTACGGACAGCACCTCGGTCGGCTCCTCTGCGCCGAGGCGCTCCGCGACCTGGGCCGGACGGACGAGGCCGAGCGTTGGATGGCCTCGCTCCACGACGGGTACTACTGGTGGGGCCTGCCGTATCGCACGGGGCGGTGAGGGCGTGACGCGGCGGTGGCAGCGCCGGGTGCGAGCTTCGGGGCATGGACGACGCCCGCATCTACCTCTGCTCGTACTGGCCGCTGTGCAAAACGTTGGGCGGGCGGAAAGCCGTCGTGAAGTACGGGTTGCCGCCGTTCGTCAACGGCCTCAGCCGCCGCGAGCCCGACTTCGAGCACCCGCACCCCGCGATCACCGCGAGCAGCCGCGGCCGCAACTTCGCACCCCGTCTCCGGCCCGGCGACACCGTCGTGTACACGACGACGAAAGGGCGGTGGGGCGAGGTTCGATTCCCGCACTGGCGGCTCGTCGCCGTGCTCGAAGTGGCGGAGCGGTTCGAGACGCACGCCGCCGCCGCCGACTGGTACCGCGCCCGACGGCTCCGCCTCCCGAGCAACTGCGTCGTCGAGGGCAACCCGCCGCTGCCGGTCCCGCTCACGCTCCACCACGGCAAGCTCCACGACGACGCGTGGGACGAGACGTGCATCGCCCGCGCCGCCGCCGTCCCCACGCTCCTCGCCTGCACGCCGCGCCTGCTGGAGTTGCACGACCCCGCCGTCGTCACCGAGCGCGATCTGCTCGCCATCTTCGGCACGGTCCCGAACACGCGGACGCCGCCCGAGATCTCCGACGCCGCGCTCGACCGCCTGCTCGACCTCGCCGAGCGGGCGCAGCGCCGGGCGGCGTAGCGGCGGTCGCCCGCCGAACCCCGAGCGGCCTCGGCGGTACGACCCACCCCCTCTCTCGCCTGCCCCTCTCCCGTCATGCCCGAAGGCCCCGAAGTCCGCCGCGCGGCGGACCGCCTCCACGCCGCCCTCGCCGGTCGGCCCATCCGCGCCGTCGGGGCGCGGACGAAAGACGCGAAGGCGTGGCTGAAAGAGCACGAGGACGAACTCGTCGGACGCCGCGTCGAGCGGGTGGGGGCGCACGGCAAGCACCTCCTCGGGGCTATCGAAGGCGGCTATTTTTTCCACTCGCACTTTTTGATGTGGGGCCGCTGGCTGGTCTGCGAACCGGGCGACGAGGCGGTCGCCAGCCGGGACCGCCGCGAGCGCGCCCGGATCGTGACCGACGACGCGGCGGCGCTCCTCTACTCCGCGCCGAAGTTCGACGTCGGCCCCGGCGACCCCTACGACGCGCTCCCGTGGCTGCGCCGCCTCGGTCCCGACGTGCTCGACGAGCCGTTCGACGCGGACGCCTTTTTCGACCGGCTCGACGCCGAGCCCGACCGCACGATCGGCGCGGCGCTCCTCGACCAGACCGTCGCCGCCGGGATCGGGAACTACCTCCGCGCCGAGATCCTCTGGGCCTGCCGCATCGACCCGTGGCGGCGCGTCGGCGAGCTCGACGGCGCCGAGCGCGACTGCCTCGGCGACACCGTCCCGCTGCTCTGCCGCCGCGCCTACGAGCACGGCGGCCGGACGGCGACGGAAGCGGATCAGGCCGCGATGAAGGCCGACCGCGACCTCCGCTACTCGCCCTTCGCGAAGGACTTCAACACGCGCCACGGGGTCTTCCGCCGCACGAACCTCCCGTGCCTCCGCTGCGACGACTACGTCCGCCAGAAGCACCAGCGCACGCGGGAGTGGACCGACGACGAGACCGGCGAGACGGTCGAGAAAAAGCGGATCATCTACTTCTGCCCGACCTGCCAGGGCACGTCCATCGACGTCAAGCCACCGAACCCGCACCGCGACCGCCGCCCGCCCGACGACGCGTGGGCCGAAGAGGCCGTGGAGGACGCCGATGCCTGAATACCACTCCGTCGTTGCGAGGAGGCCGTCAGGCCGACGCGGCAACCTCTCCTCTCCTCGCCTTCTCGTCTGGGGATGGGCTCCGCCGAGCCCTTCGAGGTCGCCGCGTCGCGGAGCCTGCCCCGGCTCCGGGGCTCCTCGCAACGACAGCCCGTGTTAAATGATGCCCGCCCCTTTCCGTGACTTCGCCGCGACGGCCGACGCGATCGCCGCGCTCTCCGGCCGCAACGACAAGGCCGACCGGCTCGGCGCCTACCTCGACACGCTCGACGACGGCGACCTGGGCCGCGCCGCGCGGTGGATCGCGGCCCGGCCGTTCCCCCTCAGCGATCAGCGGACCGTCAACGTCGGCTACGCCGCGCTCCTGGGCGCCGTCGCCGCCGTGGCGGGGACGACGCGCGACGACCTCCAGCCCCGCCTCGTCGCGCTCGGCGACCCCGGCGACGTGGCCGAAGAGGCCTTCGCCGAGCACGCGCCCGCCACGCCGCGACTGACGCTCGACGACGTCGACGCGTTTCTCGACGACCTCGCCCAGACGCGCGGGACGAAAAAGAAGGCGGCGGCCGTCGAGGGCATCCTGCGCCGCGCCGATGCGGTCGAGGCGAAGGTCCTCGTCAAGCTGCTCGCGGGCGAGCTGCGCATCGGGCTGAAGGAGGGCGGCGTCGAGTCGGCGCTCGCGCGGCGCTACGGGCACCCCGTCGGCGCGGTGCAGCGGGCGAACATGCTCACCGGCGACCTCGGCGAGACGGCGCTCCTCGCCCGGCACGACCGGCTCGGCGACGCGGCGATGCGGCTGTTCCACCCGCTCGGGTTCATGCTCGCCACGGCCGCCGAGACGAACGAGGACGTGGCCCGCCACCTGCCCGGCCGCTTCGCCATCGAGGACAAGTTCGACGGCATCCGCGCCCAGGCCCACATTGCGCCGGACCCCGGCGACGAGTCGTTGCACGGCGTGACCGACGGCGCGGCCCGCGTCGCCCTGTTCTCGCGCACGCTCGACGCCATCACCGCCTCGTTCCCCGACCTCGTCCCTCCGCTCGCCGCCCTCGCCGAGGCCGCGCCCGGCGGCGTGATCCTCGATGGCGAGATCGTCCCCGTCGAGGGTGCTCGGGTGCGGCCGTTTCAGGCGTTGCAGAAGCGGCTCGGCCGGAAAAAGGTGTCGGACGAGATACTAGCCGAGGTACCCGTCGCGTACGTCGTCTACGACGCGCTCTTCTCCGACGGCGACGTGTTGCTCGACCTCCCGTATCACGAGCGGCAGCGCCGCTTGGACCAGCTTTCTTTCTCCGACGACGGCCCTCTGCGCCGCTCGCACGTTCAGGTCTTCGACGCGGGCGCGCCCGGGTTCAGCGACGCGCTCGACGCCGCGTTCGAGGCGGCGCGCGACCGCGGCAACGAGGGGCTGATGGCGAAGGCGCGCGACTCGGTCTACAAACCCGGCCGGCGTGGGCGCGACTGGCTCAAGGTCAAGCGCGCGCTCGCCACGCTCGACTGCGTCGTGACGAGCGTCGAGGTCGGGAGCGGGCGGCGGAACAAGCTGCTCTCGGACTTCACGTTCGCCGTCCGCGCGAGCGACGACGACGACACGCTCTTGAACGTCGGCAAGGCCTACTCCGGGCTGACCGACGCCGAGCTCGCGGCGCTGACGGAGTGGTTCCGGGAGCACACGCTGCAGACGTTCGCGCACGGCCGCGTCCGGATCGTCGAGCCCGAGGTCGTCGTCGAGATCGCGTTCGACCGCGTGCAGGTCTCGAAGCGGCACAAGAGCGGGTACGCGCTGCGCTTCCCGCGCATCGTCCGCCTGCGCGACGACAAGCCCGTCGGCGAGATCGACACGCTCGACGCCGTCCGCGCCCTCGCCGACGCATGACGATGCCCCGCCAACATCACCGCCCACGGGGGACCCGCCCACGGCGTGTCGTAGGGGCGGGCCTGGTGCCCGCCCGAGGGCGACCACAAGGGTCGCCCCTACGACGCCCCGACGGACGACGCCCCGACG
>CAYTJT010000299.1:0-4184 GCA_964438105.1 uncultured Rhodothermales bacterium | reverse complement strand
GCGGTTCGCGAGGGCGCGCCCGCCTCACGCCTCGTCGTCGATGCCAACGAGGGGTGGACGGCGGAGGTCTACGCCGACCTTGCCCCGCACCTCGCCCGTCTCGGCGTCGAGCTTGTCGAGCAACCGCTGCCGGCCGGGGAGGACGACGGACTCCGCGGACTGCCCCGGCCGGTCCCCGTCTGCGCCGACGAGAGCTGCCACGACCGGGCATCGCTGCCCGGCCTTGCGGGCAAGTACGACATGGTCAACGTCAAGCTCGACAAGGCCGGCGGCCTCACCGAGGCGCTGGCGCTGCGGGACGCGGCACGGGCGGCGGGCCTGGGCGTCATGGTGGGCTGCATGGTCGGTTCGTCGTTGGCCATGGCGCCGGCGGTTCTGCTCGCCCAAGGCGCTGTCGTCACCGACCTCGACGGCCCGCTGCTGCTCGCCCGCGACCGCGATCCGCCGCTTTGCTACGACGCGGCGGGCGTCCACCCGCCCGAGCCGGCGCTCTGGGGCTAGGTCAGCAGGAACTCCCGCACCGTGGCCTCGTCTGCCTCGAATTCGATGCGGCCGCCCGCGTGATCGAGAAAGACGCCGGGGTCCTGATGCTCCTCGCCATAATAGTTGTAGTGAACGGTGTACACTTTGTCGGCCAACGCCTGATGGGTCATCCACCCCGAACCATCCGCACGGCGGACGAGCAGGATGTCGACCTCGGTGAAGTCGGTGATCACGTCGCGCCCGGCTCCGTCGCGGAACACGAACGTGTCGACGCCCGAGCCGCCCCTCAGGGTGTCGTCGCCGCGTCCGCCGTCGATTCGGTCGTTACCCGGTCCGCCGTCGATCTCGTCGCCCCCGCGGCTGCGCCAGACCGTCTCGTAGCCGTCGCCGTAAATGTCGTGCCAGTATCCGTCCTGCTCGCTGCCGCCGAAGATGACGTCGTCGCCCGAGCCGCCGAAGATGCGGTCGTTGCCGTCGAGCCGGCCCGGAACGGCCGTCACGTAGTCGTCGCCCGGCCCGAGATCGATCACGTCGTCGCCGAGCCCGCCGTCGACCCAGTCGTCGCCCGAGCCTGCGTCCATGACGTCGTCGCCGTCGCCGCCGAACAGGACGTCGCGCTCGCCGCCGCCGTCGAGCACGTCGTCCCCGCCATGGCCCCGCAGCGTGTCGCGCCCGGTGCCGCCGTCCAGCGTGTCGTTCCCGCGGCCGCCGTAGAGCACGTCGCTGCCATCGCCGCCGCGCAGTGTGTCGGCGCCCCGGCCGCCGCGCAGCACGTCGTCGCCATCGCCGCCGTCGAGCAGGTCGTCGCCGTCGCGGGCGTTCAGCACGTCGTCGCCGCGCCCGCCCCAGAGCTCGTCCGACCCGTAGCTCGCCTCGAGGCGGTCGTCGCCGCTGCCGCCTCGCAGCACGTCGGTCGCCAGTCGCTTCGCCGCTATCCAGCCCGCCACAGGCTCGCTGCCCGCCCAGTCGCGCAGGATCGTCGCCAGCCGCACGTCGAGCAGGTCGTCGCCAGAGCCGCCGTCGAGAACGTTGCTGCCACCGCCGCCATGCAGCAGGTCGGCCCCGTCCTCGCCGTTCAGCGTGTCGTTGCCGGCACCACCGATGAGCGTATCGTTGCCGCCGAAGTAGTGCTTCAGGTCGAGAACCGGATGGTTGTGCGCCGAACGAAATGACGACCCGTCACCGCCGCTGAGGATATCGTCGCCGGCCCCGCCGAAGATGATGTCGTCGCCGAAGCCCGTCGATATGATGTCGTCGCCGGCGCGTGCGTCGATTACCCGCGCCCTCGACGCGTCGGCCAGCCACGACGCCACATCGCGATCTGTGGACCAGTTGAACTCGGTCTGCAGGACGAGCCGGTCCCTTTCGTCGCTCCCCGTCCACGCGATGGACCCGAGATCGCTGTCGCCGCTTGCGTCCGTCATGGCTCCAACCCGCCCGCTCGTGAATGCCGCGGCATGAAGGCTGCGCGGTAGTTAGCGGACCCTCACCGGGCGAGCGCGGAATCCGTCGAGTTGTCTCAAACCCGGCGCGGCCCCGCGATGGACGGTCGACCGCCTTTCCCGGTTTGCGCTAGCGTCGTCCGGGGCGCGGTCCGCGCCCGGATGCAGGAGGGAGGTTCGAGGCGCGCCCATGACCGAGCCGGCAGCAGCCCGCGCGCATCCGCCCGAGGCGGACGACACTCTGGCGGACGAGTTCGCCCGTCTGCAGGCGGCCTTTCCAGACCAGTTCGGCGCGCTCGTCGACGATCCGCTGGCGCCGCGCACCGTCGTGATCCTGCCGAGCCTAACGCTCGACGCCGAGATCCTCGCGAGGATCACCGGCGCCATCCATTACGAGCAGCGGCTTCTCTGCCTGCTGTTCCTGCTGCGGTATCCGCGGGCGCGGGTGATCTATCTCACCAGCCAGCCGATCCCGGGGCCGGTCGTCGACTACTACCTGCACCTCCTCGAGGGGATCCCGCACGACCACGCGCGGCGACGCCTCAGCCTGATGACGTGCTACGACGACACCCCGGTGTCGCTGACCGAGAAGATCCTGGCGCGGCCGCGGATGCTCGGGCGGCTGCGGCGCGAGATCGGCGACCCGTCGCGCGCGCACCTCACCTGCTTCAACGTGACCCGGCACGAGCAGGCGCTGGCGGTGCAGCTCGGCATCCCGCTCTACGGTTGCGACCCGGCGCTCGGCCACCTCGGCACCAAGAGCGGTGCGCGGACGATCTTCAAGCGGGCGGGGATCGCCGTGCCCGACGGCGCCGAGGACCTGCGCGACGCGGGCGACGTGGCCGGTGCGCTCGCCGCGGTGAAGGCACGCAACCCGAGCCTCGGGCGTGCCGTGGTCAAGCTCAACGACGGGTTCTCGGGCGAGGGCAACGCCATCTTCGGCTTCGACGGCGCGCCCGAGGGGGACGGCCTCGAGGCCTGGATCCGGGACCGGCTGCCACGGCTGGACTTCGTCGCCCGCGATCTCGACTGGGCGGTCTTCGAGGCCAAGCTCGGGGACATGGGCGGCATCGTCGAGGCCTTCGTCGAGGGGCGCGGCAAGCGGACCCCATCGGTGCAGTACCGTGTCGATCCGCTGGGCGACCTCACCGTCGTCTCGACCCACGACCAGGTCACCGGCGGCCTCTCGGAGCAGGTCTTCGAGGGATGCCGCTTTCCCGCCGACAAGGCCTATCGCCTGGCGATCCAGGAGGCGGGGCAGGGTGCAGCCGAGATCCTCGCGCGGGAGGGCGTCCTCGGCCGGTTCGGGATCGACTTCATCTCCGTGCCCGAGGGCGACGGCTGGACGCACTACGCGCTCGAGATCAACCTGCGCAAGGGCGGAACCACGCACCCGTTCCTGATGCTGCAGCACCTGACGAACGGGGCCTACGAGCCGGCGACGGGGGTTTACCATTCGCTTTCCGGCCGGTCGCTCTGCTACTACGCGTCGGACAACCTGCAGGCGCCGCAGTACCGCGGTCTGACGCCCGATGATCTCGTGGACATCGCCGTCGAGAACGGCCTGCACTTCAACGCCATCCGTCAGGAGGGGGTGGCGTTCCACATGATGGCCGCGCTCTCGAGCTACGGGAAGATGGGGCTGACCTGTGTCGGCGGCACCATGCCTCGGGCCGAGCGCCTCTACCGCGACACCGTGGCTGCCATCGATCGCGCGACCGGGGCGCGATGAGCCGCCGGCGGGGGCTTCTGTCGGCCGCCAGGCCGGGCTAAGGACGCGGGCGGTACAGGGAGGGCCGGAGCCATGCGCACCGTCTACGTCAACGGCGACTACGTCCCCGAGACCGAGGCGCGGGTCTCGGTCTTCGACCGCGGCTTTCTCTTCGCCGACGGCGTCTACGAGGTGACGTCGGTCATCGGCGGCCGGCTCATCGACTTTGCGGGCCATGCGGCGCGGCTCGAGCGGTCGCTCGCCGAACTCGACATGCGGGCGCCGCTCGGCCGCGACGAGCTTCTCGAGGTCCACCGCGAGCTCCTGCGCCGCAACGATCTCGACGAGGGAATGGTCTATCTCCAGATCACCCGCGGGGCGGCCGACCGCGACTTCGCCTACCCGGACGCCGAACCGACCGTCGTCCTCTTCACTCAGGAAAAGCGTCTTGCCGACAACCCGGCGGCGGCAGCGGGCATGTCGGTCATCACGATCCCCGACCGGCGCTGGGGCCGGCGCGACATCAAGACCGTTCAGCTCCTCTACCC
>CAYTJT010000298.1:0-4222 GCA_964438105.1 uncultured Rhodothermales bacterium | reverse complement strand
CACAACCTCGACGGCGCGATGATGGAGGTCGTCGGGCTCTCGCAGTACCACCCGCTCGCCTCGAACGCGACGCCGGAGGGCCGGCAGCAGAACCGCCGCGTCCGGATCGCGGTGATGGGCGGGGGCGGCTCGTAGAGCCCACCTGCGGTCCTGTGCCCCTGCTCGCTTTCGGCCTCGCCCTCGGCCTCGCGGCGATCCACCTCTTCGCCGGGCGGCTCCGCTTTCTCGACGTGATCCCGCGCTCGTCGTGGCTCTCGGGGGCGAGCGGGGCGAGCGTGGCCTACGTCTTCCTCCACCTCTTGCCGGAGCTCGCGGCGGGGCAGGCGGCGCTCGGCGAGGCGGCCCCACTCGCGTTCGTAGAGACGCACGTCTGGCTCGTCGCGCTCCTCGGGCTCGCCGCGTTCTACGGGCTGGAGCGCGCGGCCCTCACCTCCCGCGACGGGGAGGAGGACGACACGACGGAGCCCGCCGTGTTCTGGCTGCACGTCGTCACGTTCGGACTCTACAACGTGATCATCGGCTACCTCCTCCTCCACGGCGAGGGCCGGACGACGGCGACGCTGCCCCTCTTCGCCACGGCCATGGGCCTCCACTTTTTCGTGAACGACTACGGGCTGCGGCAGCACCACAAGCACCAGTACGACCGGCACGGGCGGTGGGTGCTGGCGGCGGCCGTGCTCGGCGGCTGGGCGCTCGGCGCGCTCGTCGAGGTCCGAGAGGCGTTCGTGGTCGTCCTCCTCGCGCTCCTCGGCGGCGGGGTGATCCTGAACGTGCTGAAGGAGGAGCTGCCCGAGGAGCGCGAGAGCCGGTTCTGGCCGTTCGCGCTCGGCGCGGCGGCCTACGCCGGGCTCCTCCTGGCGACGCGCTGGATCGGCGGGTGAGGCGGCGAACGGGAGCCGGGGTGGCGCGTACCTCTAACCCTCCTCCCACGCTGCTCCTCTCCCATGCTCACCCACCTCTCCTCCGACCTCGTGATGCTGGCGGAGTGCGCGCTCGCGCTCGTCTGCGGCGGCGTCATCGGGCTCGAGCGCGAGCTCGCCGGGAAGTGGGCCGGGCTCCGCACGAACATGCTCGTCTGCTTCGCCGCCGCCCTCTTCGTCAAGACGAGCCAGCTCGTCGTGCTCACGACGGCCCCGATCTGGCAGGACGCCGGGCTCGCCGATAGCGCCCTCGGCGCCGACCCCGTCCGCATCGTGCAGGCGATTGTCGTCGGCGTCTCGTTCGTCGGGGCCGGGGCCGTCTTCCGCGACCCGGACAGGAACGTCGCGCGCGGGATGACGACGGCCGCCACGCTCCTCGTCGTCGCGCCCATCGGCATCGCCGTGGCCGAGGGGCACTACGTCCTCGCCGTCGGCGCGACGCTCCTCGTCGTGTTCGTGCTCCGCGTGCTGGACTGGGTCGAGGCACGCTTCATCCCCGACCGTGGTCCCCAGTCCTGACGCTCGTGCCGCGCATCCCCGACACCGACGACGACCTCCTCGCCGCGTGCGACGTGGACACGTTCCGCTCCGGCGGCAAGGGCGGCCAGCACGCCAACAAGACCGAGAGCGCCGTCCGCCTCCGCCACCGCCCGACGGGGATCGTGGTGACGAGCCAGCAGGAGCGGAGCCAGCACCGCAACAAGCGCCTCGCGCTCGCCGAGCTGCGCCGCCGCATCGAGCGGCTGAACTTCGAGCCGCCTCGCCGCGTCAAAACCAAACCGACGAAGGCGTCGAAGCGCCGTCGGGCCGAGGCCAAGCGCAAGCGGGCGGAGAAGAAAAAGCTCCGCCGCCCGCCCCGCCTCGACGAATAATGCCCCTCTCATCTCAACCCCTCCCTATCATGGCTAAAGACCACGGCAATCAGATCAAGAACGACGACACCTACGAATCCCTCCGCGACGAGGGCGCCTCGAAAGAGAAGGCCGCCCGCATCGCGAACGCGCAGGCGAACGACTCGCAGAGCCCCTCCCAGCGAGGCGGCAAGGGCAGCACGTACGAGGACCGCACGAAGGACGAGCTCTACCAGAAGGCCAAAGAGGTCGGCATCGAGGGGCGCTCGGACATGACGAAAGATGAGTTAATCGACGCGCTCCGCAACCACTGAGCTGGGCCGGCGGCGGTCGGGCGGGCTATCTTCGGCGTCCACCCGAGCCCGCCGCCGATGCCCCGCTCCGCCCGCCCGTTCGTCCTCGCGCTCCTCGCCGCGCTCGCACTACTCGCCGCGCCGGCCGCGGCGCAGGACCGCCCGATCCGCCCCGTCCCGCTCGTCGCCGGGACGCCCGACACGCTTGCCGTCGCCGACTTCGTCGTGACCGACGCGCCGCTCGCGTTCGCGTCCACGCCCGAGGTCGCGGCGGACTACGACCCGGCGGCGGGCACGCTCGCGCTCACCGCGCGGCCGGGCTTCGAGGGGCTCGGCCTCGTCCCGTTCACCGTCGGTGCCGATACGCTCGCCCTCCCCGTCCGCGCCGTCGTCCTCGCCGAGCGGACGTTCCGGTTCGATCCCCCCGAGCCCGTCGCGAGCGTCCACCTCATCGGGCAGTTCAACGACTGGAGCCGCACGCGCGACCCGATGACGGACCCCGACGGCGACGGCGTTCACGAGGCGACCGTGGCCGTCGAGCCCGGTCGCTACGAGTACAAGTTCTACACCGTCGCGCCGGACGGCACCTTCGGTGAGCCGCTCGACCCGTCGAACCCGGAGACGGTGCCGAACGGGCTCGGCGGGACGAACAACGTGCTCATCGTGCCGCCGCGCTTCGACGAGACGGCGGCGCTCCACCTCCTCGGCGGCGACGGCGGGGCGATGACGTTCGCGTACGAACGGGGTGGGCAACCGGCCGAGCCGCAGCCGAGCGAAGTGATCGCGCTCCTCGACAACCGGCCGCTCGAGCCCTCGCTCATCGAGATCGACGGCGACCGAATTACCGTCCGCGTCGAGCCCGGCGACACCGGCGTGCTGCGCGTCGCGGTCGCCGAGGACGACGGCCTCGCCACGCGCTTCGCGTCGGTCCAACTCCGCGACGGCGCGCTCGACGACGGCTTCGCGTGGCGCGACGCCGCGATCTACCAGATCATGATCGACCGCTGGCACGACGGCGACCCGTCCAACTCCCGCCCCGTCCCCGATGCCCCGAACCTCGATCCCATCGCCGCGCGCGCGAACTACCACGGCGGCGACCTCGCGGGCATCCTCGAGAAGCTCCGCGACGGCTACTTCGACGACCTCGGTGTGAACACGCTCTGGCTCTCGCCCGTGATCGAGAACACCGACCGCGCGCACCGCGAGTACCCGCCGCCGCACCGCACCTACACCGGCTACCACGGCTACTGGCCGACGCACCCCGAGCGCGTCGAGGAGCGCTTCGGCGACATGGCCCTCCTGCAAACGCTCATCGACGAGGCGCAGGCGCGCGGCATCCGCGTCCTCCTCGACTTCGTCGCCAACCACACGCACGAGGACCACCCGTTCTTCCAGAACCACCGCGACTGGTTCGGCACGCTCGACCTCCCCGACGGGCGGAAAAACCTCCGGCTCTGGGACGAGCAGCGCCTCACGACGTGGTTCGAGCCCTACCTCCCGAGCTTCGACTTCGGCAACGACGCCGCGCTGGAGGCGATGACCGACAACGCTGTGTGGTGGATCGAGACGAGCGGGGCCGACGGGTTCCGCCACGACGCCGTCAAGCACATCCCGAACCGGTTCTGGCGGACGCTCACGCAGAAGCTGCGCGCGGTGGATTCGGTGCGCGTCGCCGCGGGCGAAGCCCCGCTCTACCAGATCGGCGAGACGTTCGGCTCGTACGACCTCATCGCCAGCTACGTCACGCCGGGCCAGCTCGACGCGCAGTTCAACTTCAACCTCTACGACACCGCGAAGTACGTCTTCCTCGACGACGCGGCCGACTTCGCCGTGCTCGACGCCGAGATGCAGCGGACGCTCGACGTCTACGGCCCCGACCACGTCATGGGCAACCTCATGGACTCCCACGACAAGGCCCGATTCCTCGCCTACGCCGACGGCGACATCGACCGCGACGCGCCCGACGACAAAGAGGTCGGTTGGACGACGGACATCCGCGTGGACGACGCCGACAGCTACCGCCTCGCCGAGCTCTACCTCGCCTACCTCCTCACCACGCCCGGCGTCCCGACGATCTACTACGGCGACGAGATCGGGATGACCGGCGCGAACGACCCCGACAACCGCCGCCCGATGCGCTGGGGCGACGACGTGACCG
>CAYTJT010000297.1:0-4240 GCA_964438105.1 uncultured Rhodothermales bacterium | reverse complement strand
CCACGCCGGCCTGCCCCATCGTCGCGTTGATCTGCGCGACGGCCGCGCCGCGCCGCACCGTCGTGCCGAGCGGGGCGAGGGCCGTCAGCGTGCCCGCCGTCTCGGCCGAGAGCGTCGCGTCGTCCGGCGCCTCGACGGTGCCGGTCAGCTCGATCACGTCGCGGAACGTCGCGCGGTCGATGCGGACGACCTCGACGGGCGTCGCCGCGGACTCGACGGCCTCGGTGGCTTCCGGCTCGGGCTCGGCCGCGTCGCCGCCGCACGCCGAGAGCGCGAGCAGCATGGGGAGGACGAGCACGGCCGCGGCGAGGCGATAGCCGAGGGTGAGCCGCGCGATCATGTCGGAGAGGGAAGGAGTCATGGCTTCGGAGGCGATGGGGCGAGGGTAGGGGCACGATGCATCGTGCCCGTACGGGCCGGAGGCGTGGAGGACGGTCACCTGAGGGGTCATTGGGCGGAGGTCAGCGTCACGTCGCGGTCGGTCCCGATGGGCTCGGGGAGGACCACGCCGACGGCCCGCTGGAGGTCGCTGCGGGCGACGAGGTAGTCGTAGACGGCTTGGAGGTAGGCGAGCTGCGCCTGGTCGAGCTGCGTCGAGGCGAGGCGGACGTCGATCTGCGTGGCGACGCCCATGCTCAGCCGCTCCGAGGCGAACTCGTAGGCGGTCTGCGCGGTGCGCACCGTCTGCTCCTGCCCCTGGATGCGCTGGCGCGCCGAGGCGATGTTGCGGAGCGCGCGCTCCACGTCGAGCGCCGCGGCTTGCACGGCCTGCTCAAGGGCGATCTCCGCCTGCTGCACAGCGATCGTATTCTGCTGCACGCGGTAGCTCGTCTGGAAGCCGTTGAAGAGGTTCCAGCTCAGCCGCACGCCCACGGCCACGGTCGGATTCCAGTAGGCGTCGTCGAAGAAGCCGCGCGAGTTCGACGTGACGGCGAAGGGGTCGTTCGGGTCGGCGCCCTGGATCGCCGTCGTGCGGTCGTCGGGCACGTTACCGATGTAGCTGAGGTTCGCGAACGCGCTCAGGTTCGGGACGTACTCGGACCGCGTGATGTTGCGCTGCACCTCCTGGAGGTCGATCGCGAGGCGGGCCTGTTCGAGGTCGGGCCGGCGCTCGAACGCCGTCGCGAGGGCGTCGTCGAACGAGACCGTCTCGAGGAACGTGTCGTCCGGCAGGTCGAGGTCGCCGACGAGCGCGAGGTTCTGCGTCACCGGCAGGCCGAGCTGGAAGAGGAGGTTGTTCTTCGCCAACACCGCCGCGTTCTCCACCTCGATCAACTGCGTCCGCTGGTTCGACACCTCGACCTCGGCCGTGAGCCGCTCGAACTTCGGGAGGACGCCCTGCGCGACGCGCCGCGACGTTTCGTCGAGGGTGGTCTCCGTCCGCGCCACGCTCGCGCGCACCACGGCCACCTGCTGCTGGGCGAGGAGCGCGCCGTAGTAGGACTCGCGCACGGCGTCGATCGTCTCCTGCTGGCGCTGCGTGAGCACGGCCTGGTTGATGTCCTTCAGGCTCTGCGCGCCCTTGATCGCGGCGAAGGCGGCCCCGTTGTAGAGCGTCTGCGAGATCGAGAGCGAGTTCTGGAACTGGTTCGCCACGCCGAAGGGGTTGTCGCCGCCGTCGATCGCGATGCCGGCGTTCTCGAACCCCTGCTGCTGGCGCTCGCGGAACTCCACGAGCGAGATCGGGTCCGTCGTCGGGTCGCCGTCGGTGCGGGCGTCCTCGTTGAACGCGAGCCAATCGATCGAGCCGAGCGCGCCGAAGAGCCCGCCGGCGTCGGAGCCCGCGAACGGGTTGGCCTCGACGACGTTGCGCGTGTACGAGCTCGACACGTCGGCGCTCGGGAGGACCTGCCCCCAGGCCTCGCGGACCTGCGCCGTGGCGTTCGCGACGTCGAGCGCGGCGGTACGGATGGTATAGTTCCGTTCCAGCGCGATCTGGATCGCGTCTTCCAGCGAGAGCGAAAGGGCGGGGCCTTCGGTCTCGGCGGCGGAGGGCACGGCGGCAGGTCCGGCGAGGGGTGGGGCCTGGGCTGCGGCGGGGGCTGCAGCGAACAGCAAGGCGAGGGCGAGCGAGAGGCGTTGCATAGAAACGAAGGTGGAGAGGCTGTCGCAGACTAAGGGGCTGTGGTGACAGCGTTTAGTCACGGGGCAGCAGCCCGTCGAAAAGCATCGTGGTGATGAAGTCCGTGGCGTCGTCGAGCGAGCCGAAGGCGTCGTCGGCCTCGCAGCCGGGGCGGGGGCAGGCATACATGAGGTAGCCCTTCACATTCCCGAGCAGCGTGTGGGCGACGGCGTGCGGCGGCAGCGGCCGGATCTCTCCGGCCTCCATCGCGCGCTCGATGGGCCCGACGAGCGCGTCGATCGAGCGGTCGCGGTGGTGGTGGAGGGCGGCGACCTGCTCGTGCGCGGTCAGCATCAGCCGTTGGGCCTCTTTGATGAGGAGGAAGAACGTCTCCTGATTCACCGTGAAGTGGTGGAGGAGGCGGCCGATGAGGCCGCGGAACGCCTCGCGGATGGGCAACGCCTCGGCTTCGGCGAAGTGGTCGCGGATCAGCGTCGTCATGCCCTCGAACACCTCGTCGATGAGCGCGAAGAGGATGGCCTCTTTCCCCTCGGGGAAGTAGTTGTAGAGCGTCCCCTTCCCAAACTCGGCCCGCTCGGCGATCTCGTCGAGCGTGGCGCCGTCGTAGCCTTTTTCGGCGAACACAACGAGGGCGGCGTCGAGCATGGCGCGGCGGCGCTCGCGGCGCTCGCGGTCCCGGCGGGAGAGGGTGGCGGTGGTCATCAGAGCGCAGAAGGTGGACGGTTAGTCACAAAGTGACTGGTCGGTCACTCGGCGACTCCTACGTCACCTTCTCCCGCGAGTTGCATGATCAAACGGTGAAGTTGACCCGGCCGTCGCACCCTCGCGGTTTAGCGGTCGCGCACCGGAGGAGATGCGATCGCCGAGTGAAGTGACCGTAAACAAAAAGCGGAGAGCCCTCGGTCGCTCTCCGCTTTCGCGCGCGTCGGACGGCGGTGGGTCTCTACACGTACTCCTCCAGCCCGTGCGAGCCGAGATAGTCCACGATGTTCTTCACCTGCTGCGTGGACTCCATGTTGCAGACGAGCACGGCATCCCCGGTGTCGACGACGGCGGCGTCGTGGACGCCCACGAGCACGATCAGCCGGTCCTGGCTGCGGACGTAGCACCGGCTCGTGTTGTGGACGATCACGTGACCCTCGACGGCGTTGCCCGCCTGGTCTTTGTCGAGCAGTTCGTAGACCGCGCGCCAGTCGCCCACGTCGCTCCACCCGAACGAGCCCGGCACGACATGCACGTGGCCGTCGGCGGCGGCGGGCTCCATCACGCCGTAGTCGACCGAGATCTTCGGCGTGCGGCGGAAGGCTGCGGCGACGGCGCTCTCGACGGCGTCGGCGTCGCCGGAGCGCACGGCCTGTTCGACGGGCTCGAAGGCGGCGTGGACGTCGGGGAGGTGGCGCTGGAGGTGGCTGAGGATCGAGTCGGTGCGCCAGATGAACATCCCGCTGTTCCACAGGAAGTCGCCCGAGTCGAGGAAGCGCTCGGCCGTGGCGAGGTCGGGCTTCTCGGCGAACGTGCGGACGGGGTGGGCCGTCGGCTCCTCTTCCCCGGCGCCCTCGTCGGCATACTGGATGTAGCCGTAGCCCGTCTCCGGATGCGTCGGCTCGATGCCGATCGTGACGAGGGCGTCGGGCTCGGCCGCTTTCGCAATGGCCGCTTCGAGCACGTTCTGGAAGGCCGCCACGTTGCGGATGACGTGGTCCGCCGGTAGCACGACGAGGGTGGCGTCGGGGTCGAGGGCGTGGAGGTGGGCGGCGGCGAAGGCGATCGCCGGGGCGGTGTTGCGGCTGGCCGGCTCGGCGAGGATGTTCGCTTCCGGCACCGCGGGCAGGTGGTCGCGCGTCTGCCCGACGTAGCGCTCGTTCGTGACCACGTAGCAGCGTTCGGCGGGGACGAGCGGCTGCAGCCGGGCGAACGTGTTCTGGATCAGCGAAGCCTGCTCGAACACGTCGAGGAACTGCTTGGGCGCGTCCTGCCGGCTGCGCGGCCAGAAGCGGCTGCCGACGCCGCCGGCCATGATGACTGCGTAGGTGGACATGGGTCGTAGTGGGGTGAGAAAAGGAAGTGACGTGCGGAGGGGGCTCGCGCGCAAAGGGCGCTCGCTCGCAAAGATAGCCAACGCACGAGCTGGCGGTGAGGGCGGGGCCGGTGGGTCGC
>CAYTJT010000296.1:0-4247 GCA_964438105.1 uncultured Rhodothermales bacterium | reverse complement strand
CGGCCGTTCTCGCAGTCGTCGCTGAACCTGTTCATGGGGCTCGGGCGGCCCGCGTGGCGCGAGGCGCGGCGGACCGTGCAGGCCCTGCTCCGCCACGACACCACGACGCTCCGCGACGACGAAGCCCTCCGCGACCAGGCCCTCATCTCGATCGACGACGTCGAGATGCTGCTGCCCGCCCACGTCGGCGACTACACCGACTTCTACTCGTCGCGGCAGCACGCCACGAACGTCGGGACGATGTTTCGGGGGAAAGAGAACGCCCTCAAGGAGAACTGGCTGCACCTCCCCGTCGGGTATCACGGACGGGCGTCGTCCGTCGTCGTGAGCGAGACCGACGTGGTCCGCCCCCACGGGCAGCTCAAGCCCAGCGACGACGAGCCGCCGGTTTTCGGCCCCTCCCGGCTGCTCGACTTCGAGCTCGAGATGGGCTTCTTCGTCGGCCCCGGCAACGAACTCGGCCGTCCGATCTCCATCGACGAGGCCGGCGAGCACATCTTCGGGCTCGTGCTCGTCAACGACTGGAGCGCGCGCGACATCCAGAAGTGGGAGTACGTCCCGCTCGGGCCGTTCCTCGGCAAGAGCTTCGCGACGAGCGTCAGCCCGTGGGTGGTGATGCTCGAAGCGCTCGAGCCGTTCCGCCTCCCCGGCGAGCCGCAGACGGAAGAGGCCGGCAACCCGCCCGTGCTGGACTACCTCAAGCAACCGGGCGACCGGGTCTACGACCTCCACCTCGAAGTCGCGCTCCAGCCCGAGGACGCCACCGCGCCGACGACGATCGCGCGCTCGAACGCGAAGTACCTCTACTGGAGCGTGGAGCAGCAGCTCGCCCACCACGCCGTCAACGGCTGCAACATGCGCCCCGGCGACCTCCTCGCGAGCGGGACGATCAGCGGCGAGGACGAGGGCTCGTACGGGAGCATGCTGGAGCTGACGTGGCGCGGCGCTAACCCCGTTCGGCTTCCGGGCGGCGCGGAGCGGAAGTTCATCGCCGACGGCGACCGCATCACCATGACCGGGTGGGCGCAGGGCGACGGCTACCGCGTCGGTTTCGGGGAGGTGACGGGGCGGGTGCTGCCGGCGCGGTGAAACCGTTTTCGCATACGGCCCCGCTCCAGGTCCGGCACGCCCCGTTTCCTCCCAAAAACGCGCTCGAGGCGCGGAGGCGCAATCCGCTCGGCTTCGGGGCGAGGGGTTGGCGCCGCCTGGGAACGCGATTATATTAGCGGCCGACTTCGGGTCGGGGTTCACGATGCCTTCACGCTGAACGGCCCCGCTCCGACCTCGCGCCTCCGACCACCGGCCACCCCCCATCGCATGAGTAGTGTTGCTACTGCGCCTCGCATCTTCCGTCCCACCCTCTCACTAAAGCTCTCGGACTTCGGCTACGAGTACCCCAAGAAGCTCATTGCCAAGTACCCGGCCGAGCCGCGGGACAGCGCCCGGCTGATGGTGGTGAACCGCGCCGAGCGCTCGGTCGAGCACCGCACCTTCCGCGACATCGTCGACTACTTCAACGAGGGCGACGTGCTCGTCGTCAACGACACGAAGGTGTTCCCGGCCCGGCTGTTCGGGAATAAGGAGAAGACCGGCGCCCGCATCGAGGTCTTCCTCCTGCGCGAGCTCAACCGCGAGAGCCGGCTCTGGGACGTGATCGTCAACCCCGCCCGCAAGATCCGCGTCGGCAACAAGCTCTACTTCGACAACGGCCTCGTCGCCGAGGTCGTCGACAACACGACGAGCCGGGGGCGGACGATCCGCTTCATCTTCGACGGCACGTGCGAGGAGCTCTACGACCTCATCGACGAGATCGGCAACACGCCGATCCCGCCCTACATCAAGCGCGACGCCGAGGACGGCGACAAGGAGCGCTACCAGACGATGTTCGCCGAGAAACGCGGCGCCGTCGCCGCGCCGACGGCCGGGCTGCACTTCACGCCCGAGCTGATCGGCGACCTGCAGGCGAAGGGCGTCACGGTCTGCCCCGTCACGCTCCACATCGGGCTCGGGACGTTCCGGCCGGTCGAGGTCGAGGACCTCACGAAGCACCGGATGGACTCGGAGTACTTCAGCGTCGAGGACTTCGAGTGCGACGCGATCAACAAAGCGCTCGCGTCGCCGGACAACAAGGTCACGGTCGTCGGGACGACGTGCGTGCGCGCTCTCGAGTCGAGCATCTCGGCGAGCGGCGGGCTGAAGTCGGGCACGGGCTGGACGGACAAGTTCATCTACCCGCCCTACGAGTTCCGCATCACCGAGCGGCTCATCACGAATTTCCACATGCCGAAGTCGACGCTGCTGATGCTGGTCTCGGCGTTCTCGGACCGCGAGCTGATGATGCACGCGTACAACGAGGCCGTCGAGCAGGAGTACCGTCTGTTCTCGTTCGGCGACGCGATGATCATCGTCTAAGGCCACGCTGCCACGTTCACCGTAAGGGCGACCGGCCGGTCGCCCTTACTCGTTTGAGGAGGCCATGGCCGAAGGAAGCGTCGCCGTCGTGATTCCGGCCGCCGGGGTGGGGCGGCGGATGGGCGGACGCGCGGACGCGCCGCGCAAGCAGTTCCGCACGCTCGGCGGCGCGCCCGTGCTCGTCCGCACGTTGGAGGTTTTCGAGCGGCACCCGGCGGTCGATGCGCTCGTCGTGGCCGGGCCGGTCGGCGAAGCCGAAGCCCTCCGCGACGAGTTGGGCGCCGCAGGGCTCACGAAGCTGCACGCCGTCGTCGAAGGCGGGGCGACGCGGCAGGCGTCGGTGGGGCGGGGGCTCGCGGCGGTGCCGCCCGACACCGATCTTGTGCTCGTCCACGACGCCGTCCGCCCGTTCCTGCCCGCCGACCGGCTGACGGCCGTGATCGACGCAGCGCGCGCACACGGCGCCGCCGCGCTCGCGATTCCCTCTGCCGACACGGTTCGCCGCGCCGAGAGCGACGACTTCGGCGCGACGGTGCCGCGCGACGGCCTCTGGCGGATGCAGACACCCCAGGCCTTTCGCCTCGATGTGCTGCGCACGGCGCACGCGCAGGCCGGTGAGGTGACCGGCACCGACGAGGTCGAACTCGTGCAGCGGACGGGCCACGCCGTCCGCATCGTCGAGGGCAGCGCGCTCACGTTCAAAATCACCACGCCCGACGACTGGACGCTCGCCGAAGCGCTCTGGCCCGCGTGGGCGCAGGGCGAGGGGGCGAGATCGTGAAACGGTGACGTGGTGCGCCCGTCGGCCGTCGTAGCTTCCGGGCCCCTCGACTCTTCGTCTCTCTCATCCCTCCCCCATGCGCATCGGCATCGGCTACGACGTCCACCGGCTCACCGAGGACCGCCCGCTCGTCCTCGGCGGCGTCCGCATCGAGCACGACCGCGGCCTCGACGGGCACTCCGACGCCGACGTGCTCGTCCACGCCATCATCGACGCCCTGCTCGGTGCCGTGGCGCTCGGCGACATCGGCGCGCACTTCCCCGACACCGACGCCGAGTGGAAGGGAGCGGACAGCATGAAGCTGCTCGGCGGCGTGGTGGAACTGATCGCGGATGAAGGATACCGGGTCGGAAACATAGACGCCGTCGTCGTGCTGCAGCGTCCGAAGCTCCGGCCCCACATCGACACGATGCGGGCGAACATCGCCGCCGTGCTCGGCGTCGGGCTCGGGCAGGTGTCGGTGAAAGCGACGACGGGGGAGCAGATAGGCTTCGCCGGTCGGGAAGAGGGCGCCGCCGCGCATGCCGTCTGCCTGCTCACCCCGGTCGGCTGAGGCGATGGCCGAGCTGCTGGGGGATATCGTCACGTGGATGGAGGGGCTGCCGCCGGGGTGGATCTACTTCACGATCTTCGTCGTCGCCTACCTCGAAAACGTCATCCCGCCGATCCCCGGCGACATGGTCATCGTGTTCGGCGGGTACCTCGCGGGGCTGGGCAGCGTGGGGTTCGTCCCCGTCGTCGTGCTCGCGACGATAGCGGAGACCCTGGGGTTCATGTCCGTCTACGCGTTAGGGCGGTGGATCGGGGACGCCGCCCTCGACCCGAGCCGGCTGCGGTGGGTCCCGAAGCGGCCCGCGTGGAAAGCGCGCGACTGGTTGCAGCGCTGGGGGTACGGCGTCGTCGCGGCGAACCGGTTTTTGAGCGGCGCGCGCGCGGTGATCTCGCTGATGGTCGGCGCGGCCAAGATGCCCCCGGTGCCGGTGGCGCTGTGGGCCCTGTTGAGCGCCGCGGTGTGGACCACGCTCATCACCTACCTCGGCGCGACGGTGGGGGA
>CAYTJT010000295.1:0-4262 GCA_964438105.1 uncultured Rhodothermales bacterium | reverse complement strand
CGACCGCGCCACGTCGCCGAGCGACACGGCGGCGCTGCCGAACGCGACGGCGACCGCCGCCGACACGACGAGCGCCGCGACGAGCCCGAGTCCGATCCACGCCGCTCGCTTCATTCCATTCGCATGAAAGACGGCGGGTTGTGAAATACTTCGGCGAGCCAGCGGGCTCCGAGCACGAGCCGCGGTCCCGGCCGCAACACGTGGTCCGGGTCGATCGAGTACACCCGCCCCTCAGCGACGGCGGGCACGGCGCTCCATGACGGGTGCGAACGCAGGAGGTCGTCCGTGTCGTACCCCTCGCCGAACGCCCCGACGATGACTTCGGGCGCGGCTTCGAGCACGAACTCGGCGGAGAGCGTCACGGCCTCGCCCTCGAAGCCCGCCGTCACGCTCTCGCCTCCCGCGATCCGGATGAGGTCCTGGACGTACGACGCATCGCCGAACGCGAACAGCGGCTCGTCGCCGATGAGGAAGAGCACGCGGGGGCGGTCCGGCGTGTCGGTACGCGCTTCGAGCCGATCGAGCCGGGCGGTGAACGTATCGGCGGCCGCCTCGGCGTGGGGCGACGTACCGGTCAGGCGGCCGAGCGTGCGGAGCGCGCGAGGCACGTCGTCGAGCGTGTTGAACGAGAAGAAGTACGTCGGGATGCCCGTGGCGGCGAGGGGGCGGGCGTCGTCGGGGTTGTTGACCTGGTCGGTGGCGAAGACGAGGTCGGGCCGGAGCGCGACGACGGCCTCGAAGTCGAGCGGGTACGTCCCGTAGCGCGGCAGCGCGCGGACGTCGTTCGGATAGTCGTCGGCCTGGCTCGCCCCGACGAGCTTCGATCCGCCGCCCGCCGCGAACAGCAGCTCGGTCAGGCTCGGCGCGAGCGTCAGCACGCGTTCGACGGGCTGCTCGATCTGCACCTCGCGCCCGAGGTCGTCGACGACGACGGCCGCGCCCGTGTCGGGCGAGGCGTCGGGCTCGGCGCAGCCGGCAACGGCGAGCCCAACGGCTAGCGCGGTGACGAGGAAGAAGAGGGCGGGGCGGGGGCGCATAGGCAACGACGGCGACGGCCCGAAAGGTACGGCGCGGACGGCGAGCGGCGGCTCGGTCGCGGGGGGCGGCGTACCTTCTCCGCTATTGCATTCCCACCCGGTTCCCGATGCCCCCCCGTTCCGTCGCCGTCATCCTGAATCCCGTGGCCGGCAACCGCCGCGCCGGCCGCGCGCGCGTGCAGATGCGCAAGGCGTTCGACGCCGCCGGGGTCCCGTTCGAGATCTTCGAGACCGAGCGGCCAAACCACGCCTCCACGCTCGCCCGCCGCGCCGCCGCCCGGTTCGACGCCGTCTTCGCCGCCGGGGGCGACGGCACGGTGCAGGAAGTGGCGTCGGGCCTGCTCGACACGGACACCGTGCTCGGCATCGTCCCGCTCGGCACCGGCAACGACCTCGGCAAGCTGCTCGGCGTGCCCACGCGGCCGGGCGATGCCATCCGCGCGCTCCTCGCCGCCGAGGCCGTGCCCGTCGACGCGGGGACGGTGCGGTGGCAGGAGGCGGGGGCGCCGGAGCGCGTGCACGAGGCCGTCTTCGTCAACGCCGTCGGCGTCGGGTTCGACGCGCTCGTCGCGGCGGAGGCGGACCGGCTCAAGCTCGTGCGCGGCATCTCCGGCTACATCGCGGCCGTGTGGAAGGCGCTCCGCGTGTGGGAGCAGCCCGAGGTCGAGGCGCGGCGCGTGCCCGTCGCGGCCGGCATCGACGAGGCGCCGGAGCCGCTCTACCGGGGGCCGTTCTTCCTCGCCGCCGTCAGCAACGGCGTGAGCGTCGGGGGCGGCTTCCGGCTGACCCCCGAGGCGCGCGTCGACGACGGGCTGCTCGACCTCTGCCTCGTCGCGGGGCCGCTGGGGCTCGCGCGCATCCTCGTGCTCCTGCCGAAGGCGATCGGCGGGCGGCACCTCGGCGAGCCGGAGGTGACGATGGGTCGCGTCGAGCGCCTCGGGCTGCGGCTCTCGGCCGGCGTCCCGATCCACTGCGACGGCGAGGTGCTCACGCGCTCGGCCGTCGAGGTCGAGGTCGGGGTGCGGCCGGGGGCGTTTCGGATGCTCCGGCCTCGGCCCCGGGCGTAGCTTTTCAGCGCGATGCGCGCCGCTGAGGGATTACGAATAGAAACCCTTTATCTTTCCCCCACTACTACCGTCGCCCCGCGTTCGCCGGGCCCCTCTGATCCCACGTAAGAGCCGAAAGCATTATATGAGCAAGAAGACCATCTACATCGTCGATGACGACCCCAAGATCGGCGACCTCTTCGCGACCGTCCTCCGCCGCGACGGCTACGACGCCACGTCGTTCACCGGCCCGACGGTGATGCTGGAGACGCTCGACGCCGACGCCGTGCCGGACCTCATCCTCTCGGACCTCATGATGCCGGACATGTCGGGCATCGAGATGCTCGAAGCGCTGAAAGAGCGCGACGTGACGTTGCCGGTGATCCTGATGACGGCGCACTCCTCGGTGCAGACGGCCGTCGAGGCGATGCGGCTCGGCGCGTTCCACTACCTCCAGAAGCCGGTGAACCTCGAGGAGATGCGCGCGCTCCTCTCCAAAGCGCTCGACCTCTACGACGACCGGAAGGAGCTCCGCCAGATCAAGAAGGCGCAGAAGAAGGCCCACGACGTCGGCAAGATCATCGGGACGAGCCCGGAGATCGAAAAGGTGCGCGAGACGATCGCGACGCTCTCGGACATCCCCAACACGATCGTGCTCATCCGCGGCGAGACGGGGACGGGCAAGAACCTCATCGCCAAGACGATCCACTACCAGTCGGACTGGAACGCCGGGCGGTTCATGGAGATCAACTGCGCCGCGCTCCCCGACAACCTCCTCGAGTCCGAGCTGTTCGGGTACGAGAAGGGCGCCTTCACCGACGCCCGCGTCTCCAAGCCCGGCCTGCTCGAAGTCGCCGACGGCGGCACGCTCTTCCTCGACGAGATCGACTCGATGTCGCTCGGGCTGCAGGCCAAGCTGCTGTCGTTCCTGGAGAGCCGGACGTTCCGGCGCCTCGGCGGCACCGACGAGATCAAGGTGACCACGCGCATCATCTGCGCCACGAACGCGAACCTCGAAGAGAGCGTGGCCCAGAAGGAGTTCCGGAAGGACCTCTTCTTCCGCATCAACGTCGTCTCGCTCAAGCTGCCCGCGCTGCGGATGATGGGGCGCGACGTGACCCGCATCGCCGAGGAGGTCGTGAAGCACTACAACAAGGAGCTCAAGCGCGGCATCGAGCGCTTCACGCCGGAGGCCGAGGCGAAGCTGATGGCGCACGACTGGCCCGGCAACGTCCGCGAGCTCCGCAACGTCCTCGAGCGCGCGATGATCTTCACGCGCGGCGACACGCTCGACGCTGGGGACCTCGCCCTCCTCGACACCGAGCAGTTCGGCGACGACATGGCCGACGGCTACTTCCGCTTCCGCAGCGGCGGCTCGCTCGAAGAGCTCGAGCACCAGTACATCCTCCACACGCTCTCGACCACCGACACGTCCTACGCCGAGGTCGCCCGCATGCTCGGGATCTCGAAGAAAACGCTGTGGGAGAAGCGGAAGAAGTACAACCTCGACGAGCAGGTCGAGGATGCGTGAGCGGGGCCGCGGCCGTGACGCGGGGCGGACCCGGGCACCTCGCTCCCTCGTGCTCCTGCTTCTCGGTGCGATGGCGACGGGGTGCACGGCGACGCACACCGTCAGCCGCGCCGACGCCGACGCGCTCGCCGGGCTCACCGACGACCTCGGCGGCAAGACCGTCGAGATCGTCCACCGCGCGGCGCGCGAGCGCGGGACGCGGCTCCGCGTCTTTCAGGACTCGACACGCTGGCTCGGCGACGAGGCCACCCGAGCGGTGCCGACGGACAGCGTCGAGGCGCTCGTCGTCGATCCCCGGCCGTCGAACGTGAAGCTGTGGGCCACGTCTGGAGCCGTGTTCTTCGGGCTCCTCGCGGCGCTTACGTGTCTGGACGACCTGGACGGCCTGAACGACGAGTTGGCGAACCGGGCGTGCCTCGTCGCCGTGCCGCTCGCCGCAGCCGGGGGCGCGCTGACGTTTGCCTTCTACGCCGCCGTCGGATCAGAGCGAACGGAGTATCGGTTGGTGGAGTGACGGCGGCGGCGCGGTTGCGTGCCAGGGCGAGCGCATGGTACCTCGCTCCCCCCGTCCGAGCGTCCATCGCTCCGCTCAGGGACGCTCAGACTGTCCCCCTCGGGTCGAGGGGGACAGCCCCGCGCAGCAGGGAG
>CAYTJT010000294.1:0-4274 GCA_964438105.1 uncultured Rhodothermales bacterium | reverse complement strand
CCCGGCGCGGCGGGCCTTGCGCGGGTCGAGGTCGAGCTCGGCGGCCATGAGCGAGGCGAGCTGGGCCACCTCGATCGAGTGCGAGAGGAGGTTCTGGCCGTACGAGAAGCGGAACTTCATCCGCCCGATGAGCCGGACGAGCTCGGGGGCGACGCCGTGGAGGCCGAGCTCGATCACGGCCTCTTCGCCCGCCTCGATCACCTCCTCCTCTATCTCCTCCCGCGTCTTCTCGACGGTCTCCTCGATGCGGGCGGGGTGGATGCGGCCGTCCTGCACGAGCCGCTGCATCGCGACCTTGGCGATCTCGCGGCGGACGGGGTCGAACCCGGAGAGGAGCACGGCCTCGGGCGTGTCGTCCACGACCACCTCCACCCCGGTGGCGGCCTCGAACGCGCGGATGTTGCGGCCCTCGCGCCCGATGATCCGCCCCTTCATGTCGTCCGACTGGAGCTGGACGACGGAGACGGTGTGCTCGACGGCGTGGTTCGCGGCGGTCCGCTGGATCGCGGTGAGGACGACCTTCCGCGCCTCGCGATTCGCCGTCATCTTCGCCTCGTCGCGGATCTCTTTGATGGCGGCGGCGGCCTCGAGCTTGGCCTCGTTCTCCAGTTCTTCGACGAGCCGCTCGAGGGCTTCGTGCTTCGAGATCCCGGTGACGGCTTCGAGCTTGCGGACGTGCTCGCCGATGAGCCGGTCGAGCCGGGTGTGCTTGGCGGCGAGCCGCTCCTGCAGCTCCTCGGCGTCGCGCTCGCGGGCGGCGACCTCCTGCTGCCGGCTGCCGACGGTCTTGGCGAGCTTCTGGATGCTCGCCCGGAGGTCCTCGGCTTCGGCGCGGCGGTGCTCGGCCTCCGCGCTGAGCGTCTCCACGGCGTCGAGCGCTTTGTGCAGGGCCTCCTCGCGCTGACGCATCCGTTTGAGCCGGCGCGACATCTTCTCCTGCCGGGCGTCGAGCTTGTGGCGGCGGCGGCGGAACTTCGACTTCTGCTCGTCGGCCGCCTGCTTCTGCGCGTGGCGCTCGGCCTCCAGCGCCTCGCGCGCCGTCACGACGTGCTGTTGGCGGAACGCCTCGGCCTCCTGCTGCGCCTCCTCGATGAGCGCCTCGGCCTCACGCGCGGCCTCCTCCAACCGCCGCCCCGACTGGCCGGCCCACGCCAGTCGGCCCAGCACGTAGCCGAGGCCGAGCGCGGCGAGTGCCGTCGCGGTGAGGAGGAGGACCGTAGGAGCCATGGGGTGAGGAGAACTAAAAAAGCGCCCCGGACGAGCGATCTCGCTTCCGGGGCGCGGGGCGCGACGCCGGGGGGCGACCGCACCGAAAAGGACACCAGCCTACAGCGCAGTGTATGAAGAAGCCTCTTCAGTACACGGTGGGTGCCGCTCGGATCCTCTTTCCTGCCACGGTTCCGGCGATGCGAGGCATCGGCCGGGGTGCACCGGAGGATCCGAAGATCCGCCGATGGGTGGTCTGGAGGTCAGACCCGAAGGGGGGCTCCCATTTTTCTAGGTGTCAGGCTCTTATAACAGGGCTGCAGACCGGTGAGGGGGCGCCGCGACCGACGCGGTGAAGGGCGTTCCAGCGGCCGGTGGCGAGCACGGGCTTGTATAAGGGGGAGGGGGCCGGGTGTTCCTTGGGGATTCGTTGAAGGCGGGGGCGAATAAAACGCAGCACACGCCCGCGCCGGATCATCCCCCGCGCGCGGTGACGCTACGTCTCCAATACGGCGCCGAGCTTGTCGGCGAGCGCGTCCGCATCGGTGCCGACGGTGGCTTTGAGCTGAGCGAGCTCCTCCCGGGCGAGGCGCAGCTCCTCCGCGATCGCGAGCGCGCCGAGCACGGCGTAGGTGAGGTCCGAGAGCCCGGCCACGTCGTTGCGGACGGCGCGCATGCGCTGGTCGACGTGCGCGGCGACCTCGCGCGTGAACGCCTCGTCGCCCTCCTCGACGCGGAGGGGGTATTCGTGATCGAGGATCTCGACGCGGAGCGACTTGGCAGGCATACGGAGGGCAGGAAGGTCAACTAGCAGATTCGGAGGCCGGTTCGGAGGCCGGTTCGTCGTCGGAGGCCGAGGGTACGGCCAGCATCCGGTCGATGGCTTCGATGAACCCCTCGACCTGCTCGCGGAGCGCGTCGGGGTCGCCCCCGAGCGCGAGCCCCGGCACCGATTCGCCGACGACGCCGTGCGCACCGAGCGCCTCGACGCGTTCGGCGAGCGCGGCGTTCTCGGCCCGCAGCCGCTCGATCTCGGCGACCGCCGCCTCGACCCGTTTGCGCAGCCGTTCCAACGCGGCGAGGCCCTCGTCGGCGGAACCGGGGGCGGGCGAAGCAGGGGGCGGCGTGCTCATGGCGATCGGGACTGGGTGAGTCGAAATATACGGGGCGGGCGACGAGCGGAGGGTGTGGAGGGCGTGGAGGGTGTGGAGGGTGTGGAAGGGGAATCCGAAGAAGGTAGCGAGGCCGTCGCGCTTCGCGCATGCGTCCATCCCCTCCTTTCTCTCCTCTCCCTCGTTCCCTCCACGCCGCGCCGAAGGCGCTACTGCCGAAGGCGCTACTGGCGGAGTCGGGCGCCGTGCTCGCGGCCGAGGCGGTCCACGATCGCGCGGACGCGCTTGTCCACGGCCTTGTCCGTCAGCGTCTTGTCTGCCCCGAAGCGGAGCGCGAACGCCACGCTCTTCGTCCCGGCCTCGATGCGGTCGCCCGCGTAGAGGTCGAACACGCGGGCGCGCTGGAGGAGGTCGCCCCCGGCGGCGCGGATCGTGGCGAGGAGCGGGCCTACCGCGACGTCCTCGGCCACCGTTACGGCGAGGTCGCGGTCCACGGCGGGCGCCCGCGAGATCGGGACGTAGCGCGTCGGCGGCTTCGTGACGACGGCGGCAGCGATCGCCTCCCAGTTCAGCTCGGCGAAGTAGACCGGCTCCTGCAGCTCGAAGCGCTCGCCGAGGCCGTCGCTCGCGCGGGCGAGCACGCCGAGCCGCTGCCCCTGGCGTTCGAGGAAGAGGCGATACGCCGTCCGCTCGCCCTGGTCCGGATCGGCGATCTCCTCGATGCCGTCGAGCCCGAGCGCGCGGAGCAGAAACGTGACGACGCCCTTGAGGTCGTAGAAATCCACGGCGCGTGCGTCGGCATCAGCGCCGGCGAGTTGCGCCGGCCCGCTCATCCCGATCGCGAGCGACGTGTGCTCGTGATACCCGTCGATGACGTTCGTCGGGTCGTCGG
Organism: uncultured Rhodothermales bacterium; assembly: GCA_964438105.1. GTDB lineage: Bacteria > Bacteroidota > Rhodothermia > Rhodothermales > JANQRZ01 > JBBSMX01. Next base: position 1,064 of record CAYTJT010000294.1, on the reverse strand, counting down.
CACGGCCGTAGACGTGGCCGAACTCGAAAAAGCGCAGCGGGCCGCCGTCGCGGTTCTGGTTGTACGCGAAGGCGCCGAGCAGGCCGGGCAGCAGGCTCGGCCGGAGCGCGGCCATCTCGCGGCTGATCGCGTTGACCGTCTCAACGGCCTCCATCTCGACGCCCGTCAGCTCGGCCGCGTCGAACCGCTCGGCGACGGCGGCGGGGAGCAGGCTGTTGGTGTAGAGCTCGCGGAAGCCGAGCCCGACGAGCCGGCTCTGCGCGTCGTCGCGGAGGAGCGCCGCGCGGTCGGGGCGCGGCGGGGTGAACGGGATCGCCGTGCGCGGCGGCGTCGGGATGCGGTCGAAGCCCCACAGCCGCGCCACCTCTTCGATCACGTCGATCTCGCGCTCCACGTCGGGGCGGAACGTCGGGACGACGCACGTTATGAGGTGCCGGTCCTCGCCCTCGACGACGCCGCTCTTGAGCGCGCGGTCGAGGAGCGAGCCCGCTACGCCGGGGTCGCCGACCTCGAAGCCGATCGCGGTCAGCAGCCTTTTGATCTCGTCGCTCGGAATCTCAGTGCCGAGGACGTGCGCGAGCCGCGCCGGGCGGAGCGTGATCTCGCGGGTCTCCGGCTTGACCGGGTGCGCGTCCACGACGCCGGGGACGATCTCGCCGCCCGCGATCTCGGCGATCAGTTCGGCGGCGCGGGCGGCGGCCCAGACTTGCCCGGCCGGGTCCACGCCGCGCTCGAAGCGGTACGACGCGTCGGTCTGCAGCCCGAGCGCCTTCGCCGTTTTGCGGATCGTGGTCGGGTCGAAGTAGGCGCTCTCGATGAGCACGTCCGTCGTCGCGTCCGACACTTCGGAGTTCTCGCCGCCCATCACGCCGGCGATCGCGACGGGCCGCTCGGCGTCGCAGATCATGAGCGTGCCGTCGGGCAGCGTGCGCTCCGTGTCATCGAGCGTCGTGAACGTCGTCTCGCCGTCGGTCTGCCGAACGATGATTTTCGACCCGGCGACTTGATGGAAGTCGAAGGCGTGGAGCGGCTGCCCGACCTCGTACATCACGTAGTTGGTGACG
>CAYTJT010000293.1:0-4285 GCA_964438105.1 uncultured Rhodothermales bacterium | reverse complement strand
ACGTTCGCGCTCGTGCGCGGCCGGCCCTGGATCACGAACGACCGCGTCAACCTCGCCTGCACGCTCACGGGAGGGGCGCTCGCTGCGCTCGGTGCGGCGTGGCTGTGAGGTGGCCGGCCTCGGAGTAGGGCGAGGCACGCCTCGCCCCTACGGGTGCCGGCGCGGAAACCTCCCGCTGTCTTCTGCCCGCTGTCTTCTGCCCGCTGCCTTCTGCCCGCTGCCTCCTGCCCGCTGCCTCCTGCCCGCTGTCCATCGTCCGTACTTTCCTCCGTCGTTCCCACCCAACCCGCCCGCGAATGCCCTGGTATAAAAAGCTCCACTGGCAGATCATCATCGGCCTCGTCCTCGGGCTGATCTACGGCGTCGTCGCCGCGGCGAACGGGTGGGGGCAGTTCACCTCCGACTGGATCGCGCCGTTCGGGACGATCTTCCTCAACGCGCTCAAGCTCATCGCCGTCCCGCTCGTGCTCGCGTCGCTCATCCTCGGCGTCGCGTCGCTGAGCGACTTAAGGAAGCTCTCGCGGATCGGCGGCAAGACGATCCTGATCTACCTCGGCACGACGGCCGTGGCCGTGACGCTCGGGCTCGTGATCGTGAACCTGCTGGAGCCGGGCAGCGCCGTCCCCGACGCGCTGCAACGGGAGCTCGCCGAGTCGTACGGCGGCGACGCGTCGATGCGCGAAGAGGCGGCGGTTGCGGCCCAGGCGCGCGGGCCGCTCCAGTTCCTCGTCGACATCGTCCCGGGCAACCTCTTCGCGTCGATCTCGGAAAACGCCAACATGCTGCAGGTCGTCTTCATCGCCCTCTTCATGGGCATCGGGCTGATCCAGATCCCGCGCGAGAAGGCCAAGCCCGTGCTCGACGTGGTGGAGGGGCTGAACGACCTCATCATCCGGCTCGTGGACGTGATCATGCTGATGGCGCCGATCGGCGTGTTCGCCCTCCTCGCGGCGACGATCACCCAGGTCGCCGGGGACGACGTGAACCGCATCGTCGAGCTCATCGGCGCGCTCGGGTACTACTGCTTCGCCGTCGTGCTCGGGCTCACCCTCCACATGCTGATCACGTACGCAGCCCTCCTGAAGACCTTCACGCCGATGGGCCTCGGGACGTTCTACAGCGGGATCGGGCCGGCCCAGCTCGTCGCGTTCTCGACCTCGTCGAGCGGGGCGACGCTGCCGGTGACGATGGAGCGGTGCGAGGAGAAGCTCGGCGTGAGCGAGGAGGTGTCGTCGTTCGTGCTCCCGCTCGGGGCGACGATCAACATGGACGGGACGGCGCTCTACCAGGCCGTCGCCGCCGTGTTCATCGCCCAGGCGATCGGGCTCGACCTCTCGATCACGGCCCAGCTCACGATCGTGCTCACCGCCGTGCTCGCCTCCATCGGGACGGCGGCGGTGCCGGGCGCGGGCATCATCATGCTCGTCATCATCCTGCAGTCCATCGAGGTGCCCGTCGCGGGGATCGCCCTTATCCTCGGCGTGGACCGCATCCTCGACATGATCCGCACGGTGACGAACGTGACCGGCGACGCGACCGTGGCGACGGTGATCGCGGCGTCGGAAGGCCAGCTCGGCCCGCCCAACCTCGACGAGTCCGCCGACCGCGTGCGCGTCACGGCCGAGGCATGATACGGGCGGCCTCCCGGCGTCCGTCGCTTGACTACGGCGCGCGCTGCGCCGATACCCACCCACCAACCAGAACCGACAGGCTGCCGCGTCCCATGCTCCATCGTCCACTGCTCCTGTTCGTGCTGTGGCTCGCCGCGCCGGCCCTCGCGCCGGCCCTCGCGTCCGCCGATCCCGGGCCGATGCTGGTGGAGGGCGAGGCCGCGGTCGCGCTGTTGGAGGAGGGCCGCGAGCAGATGATCGCGTTCCGCCTCGACGCGGCCGAGGCGACGTTCGAGCGGCTCGCGGCGGCCGAGTCGGCACGTCCGGCCGCGTTCCTGCACCTCACCAAGATCGCCCTGTGGCGCGGGATGATCATGGAGCAGCCGGACCTCTACGACCGCTTTTTCGAGCAGAGCGACCGCCTGCTCGCCGCGCTCGACGAGGTCCCGGAGTCGGCGTGGCGGACGCACTTCCGCGCCGAGACCGAGCTCTACCGCGCCGTCATCCACGCGAAAAAAACGGAGTACGCCCGCGCCGCGTTCGCGCTCCGGCAGGCGTACAAGCACTTCGAGCGCAACGTCGAGGAGCACCCGTCGTTCTACGAGTCGGCGTGGGGGATGGGGCTGTGCCACGCCGTCGTCGGGCTCGTGCCGAGTTCGTTCCAGTGGGTGCTGAAGCTGATGGGGTTCCGGGGGACCGTGCAGCAGGGGCTCCGCGAGATGAAGGTCTCGGCCGAGCGCAGCACGTTCTACCGCGATGAAGCGGCCATCATCTTCGCCATCACCGACCTGATGATCAACGAGTCGAAGGAGGATGGGATGGCCTACGTCGTGGCGATGCGGGAGCGGCACCCGCAGAGCCCGCTCGTGAACTACATCCTCGGCTTCGCCCTCATCAACCAGCGCGAGGCGGCCGAGGCCGAGGCCGCGCTCCGCCGCGCCGAGGCGCTGCTTCAGCCGCCCGGCGTCTACCCCATGCCGTACGTCGACTACTACCTCGGCGACGCGCTCTTCCGGCAGAACCGGTTTGCCGAAGCGGCTCGTTACTTCGAGCGATACGTGAAGTCGTTCCCCGGCGACGCGCTGCGCGCCCAGGCCCACCTCCACCTCGGGCTCGCGCGCGAGATGGCCGGCGACCGGGCGGGCGCGCTCCGCGCTTACGAGCGGGTCCGGACGCGCGAGGACTACGACAGCGACGCCGACGCCCTCCGCGAAGCCCAAAAGCGGATCGACGCCCCCCTCGCCGGGCACGAACGGACCCTCCTCCTCGGCGCGAACGCCTTCGACGGCGGGCGCTACCGCGAGGCCGTGCGGACGCTCCAGCCCGTCCTCGGCGATCAGGACGCCCCGGCCGTGCTCCGCGCGGAGGCGGCGTACCGCAGCGGGCGCGCCTTCCACGCCCTCGGCGAGTGGCGCGACGCCGCCCGCCACTACCGCTTCGCCGTGAGCCGGCCCGGCGACGAGCACGCGAAATGGGGGCCGTGGGCGCAGTACTACCTCGGCGAGGTCTTCGAGGCGCAGGGCGACGAGGACGCAGCGCGCACCGCCTACGAACGGGCCCTCGCGTACGAGCAATCGTTCGCCTATCACAAAGCCCTCGAGCAACGCGCGAAAGCCGCCCTCGACCGGCTCTGACGACCTCGCAGCCCGCGTCGCCTGACCTCGCTCCACCATGCTCCGTCTCACCTCATTCGTCCTGATCGCCGTCTTCTGGAGCGGCGCGGCGTCGGCGCAGCGCCCGGCTCCGGCGCCCGACACGCTCGTCGCCGCCGACTACGACGCGTTCACGTTCGTGCCGCCCCCCGCCGAGGCCGCCGCCCGGCGGAGCGCGGCGACGGCGCGGTTCGAGTTCGACCTCGCCGGGTTTCCGCCGGAGGCCGAAGAAGCCTTCCGCTTCGCCGCGAGCATCTGGGGGACCCACCTCGTCTCCGACGTCCCCATCCGCGTGCGGGCCGACTTCACCGAACTCGACGAGCGCACGCTCGGCGCGGCGGGGCCGGCGTGCGTCGAGCGGTCGAGCCCGGGGGTCGACCTCCCGCGTGACGCTACGTGGTATCCCGTCGCCCTCGCCGAAGCCCTGCTCGGACGGGAGCTCAACCCGCCGGGCTCGCCCGTGTGCCCCGGCGTCGACCTCGTCGCCACTTTCAACAGCGCGCTCGACATCGACGGCGACGGCACGACGGACTGGTACTTCGGCACCGACGGCAACCCGCCGGCGGGGACCTACGACTTCACGACGGTCGTGCTCCACGAGCTCGGCCACGGGCTCGGGTTCGTCGGCTCGTTCGCCGTCGTCACGCCCGACGACGAGGAGGCGGGGTGCCCGGCGCCTTTGGAGCCCGTGCCCGTCGGGGCCGGGTGCTGGGGGATCGGCGCCGACCCCATCCTCCCGCTCATCTTCGACCGCTTCGCGGAGGACGGCACCGGCACGCCGCTCCTCGACGAGGCCGTCTACCCCAACCCGTCGCGGCTGCTCGGCGACGTGCTGCAGAGCGAGACGGTGTTCTTCGATGGTCCGACCGCCGTGACGGCGAATGGGACGCTGCCCATCGACCTCTACGCCCCGTCCAACTTCGAGCCCGGCTCCAGCTTCTCCCACCTCGACGAGGAGGTCTCGCCCCCCGGCGACCCGAACTCGCTGATGACCCCGCAGCTCGCCCGCGCCGAGGCCATCTT
>CAYTJT010000292.1:323-4303 GCA_964438105.1 uncultured Rhodothermales bacterium | reverse complement strand
CGAGATCCGCTACTACTCGGTGATCTACGACCTCGTGGACGACGTGAAGGCGGCGGCGAGCGGTCTTCTGGGCGCCGAGGTGCGCGAGAACTTCATCGGCTACGCCGAGATCAAGGAGGTCTTCCGCGTCTCGAACGTCGGCCGCGTCGCCGGCTGCCTCGTCACCGAGGGGATCGCACGGCGGTCGGCGGGCGTGCGTCTGCTCCGGGACAACGTGGTGATCCACGAAGGCACGCTGAAGACGCTCAAGCGCTTCAAGGACGAGGTGGCGGAAGTGCAGTCCGGCCAGGAATGCGGCATGGCCTTCGAGAACTACGAGGACATCCGCGAGGGCGACGTCATCGAGATATTCGAACGCGAAGAGGTCGAGCGCACGCTCTGACCGGTGCCTTCGTGACGTCTGGGAACAAGGAGGCCGCCGTGAGGTGGCCCCCTTGTCGATTGTGACGTAGACCTTTGCCCCTGGGTCTTCCGTCGTCAGGCGGCGACGGGCCGCCCACGGAAAACGCGCTCTCCGACGCGTACGACGATGCGCCCATCGGCGAGACTTCGAACGAAGACCCCCTGCACGTAAACGCAGCTTCCGATGAGAATCGTCTTCAGCATCCGGACCTCCCGAGCGAAACACAGGTACGGTAGTCAGGAAACTATCACAATTCACGACCAAAGTTTCGGCAGGTCGGCGCATTGTGAGGGATCTTGAGGCGCTTCGGGAACGAATAGCGGCGCGACCGCCCCCGGACGGCCGTAATCGGGTCAGAGCCAGTCGCGCAGGATGGGAATCAGGGGCACGTCCGCGGGCGGCATCGGGTAGTCACGCAGGCGCTCCGGCCGGACCCATGCGAGGGCCTGCCCCTCGCGCGCCACCGGTTGCCCCTCCCATCTGCGGCAGGCGAAGAGCGGCATCAGCAGGTGGAACGTGTCGTAGCCGTGGCTCGCGAAGCTGAGCGGGGCGAGACAGCTCGTCCAGGTGCGGATGCCGACCTCCTCCTCGAGCTCGCGCATGAGCGCGACTTCGGGCGTCTCGCCGTCATCGACCTTGCCCCCGGGAAACTCCCACAGGCCGGCCATCGCCTTGCCCGCCGGCCGCTGTGCCAGGAGCACCCGGTTGTCCCGGTCGATCAGCGCGGCCGCAGCGACGAGGACGACTCTCACGAGCGGTAGTCGGCATTGATCTCGACGTAGCGCCGGGTCAGATCGCAGGTCCACATCGTCGCCGTGCCGCGCCCGAGGCCGAGGTCGACGGCGAAGACGAGTTCGGGCCGCTGCATGTAGGCGGCGCCGTCCGCCTCGCGGTAGCCCTCGGCCACCCAGCCTCGTTCCGCCACCAGGATGTCTCCGAGGCGGATGGCAAGGCGGTCGCGGTCGGCCGCAGCGCCGGACTTACCGACGGCCATGACGATGCGCCCCCAGTTGGGATCCTCGCCCGCGGCCGCCGTCTTGACGAGCGGCGAGTTCGCGATCGACGCGGCGACCCGGCGCGCGTCGGAGTCGGTGGTCGCGCCGGTCACGCGAACCTCGATGAACTTCGTCGCCCCCTCGCCGTCGCGCACGATCTGGTGGGCCAGGTCGCGCATCACGCCGTGCAGCGCGGTGGCGAACGCTGCGCGATCCTCGTCCGTCTCAACCGCGACGCCCGAGCGACCGGTGGCGGCGGCCAGCACCGTGTCCGAGGTCGAGGTGTCGCCATCGACGGTGATGGCGTTGAAGGTTGTCCAGCACCCCTGCGACAGCGCCTGCTGCAGGGCCGCGCGTGGAACGTCTGCGTCGGTGAAGAGGAAGGCCAGCATCGTCGCCATGTCGGGGGCGATCATTCCCGATCCCTTGGCGATGCCGGCGATCCGCACCGAGCCGCCGCCGAGCGTCAGCTCGGCCGCGGCGCCCTTGCGGAACGTGTCGGTGGTCATGATGGCGCCTGCCGCCGCGCCCATCGCCGTCTCCGACAATCCGTCCGCAAGCCGCTCCATGACCGCGACGATGCGATCTTGCCGCAGCCGTTCGCCGATGACGCCGGTCGACGCGGTGAGGACGCGCATCGCGGGAACGCCGAGGCACCTGGCCGCGGCGGCCGCCACCTCGCGGACCGCGGTGAGCCCGGCACCGCCGGTGAAGGCGTTGGCGTTGCCGGAGTTGACCACGATGGCCGCGCCCGCCCCCGGGGCGTCGCGCCCGATCTTGGCCTCGCAGTCGAGCACCGGGGCCGCCCGCGTGGTCGAGCGGGTGAACACTCCGGCGAGCCGCGTGCCCGGGGCGAGCGCCGCGAGCATCACGTCGGTACGGTCGGCGTAGCGCACCCCCGCCTGGGTGGCCGAGAACCGCGCCCCCTCGATCACCGGCAGGGCCGGAAAGGTCGGGGGGGCGAGCGGCGAGATCGGGCCGGGCACCCGTCTCAGTCGATCAGGGACGTATCGCTGAGGAGCGAGGGATCGATGGCGGACGGGTCCTCCCGCACGACCTCGACACCCTCGGTCACGGATTCGACCCGGGCCTCGATCGCCTGCTGCTGCACCTGCTCGACGAGCTGCGGGCGGACCTCTTCCAGCGCCGGTGGCTCGGCCTCGCGCACCTCGTTCAGCCTGGCAACGTGCCACCCGAACTGCGTCTGGAACGGCTCCGAGACCGATCCGGGCTCGAGCCCGCTCACCGTCTCCTCGAACTCGGGCACCATCATGCCCGGGCCGAACCAGCCGAGGTCGCCGCCGTTCGGGCCGGAGGGGCCCGTCGACCGCTCCCGCGCCAGTTCGGCGAAGTCGGCGCCGTCGTCGAGGGCGGCCTTGATCTCGTTCGCGGCCTCCTCCGTCTCGAGGAGGATGTGTGCCGCGTTCCACTCGGTGGTGGGCTCCGCGTCGCCGTAGGTTTGCTCGTAGGCCTGCTCGATCGCCTCGTCCGAGACGGCGTCCTCGGCGACCCCCTGAAGGACCGAATTGGCCCTGAGCGCCCGCCGCTCGTTCTCGATGACGAGCTCGGTCCGGGGCGACGTCTCGTCGGCCGCCTGCGAAAGCGCCTCCTGGTTGATGAGTTGCTGCAGGACGCCGTCGAACAGGGCGTCGTCCGGAAGCTGGCGGTACTGCTCGGGCAGCCGCTCGCGCAGGGCGATCATGTGCCCCAGCGTGATCTCGGTGCCACCGACGGTGGCGACCACCGTCCCGGCGTCCGCGGCCTCGTCCTGGGCCGCCGCCGGAACGGCGGCGAGAAGGCCGATGGCGGCCCCGATCAGTCCATCTCTCACGTTCATCTGATACCTCCCGGCAGCCCTGCTCGGGGGCCGACGTTGACTCCGATAGGGCCCTTCTCTAAGTCCGCTCTGCCTGTGTGATGGGCCATTTCGCGGGCATCTCTATGGGGCCGCCCCGACCTGGGCAAGGACCCATCCCTCACCAAACCGTCAGACGGGGACGCAATGCTGGGTTTCGGATCTATCGCGAAGAAGGTGTTCGGAACGCCCAACGATCGCAGGGTCAAGTCCGCCCGTCCCGTCGTCGACCAGATCAACGCGCTCGAGTCCGAGTACGAGGCCCTGTCGGACGACGAACTCAAGGCCAAGACCGACGAGCTGCGCGCCCGCGCCCGGGACGGCGCCGCCCTCGACGACCTCCTGCCGGAGGCGTTCGCGAACTGCCGCGAGGCGGCGCGCCGGGCGCTCGGCCTCCGCGCCTTCGACGTCCAGCTCCTGGGCGGCATCTTCCTGCATCGGGGCAATATCGCCGAGATGAAGACGGGAGAGGGCAAGACGCTGGTCGCGACCTTTCCGGCCTACCTGAACGCTCTCACGGGCCGCGGCGTGCACATCGTCACCGTCAACGACTATCTCGCCAAGCGCGACGCGGAGTGGATGGGCAAGGTGTACTCGGCGCTGGGCATGACCACGGGCGTCGTCTATCCGCAGCAGCCCGAGGCCGAGAAGAAGGCGGCCTACGCTGCAGACATCACCTACGCCACGAACAACGAGCTGGGCTTCGACTACCTGCGCGACAACATGA
>CAYTJT010000292.1:0-277 GCA_964438105.1 uncultured Rhodothermales bacterium | reverse complement strand
CCGCTCATCATCTCGGGGCCGGCGCAGGACCGCTCGGAGCTCTACGTCACCATCGACAAGGTCATTCCGCGCCTGACCGAGGAGCACTTCAACCTAGACGAGAAGACGCGGAACGTCACCTACACCGAGGAGGGCAACGAGTTCCTCGAGCAGGTGCTGTCCGAGGAGGGGATCCTGCCCGAGGGCCAGACCCTCTACGACCCCGAGTCGACGACGATCGTCCACCACGTCAATCAGGGCCTGCGGGCGCACAAGCTGTTTCAGCGCGACAAGGACT
>CAYTJT010000291.1:0-4305 GCA_964438105.1 uncultured Rhodothermales bacterium | reverse complement strand
CCCGCCGCGCCGCCCGCCGCCGACCTCGCTTCGCCGTTCGCCGACGAAGGGTTCGTCGCCGCCGCGTCGCCGTCTCCCGCGCCGCCCGCCGTGCGCTCCACCGCCGCCCCGGTGCCCGAGGCCGAAGGCACGTTCGAACGGCTCGATGCCGATGCGGTGACGGCGCCGCAGGCGTTGGCGGCCCGCCTTGCCGACGCCGACGCCGACGACGTGCGCCTCGCGAACGCCGAAACCCTCGCGCGCGAATCCGACGACGAGCTCCGCCTGCTTTACCTCCGCCTCCGCGAGATGCAGGACGGCCAGGCCGGGCTCGGCTGGGACACGCCGCCCGTCGCGCTCGGCGCCGCTCCGGACTCGATCCCGGCGGGCTCCGCCACGGGGTGGATGCAGGTCCGCGTCGAGCAGTGATTCTCTCTTCACGTTCTCCGAAGCTATGAACCGTTTCGTCCTCGTCACCGGCCTCGGCCTCCTCGCCGGCCTCGCGCAGGCGCAGATCCCGACCAGCGAGCTCGCGCCGCGTGCCGCCGACGCCCGGTCCGCCGACGCCCAGGTGCACCGGTTGGAGATCCACAACGGCACCGTCTACCACGACGGCGCCGCGCTCCCCGCAGGCGCGCTCCCCGACGAGCTCGACGTGGACGGCATGAGCATGACAATCGAATACAGCGGCCCCGTGGCGCCGGCGATCGGGCTGGACGGGCGGCTCTACACGCTCGACGGCGACCGGCTCGTGGAGCTCGACCAGGAGGAGATGGACCGGCAGGCGTTCGCCCTCACCAAGCCGCAGCCGCTCGGCCGCTCCGCCGCCGAGCAGGCCGAGCAGGCCTACATGCAAGGGCTCTCCGAGCGCGACCGCGCCCTCTACGAGCGGCTCGTCCGCGAGCGCGAGATGGAGGCCGAGGCCTACCGCCTCGCCCAGCAACTCCGGCTGAGCGCCGACCCCGACCCCGCGCTCCGCAGCCAGCTCCGCGATAAGCTCGACGCGATGTTCGAGCTGAAGCAGGAGAACCGCCGCGAAGAAATCCGCCAGGTCGGAGAGGTGTTGCAGGCGCTCCGGCAGCGGATGCAAGAGCGCGAGGCCATGCGCGACGACATCATCCGGCACCGCATGCGCGAGCTGACCGGGCAATAGCTCCGGAGGGAGCCGCCCCGAGGGGCAGGGACTACGGAGGGTGCAGCGGGACGCGCGTCCCGCCCGACCGTACTCCTCACATCAACCCCCCTCTACCATGCGAATCTCTACACTCTGCCTCGCCGTCGCACTCTTCACGACGGCCGCCGCGGCCCAGGACGTCACCGTCGAGCGCGACGGCGACGAGCTCACGATCACCCGCCCCGATGGCACCGTGGAGCGGTTCACGATCGACGAGGATGCCGAGCTCCGCGTCCGCTCGAAAGACGGCCCGCTCGTCATCGAACGCGAGGACGGCGACGAAGCCGGTCCGCGCAGCTTCGCCTTCCGACTCCGGCCGGGCGAGGCCCCGTTCCGCTCCGAGGACTTCGGCCTCGGCGACTTCGACCTCGAAGAGTTCGATTTCGAGATCGATACCGACTCGCTGCGCGAGCGGGCGCTGCGCTTCCGGCTCGATGCCGAGCGGCTCGGCGGCGGGCGGATGCTGCCGTGGGCCGGCTCCGCGCACCGCGGCGTGGACCCCGAAACCCGGTCCGAGATCGCCGCGGGCGAGCGTCGGAGCCGCACGCTCGCCCGCCAGCTCCGTCGTGCGGAGGAGGCGGAACGTGACCGGCTCGCGCGCGAGCTCCGCGAAACGCTGGAGCGCACCTTCGATCTCAAGCAGCAAGCCCGCCGTCAGCAGGTCGAGGCCATGCGGGAGGACGCCGAGCGCCTCCGCGGAGAGCTCGCCGAACTCGAAGCGGAGCGGAGCGAGCGCGACGCCGCGCGCGACGAGATCATCGAGCGACGCCGGCAGGAGCTGCTCGGCGAGCGCGACGCGCTGGACTGGTAAACGGAGCGGTCCGCGACCACGCCGAGGGGTGGGCGCCGACCTGCTCCTCGGCGTGGTCATGGAGGACGGGCTTGGAACTCGGCCCACTTAACGTTATACTTTAAGTCCGCGAGCGCATCCGGCCGTCCAGTGCGGACGCGTTCGCGGCGTAGCAAAACCGCCCGGCCTCGTACCAAACTACCCGCGCGTCAGGAGAGGGTCGCGCAGGCAGCACGGGGCCGGAGCGCCTCACACGTCCGTCTAAAACAGCCCAGCGCTCTGGAAATCGGCCATGCCCTTCGGGCGCGCCGTCCGCAGCGCCGACGCGTGCCGGTTCGGCATGGCGTTCGATGGGGTGTAGGACGCCGCGTGTGCGGCCCCTCCGCCACCAAAGCCGAACCCTCCGCCATGCAGCGGTTCCCTCTCCTGTCCCGCGCCCTCGGGTGCCTCCTGTTCGCCGTCTTTCTGCTGCCGCCCTCGGCGCTCGCCGGGTCCGACGTCGCGCGCATCTCGTTCACCGAGCGCTCGGACCACAAGGGCTACGTCGTCCGCATTCACACCACCGGGAAGGTCGGCGCGTACAGCGTCGAGCGGCCCAGCGCGACCGAGGTCCAACTCGTGCTCTACCGGGCCGGCATCACGAACGGCCTCCGCCGTGACGATGCGCGTGGCCCGGTCCGGAGCTACGCCATCCACCCGAGCGACGACCGCATCGTGCTCTCGCTCGACATCGACCCGAACGCGCCCGTCGAGGCGGCGGCCTACCCCGACCGCGACTCCGACGACATCTTGCTCGGGCTGACGTACACGCGTCCGCCTGTGGTGGCCGGAGGGGCGGGGGCGCCGGACGCCGCCAGTGAGGAGCACTGGGCGCTCGACTGCATCGTGCTCGACGCGGGCCATGGCGGGAAGGACCCCGGCGCGGTGGCGAACGGGCTGAGGGAGAAAGACGTGGCGCTCAGCGTCACCCGGAAGGTCGGCGCCTACGTCGAGGAGCGGCTCGGCATCCGCGTGGTCTACACGCGCGACGACGACACCTTCATCCCCCTCTACGAGCGCGGGCGGATCGCGAACGAGTCGTGCGGCAAGCTGTTCGTGTCGATCCACGCGAACGCGGCGCGGAGCAGCCGGGCGCGGGGGACCGAGACGTTCTTCCTCGGCCTCCACAGGAGCGACACCGCGCGCGAGGTGATGGAGCGCGAGAACGGCGTCGTCGCGCTCGAGAGCGACCCGGAGCTCTACGCCGGCTTCGACGACGTCGGGCGGATCGTGCAGATGCTCGCCACGACGGCCTACCAACGCGAGAGCGAGCGGCTCGCTTCGCTCATCGAGGGCCAGTTCGAGCACCGCGCCGACCGCCCCTCGCGCGGCGTGAAGCAGGCGGGGTTCATCGTGCTCTGGAAGGCCTCGATGCCCGCCGTCCTCGTCGAGCTCGGCTTCCTGACGAACCGCCAGGAGGCGCGCTTCCTCGCGAGCGCGAACGGGCAGGACCTCCTCGCGAGCGCCATCTTCCGCTCGATCCGCGACTACAAAGAGCAGTACGAGCGCGGCCTCCGCTTCGCGTCGAACTGACCGGCGTGGCGTAGCTTGGGCGCATCGCCCCGCCTCACCACGACCTCGCCTCATGTCTATCGATCCCATCGACGCGCTCCACGGCGCGCTCCGCACCGTGCCGGACTTCCCCGAGCCCGGCGTCCAGTTCAAAGACATCTCGCCGATCCTCGCCGACCCGGCCCTCCTCCGCTCGGCCGTCCGCGCGCTCTCGGCGCCCTACGCCGACACGGGCGTCACGAAAGTCATCGGCGTCGAGTCGCGCGGGTTCCTCTTCGGCACGTCGATGGCGGACTGGCTGGGGGCGGGGTTCGTCCTTGCCCGCAAGCCCGGCAAGCTCCCCGCCGCGACGCTCCGCGAGGAGTACACGCTCGAATACGGCACCGACGCCGTCGAAATCCAAGCCGATTCTATGGGGCCGGAGGACCGGGTGCTGATCCACGACGACGTGATCGCGACGGGCGGCACGGCGGCGGCGACGGCGCGGCTCGTGGAACGCGCCGGCGCCGAGGTCGTCGGATTTGCGTTTTTGATCGAGCTAGAGTTTTTGAAAGGCCGCGCGCAACTCCCCGATGGGCTGCCCGTCCACGTCGTGCTCGATGTATAATGGTCAAAGTGTTAATAGCAAACGTGGAGGCTTGGAAGCTAGCTTGCTCTCATCTTTCATATCACAACCCGCGTTCGCTATGAAGTTTATTAATCGCCTGCTCGTTTTCACTTGTGGAATCGCAATTTTTGTTACGAGCGGCTGCGATTCTAGGCCGTACTGAGGAATGGGAAGTTCACTTGACATCTCATGCTAGCCACACCA
>CAYTJT010000290.1:0-4305 GCA_964438105.1 uncultured Rhodothermales bacterium | reverse complement strand
CCGACGGGCTGATGGTGGAGGTCCACCCGGACCCGCCGCGCGCCCTCTCCGACGGCCCGCAGTCGCTCTTCTTCGATCAGTTCACCGACCTCATGCAGCAGGTCCGCCTCATCGCCGAGGCCGTCGGGCGGACGGTGCGCGCCTCCCTCGAGACTTCTCTCTAGTTCGAACGTCGATCCCCTCTATCGGTACGGCCTTTGCAACGCGCTGGGCCTCTCCACCTCTCTAGACTGAAATCGATACTATGTGCGGAATCGTTGGTTACATCGGACACCGGGAGGCGAGCGCCCTCCTGATCACCGGCCTCAGACGGCTCGAATACCGTGGGTACGACTCCGCCGGGGTTGCCGTGCTCAACGGGACGGTGAACGTCTGTAAGAAAGAAGGGAAGGTGGATGGGCTCGCCGGCCTCCTCGAAGGCCAGCCCCTTGAGGGGAGCATCGGGATGGGGCACACGCGGTGGGCGACCCACGGCGCGCCGAACGACGTCAACGCGCACCCGCACACCGCCGGCGGCGGGCGCTTCGCGATCATCCACAACGGGATCATCGAGAACTACGGCGTCATCAAGAAGCGGCTGAAGGAGAAGGGCTACACGTTCGAGAGCGAGACCGACACCGAGGTCCTCGCGCACTTCATCGACGACGTGCAGAAGGAGGCCGACCTCTCGTTCGCCGAGGCGGTCCGTCAGGCGCTCACCCAGGTCGTCGGCGCCTACGGCCTCGTCGCGCTCTCGAAGGACGACCCCGACCAGCTCATCGTCGCGCGCAACGGGAGCCCGCTGCTCCTCGGGATCGGGGAGGACGAGTACTTCATCGGGAGCGACGCGAGCCCGTTTATCGAGTACACCAAGAACGTGGTCTACCTCAACGACGGCGAGATGGCGATCGTCCGCCGCGACGGCTACGAGGTGTTCGAGATCAGCGGGAAGCCGGTCTCGAAAGAGGTCCACGCGCTCGAGTGGAACCTCGAGGAGATCGAGAAGGGCGGCTACGAGCACTTCATGCTGAAGGAGATCATGGAGCAGCCCGAGGCGCTCGAGGACGCCATGCGCGGGCGCGTCCGGCTCCACGACAACCAGATCAAGCTGGGCGGGCTCCAGGACGTCATGCCCCAGCTCACCAAGGCCGAGCGGATTGTGATCTGCGCGTGCGGGACGTCGTGGCACGCCGGGCTCGTCGGGGAGTACCTCATCGAGCGGCACGCCCGCATCCCCGTCGAGGTGGAGTACGCCTCGGAGTTCCGCTACCGCGACCCCATCCTGAACGACGGCGACGTCGTCCTCGTGATCTCGCAGAGCGGGGAGACGGCCGACACCCTCGCCGCCGTGCGGCAGGCGCAGGGGGCCGGCGTGCTCGCGATCGGCGTGGTGAACACCGTCGGGAGCACGATCGCGCGGGAGACCGACGCCGGCGTCTACCTCCACGCCGGGCCGGAGATCGGCGTGGCCTCGACGAAGGCGTTCACCGCGCAGGTCACCGTCCTCACGATGATCGCCCTCGCGCTCGGCCGCGAGCGCGGTGAGCTCAACGACGAGACCTACGCGAACTTCCTCCAGGGCCTCGCCGCGATCCCGAACCAGATCCGCGGCGTGCTCGAACAGGACGGGGAGATCGAGCGGCTCGCGCGCGACTACCGCTACGCCTCGAACTTCCTCTACCTCGGGCGCGGCTGCAACTTCCCCGTCGCGCTCGAAGGGGCCCTCAAGCTGAAGGAGATCTCCTACATCCACGCCGAGGGCTACCCCGCGGCCGAGATGAAGCACGGCCCCATCGCCCTCATCGACCAGTTCATGCCCGTCGTGTTCATCGCGATGAAGGACGCGATCTACGACAAGGTGGTCTCGAACATCGAAGAGGTCGTGGCCCGCGGCGGCTCCGTCATCGCCATCACCGAAGAGGGCAACGACGAGCTCGACGAGCTGTGCGAGTACGTGATCCAGGTGCCGCGTTCGATGGAGTGCCTCGAACCCCTCCTGACGGTGGTGCCGCTCCAGCTCCTCTCGTACCACATCGCCGTGATGCGCGGGTGCAACGTGGACCAGCCGCGCAACCTCGCCAAGAGCGTCACCGTCGAGTAACTTCCGCCCGACGCGTACCTCCGTAGGGACACGGTGCACCGTGTCCCTACCTCTGTTTTACTCCGCCGCCATGATCCCCGAGCAAACCCTCCGCGACATCAAGGCCCGCCACCAGGAGGTCGAGCGGCTGATGTCCCAGCCCGAGGTCGCCACCGACCCGACGCAACTCGCCGACCTCGGCCGCGAGCACTCCGACCTCACCGACGTCGTCAAGCTGATCGACCGCTTCGAGGCGCTGCAGTCCGAGCGCGACGACCTGCGCGAGCTCGTGCGGACCGAAGAGGGCGAGATGGCCGAGCTCGCCGAGATGGAGCTCCTCGCGGTCGAGGAGCGGCTGCCGAAGCTGGAGGAGCAGCTCCGCCGCGCGCTCATCCCCAAAGACCCCGAGGACGCAAAAGACGCGATTCTCGAAATCCGCGCCGGCACCGGCGGCGACGAGGCCAGCCTGTTCACCGGCGACCTCTACCGCCTCTACACCCGCTTCGCCGAGCGGCAGGGGTGGAAGGTCGAGGTGATCGACGCGACCGAGGGCGCGCAGGGCGGGTTCAAAGAGATCACGCTCTCGCTCAAGGGCCCGGACGTGTTCGGGACGATGAAGTTCGAGAGCGGCGTGCACCGCGTCCAGCGCGTCCCCGCGACCGAGAGCCAGGGCCGCATCCACACGTCGGCGGCGACCGTCGCCGTGCTCCCCGAGGCCGAGGAGGTGGACGTGCAGGTCCACGCCAACGACCTCGAGATCGACGTGTACCGCTCGTCGGGGCCCGGCGGGCAGAGCGTCAACACGACCGACTCCGCCGTCCGCATCACCCACAAGCCGACGGGACTCGTGGTGACGTGTCAGGACGAGAAGAGCCAGCACAAGAACAAAGACAAGGCGCTCCGCGTCCTCCGCAGCCGGCTCTACCAGCTAGAGATCGACAAGCGCAACGCCGAGCGGAGTGAGCAGCGGCGCTCCCAGGTCGGCAGCGGCGACCGGTCCGAGAAAATCCGGACGTACAACTTCCCGCAGAGCCGCGTCACCGACCACCGGCTCGAAGGCGACGACAAGAACCACGCGCTCCAGAACGTGATGGACGGTGAGCTCGACGCGATCATCGAGGCGCTGCGGATGGCCGAGAACGCCGAGCGGCTGAGTAATCTGGAAGAGTGATGCGAAGCGGTAGCTGGTTGCCCCCTCTGTTATTCGCTGCGACGCTCTCATTAGATGTTGCCGCGCAAGCTCTGCCGGACGACTGGGAGACCGGCAGCATTCTAATCGCAGATACCTTTGGTGAGCGCTCGTTGCGGGTGGGTATCGACGTTCCCGGTCGCCACATGATCAGAATGGACTGGGCGGCGTTGGTATTCGATCTACACACTTCTCGCTACTTAGGGGAGGTGTCCACTATGCCACTCACCTTTGCCGTGGACGATGAAGGTGATATTCAAAATATTTCCGTTGTAGGTCTCCTGCACTTCTCGACTTTCATTGCTGCTACCCGCGAACATTATCTCAGACGTGGTAGCACATTTGCAAAGATTCATCTCGTCTCGTCGGGCCTTCTCAACGGTCGGCATCACCTTCTTTTAATTGAGCCTCGCTACGCAGAGAAGGGAAGCCTAAAAGGGATGCGTTCGCTATCGGTGTTTGTCAAGAACGAGACAGATATCTTCGCCTTTGGTCACCAACGACTTGTTCTCTCGCCGGGTGCTGGAGTGGCCCTTCACCTCGGCGGATTCACAGGTTCGGTTGGTTACAGCCACACTCTAACTTTCGACAGGGATAGGTTGAAAGCTGAGCCGTGGTTCTATATACAAGGAGGGGTGGATCTGCGAACGCTCTCGATTCACTGAGGAGACCACCGTAGCGGACGCGGGCAACCCACCAACAATTAACAATCCCCGCCCCTTGCCTCTGCCTACCTTCTAGACTGCCCGGATCGCTCCGGGCCCTTCACACACTCCCTGCTCCCGGCAGCCGCCCCTTCGACGGACCCCCGTCCGCGGCCCGACCGGGGGCATACGCAACGTATTCCGGAGGGAATCCCATGGCAACGACCGACCGCACCATGTACGAGCTGATGTACGTGGTCAACACCGTCCTCAACGACGAGCAGATCAAAGACATCGTCGACCGCGTCAGCGCGTTCATCCGCGAGAACGACGGCGACATCGTCGAGGTAGACGAGAAGGGGAGCCAGCGGCTCGCCTACCCCATCGAGAAGAAGCGCAACGGCCACTACGCC
>CAYTJT010000289.1:0-4312 GCA_964438105.1 uncultured Rhodothermales bacterium | reverse complement strand
AACCTCGACGTGCTCTCGATGCCGGACAAGTGGGAGTACCCGTGGTTCGCCGCGTGGGACCTCGCCTTCCACATGATCCCGACGGCGCAGCTCGATCCGGAATGGGCCAAGCGGCAGCTCGTCCTGATGCTCCGCGAGTGGTACATGCACCCGAACGGGCAGATCCCCGCCTACGAGTGGGCCTTCGGCGACGTCAACCCGCCCGTGCACGCGTGGGCCGCGCTCCGCGTGTACAAGATCGACCGCAACCTCCGCGGCACCGCCGACACCGACTTCCTCGAAAAGGTCTTCCACAAGCTGCTGCTCAACTTCACGTGGTGGGTCAACCGGAAGGACGAGGGCGGCAACAACATCTTCCAGGGCGGTTTCCTCGGGCTCGACAACATCGGCGTGTTCGACCGCTCCAAGCCGCTCCCGACGGGCGGCCGCATCGAGCAGGCCGATGGCACGGCGTGGATGGGGATGTACTGCCTCAACATGCTGGCGATCGCGCTCGAACTGGCCCGGACAAAACCCGCCTACGAGGACGTCGCGACCAAATTCTTTGAGCACTTTATCGCGATCGCGAACGCGATCAACCGAGCGTGCGGCGGCGAGGGGCTGTGGGACGACGACGCGGGGTTCTACTACGACAAGCTGCACTTGCCGAGCGGCCACTTGATGACGATGAAGGTGGACTCGTTCGTCGGGCTGATCCCGCTCTTCGCCGTCGAAACGCTGGAGCCGGAGCTGCTGGAGAAGTTGCCGCACTTCCGCCGCCGGATGGACTGGTTTCTAAAGTACCGCCCTGACCTCGTCGCGCCCGTCGCCTCGCTCACCGAGCCGGGGCAGGAGGGCCGGCTGCTCCTCTCGCTCGTGGATCGGACGAAGCTCGAACGCGTGCTCCGCCGGATGCTCGACGCCGACGCCTTCCTCTCGGACTACGGCCTCCGCGCGCTCTCGAAACGCCACGAGGCCGAGCCCTACTCGCTCCGGCTCGACGGCACCACGTACACCGTCCGCTACGAGCCCGCCGAGTCGACGACCGGGCTCTTCGGCGGCAACTCAAATTGGCGCGGGCCGGTCTGGTTTCCCGTCAACCACCTCATGATCGAGTCGCTGCAGAAGTTCGACCACTACTACGGCGACGGCCTGACCGTCGAACACCCGATGGGCTCGGGGCAGCACGTCCCGCTCCGCGAGGTCGCCGCCGACCTCTCGCGGCGGCTCGCGCGGATCTTCCTCCGCGACGAGCAGGGCCGCCGACCGGTTTTCGGCGGCGAGGACCTGTTCCACCGCGATCCGCACTGGCGCGATCACATCCCGTTCTACGAGTACTTCCACGGTGACAACGGCGCGGGCGTCGGCGCGAGCCACCAGACGGGGTGGACGGCGCTCGTCGCCAAGCTGATCCAGCAGAGCGGCGGGGACCAGCGATGAGTCGCCTGCCCGCCGTCGACCTCGCCCGCGACGTCTGCGCCGACCCGGACGTGTCGGGCCGAAACGAGTGGCTCGTGACGAACGGCATCGGTGGCTACGCGATGGGGACCGTCGCCGGGTTCCCCACGCGGCGGTACCACGGGCTGCTCGTCGCCGCGCTCGATCCGCCGCTCGGCCGGACGCTCCTCGTTTCCAAGCTCGACGCGGAGGCCGCCTACCTCGGCGGCTCGTACGCCCTCGCTGCGAACCAGTGGGCGGGCGGCGCCACCGAGCCGCAGGGCTTCGTCCACCTCGACCGATTCCACCTCGACGGCACGACGCCGGTGTGGACGTTCGCGCTCGCCGACGCCCTCGTCGAGAAGCGCGTGTGGATGCAGCCGGGCGCGAACACGACCTACGTCCGCTACGACCTCGTCCGCGCGAGCGCCCCACTCCGCCTGCGCCTCCGCGCGCTCGTGGGCTACCGCGACTACCACAGCCTGACGCACGCCCACGGGTGGACGATGCAGGTCGCGCCGGTCGCGCACGGCGTTCGCGTCGACGCGTTCGACGGGGCGACGCCGTTCTTTCTGCGCTGCAACAACGCCGCCGTGACGCCCGCCCACGACTGGGTCCGCGACCTGTACTTCGGCGTCGAGGCCTACCGCGGGCTCGGGGCCGAGGAGGACGTGCTGCACGCGGCGACGTTCGAGGCGAGCTTCGCGCCGGGCGGCTCGCTGACGGTCGCGCTCTCCACCGACGAGGGAGCCTCGCTCAATGGGAGCGCAGCCTACGCCGTGCACAGCCGGTACGATGACGAGCGGCTCCACGAGGCGGGGGCTAGCGACGCATCGCCCGAAGCCCGGCAGCTCGTGCTCGCCGCCGACCAGTTCGTCGTCCGCCGCCCGACCGAGGACGACCCGGACGGGCGGACGATCATCGCCGGCTACCCGTGGTTTTCCGACTGGGGGCGGGATACGATGATCGCGCTCCCCGGTCTGCTCCTCACGACCGGACGGACGGAGGCCGCCGCCCGCGTGCTCCGCACGTTCGCCCGCTTCGTCGACCGCGGGATGATCCCGAACCGGTTCCCCGACGCCGGCCACACGCCGGAGTACAACACCGTCGACGCGACGCTGTGGCTGTTCGAGGCCGCGCGGGCGACCGTTGAGGCGACGGACGACGACGCCCTGTTGCGCGATCTCTTCCCGGTGCTGGAGCGGGTCGTCGAGGCGCACCGCGTCGGGACCCGCTACGGCATCCGCGTCGACCCCGACGATGGCCTGCTCAGCGCCGGCGAGCCCGGCGTGCAGCTCACGTGGATGGACGCCAAAGTCGGCGACTGGGTGGTGACGCCGCGCATCGGCAAGCCGGTGGAGGTCAACGCGCTGTGGTACCACGCGCTCCGGACGATGGCCGACTTCGCCCGCCGCCTCGGCCGCGAGGCGTCGGGCTACGACGACGAGGCCGACGGCGTGGCCGTGAGCTTCGACCGGTTCTGGAACGCCGGGCGGGACTACTGCTTCGACGTGATCGACGGGCCGGACGGGCGGGAGGCGTCGCTGCGGCCGAACCAGCTCTTCGCCGTCTCGCTCGCGCACGGCCTGCTCTCGCCCGAGCGGCAGCGCGCGGTCGTCGACGCGTGCGCGCAGCACCTCCTCACCCCGCACGGCCTCCGCAGCCTCGCCCCGGACGACCCGGAGTACACGGGGCGCTACGGCGGTAGCCGGCACGCGCGCGACGGGGCCTATCACCAGGGGACCGTGTGGGGCTGGCTGATCGGGCCGTTCGTCGAGGCGCACCTGCGGGTCTACGGCGACGAGGCCGCCGCGCGCTCGTACCTGCGTCCGCTCGTCCGCCACCTCGGCGCGCACGGGCTCGGCAGCGTCAGCGAGATCTTCGACGGCGACGCGCCCTTCGCCCCGCGCGGCTGTCCGGCGCAGGCGTGGAGCGTGGCCGAGCTGCTGCGCATGGGAACCCGCACGGGCCTATTCTTAAAGGAGAACGAGTAGCGGATCGCCCCACGCGGCTCGTCGTCACCGCCCCTCCCGCCGACCCGCGACGTGATGAACCGCTCCATGCCCGCCGACCATCCCCGCACGACCACCGCCGACGCGCGTGCGCGCTACCGCCCGATCGAGAGCTACGGGCTCATCGGCGACATGCACACCGTCGCGCTCGTCGGGCTCGACGGCTCCATCGACTGGTGCTGCATCCCGCGCTTCGACGCGCCGAGCGTGTTTGGGCGCATCCTCGACGCCGACAAAGGCGGGTTCTGGCGGATCCGCCTCCTCCACGAGCGGACGACGAGCAAGCAGTTCTACTGGCCCGAGACGAACGTCCTCGTCACCCGCTTCCTCAGCGAGGAGGGCGTCGGCGAGGTGACGGACTACATGCCCGTCGGCGGGCGCGAGGAGAGCCGGGAGCGGCGCGAGATCGTCCGCACGGCGAAGGCGGTGAGCGGGACCGTCGGGTTCCGGATGGAGTGCCGGCCCGCGTTCGACTACGCCCGCGACGCCCACGACCTCTCGATCAGCGACGACGGCGTCTGCTTCGACGCGCCCGGTCTCAGCCTCAGCCTCGCCACGACCGTGCCGCTCGAACGCAAGCCTGCCCCCGCGGAGGCAGGGGGCGACGGGGTGGTGGGTGACTTCTGGCTGCGCGAGGGCGAGTCCGTCACGTTCGCCCTGCGCGAGGGCGATCCGGGCGGCGGGTGCGGACGCGTGCTCAATGAGAAAGAGGCCGAGCGGGCCTTCCGCGACACCGTCGATTTCTGGCGGGGCTGGCTGAGGACGTGCACCTACGAAGGGCGCTGGCGCGAGATGGTCCACCGCTCGGCGCTCGCGCTCAAGCTGCTGACGTACGAGCCGACGGGCGCGATCGTCGCCGCGCCGACGTGCAGCCTGCCCGAGGG
>CAYTJT010000288.1:0-4362 GCA_964438105.1 uncultured Rhodothermales bacterium | reverse complement strand
CTCCGGCGTGACAGGCCGGCGTTCTAACCAACTGAACTACCGGACCGGGTTGCGACCGAAGCGGGCCTATAATACTCCGCCTCCCGATGAGAGCGCAAGCCGTGAGCACGCCTCCACAGGTTCTTTATGTGCTACCCTCCGCCCTCCCCCTCCGCCGCAACGGGCATCAACGGCAGAGCCCCGAGCGCACGTTCCTGTCCGCTCGGGGCTCTGCTGCGCGAGGGACGTCAGCGCATGACCGTGAACTGTCCGGTTTGGACCTGCTCCCCGACCCGGAGCCGGTACGTGTAACCCCCGCTCGGGAGCCCGGCGCCGTCGAACACGGCGCGGTGGTCCCCCGCTTCGTGCACGCCTTGGGCGAGCAAGCCGAGTCTCCGCCCGAGGACGTCGTACACCGTCAGGGTGACCTCGCCCCGCTCGGCGAGGGCGTAGGCGATCACGGCCTGCCCGCGCGTCGGGTTCGGCGCGACGGCCACGGCGGCAGACTGCGCCGAGCGCGCGCTGTGAGAGAACGCGGCGGCGGCCTCGTTCGAGCAGTCGCCGGAGTCCGTCTCGCAGACCTGATAGGCGTACGTGCCACTGACCCTGCGGCCGATGCGGTCGGACTCGCTCCCGTCGTCCGCCGTCGTCGAGACGACCTGCCCGTTGCGGTAGACGTTGACGTTGCCGCCGTCGGCCGGGCTCCACGACAGGTCGGCGATGCCACACGGGCCGGCCGTACGCGTGCTCACCTGCAAGTGATCGCAAGAAGCGACGGGCGGTAGAGCCCGAGGTAGTGCCCGACCTCGTGCGTGCCCGTGTCCCCCTCGTCGTAGGGTGCGGCGCTCCCGCCGGGGAGCGAGGAGTGCAGGAGCACGGTGCCGTGCCAGTTCGAGTCCTCGGGGTAGCTGTTGGGGAAGTACGCCCGGCCGAGGAGGGCGCCTGCGCGGTGCAAACGACCGAGCAGCCTGTAACACGGAGGCCTGCCCCCCGTCAGAAATGACACCCCTTCTCCAACCCGCCCCACGCGTTATGGAACTCATGCCCTTCACCAACGGGATGACGCAAGCGCAGCAGGCTGCGTTCTACAACGAGTACGCCAACCAGAAAAAGGACCCCACGACGGCGTTCCTGCTCTCTCTATTCTTGGGCGGCGTCGGGGCGCACAAGTTCTACCTCGGCCGGGACCGGTTGGGGCTGCTATACCTCCTCTTTTGCTGGACGCTCATCCCGACGGCGCTCGGCATCGCGGAAGCGCTCGTGATGCCGCGGCGCATCCGCAAGCGCAACCGAACACTCGCCGTGGACCTCTCCGAACGGGTTAAAGAGCACGTCCTCGACCACGCTGCCCAACCGCAGCTCGGCCTCCCCTTCCCCGACCCGACCGCCCTCCCCCTCGGCATCGCTCGCCCCGCCCGGCGCCGCTCCAACTAGTCCCGAGCGGGTCCGACGAGAAAGCCCCGGACCGGCCGTGGCGGCTGGTCCGGGGCTCTGCTGTGGCCGGGGGCGGATTTGAACCACCGACACCCGCATTTTCAGTGCGGTGCTCTACCCCTGAGCTACCCGGCCAAGCGAGCACGAATATACGATGCCCGCACTCCGCCGCCCCAACGTTCGCTTTTAGAGTTGGTGAAGATACCCGAGGCTTCCCCGAAGGCCTCTGCGCAGGCGTCGACGCCGCGCCCCGTGCAACGCCGCCGCCCCTGGCGCGTAGCGACTCTCGCCCCTTGCCTCCGATTGCCATGACCGCCCTCACCCTGCGCCCGACCTCGCACGACCGATTCCTCCGCGAACTCGAACGCGTGCTCTCCCACGCGGGAATCGCCACCTCGGCGGGTCCGTACTGCACGCTCGACGTGTCTCCGCGCATTCGCCGCGTGCAGGACTTCGTGGAGGTGAACGTCGGCGCCGCGCTGTGCCTGGACGACCTCGCGGAGGTGGCCGGCCTCAGCCGCTACCACTTCGGCCGGGTGTTCCGCGACGAGGTCGGGCAGACGCCGTGGGCGTTCGTCCGCGAGACCCGCGTCGAGCGGGCGAAAGAGCTGCTCGCCGAAGGCCACTCCCCGGCCGAGGCCGCGCACGAGGCCGGCTTTTTCGATCAGAGCCACCTGACGCGGGTGCTCCGCACGATCGACGGCCGCACGCCCGGCGAGGTCCGCGACGCCGGACGGGCAGGCGACGCCGAGCGCGCAGGCTCCGAGGGCGGAGAGGAAAACCGCACGATCGTCCAAGACCCCTGAGCGTCGGGTTCCGAGTTTGGGCGGCATCCCTCCCCCACCCGACGCCTCTCGCTATGGAACCCGAAGCCCCGCCGTCCGAAGCCCCCCGCCCCCCGTCCGTGCAGGACGTCGTCGCGCAGCGACTGCTCGACGCGCGCACGGTCGTCGTCAGCGGCGAGATCGACCAGGACCTCGCCGGGCGCGTGATCGCCCAACTCACGGCCCTCGCCGCCCTCTCCGACGACCCGGTCACGCTCGTCATCAACTCGCAGGGCGGCCACGTCGAGAGCGGCGACACGATCCACGACTACGTCCGCTTCATCGAGCCGCCCGTGCGGATGCTCGGTACCGGGTGGGTGGCGAGCGCGGGCGCGCTGATCTACGTCGCCGCACCGGTCGAGCGGCGGTTCTGCCTGCCGAACACGCGCTTCCTCCTCCACCAACCCGCCGGCGGCGTGCGCGGCACGACGAGCGACATCGCGATCGAGGCCGAGCAGATCCTCCAGATGCGCGCCCGCCTCAACCGCATCTTCGCGCGCCAGACCGGGCAGCCCGTCGAGCGGATCGAGCGGATCGAGCGGGACACCCACCGCAACTTCTGGCTGAGCGCTGGGGAGGCCGTCGCGTACGGGCTCGTCGGCGCCGTCGTGGAGCACGCGCGGGAGATGTACGGCGATTAGCGGTAGCCCGCCGCCTGCAGTTCGAACAACTCGGCGTAGCGGTTGCCCGCCGCGAGCAACTCCTCGTGCGTGCCGATCTCTTCGAGCCGGCCGTCGGCGAGGACGAGGATGCGGTCGGCCATGCGGACCGTCGAGAAGCGGTGCGAGATGAGCACGGCGGACTTCCCCTCGGTGAGGTCTTTGAACCGCTGGAAGACTTCGTACTCGGCGCGGGCGTCGAGCGCGGCCGTCGGCTCGTCGAGGATGAGGAGCTGGGCGTCGCGCATGTACGCCCGGCCGAGCGCCACCTTCTGCCACTCCCCGCCCGAGAGGTCGACGCCCGTCTTGAAGCGCCGCCCGACGACCTGCTCGTACCCCTCGGGCAGCTTCTCGATCACCGTGTCGGCGAGGCTCCGCTCGGCGGCGTCCTCGATCCGCGGCCGGTCATCGCGCTCGGCGATCCGCCCGACGGCGATGTTCTCGGCGGCCGTCAGGTGGTAGCGCACGAAGTCCTGGAAGATGACGCCGATGTTCGCGCGCACGTCTTCGAGGGCATACTCCCTGAGGTCGTGCCCGTCGAGGAGGATGCGGCCCTCGTCGGGGTCGTAGAGCCGGGCGAGGAGTTTGACGAGCGTGGTCTTCCCCGCCCCGTTCTCGCCAACGAGCGCGAGCGCTTCGCCCGCCCGCAGTTCGAACGAGAGGTCGCGCAGGATCCACCGCTCGGCGCCGGGGTAGCGGAAGCCGACGCCGTCGAACGTGAAGCCCTCGCGGATCGGCTCGGGGAACGGGCGGGGCGACTCGGGCGAGGCGACCTGAGGCGTGATGTCGAAGAACGAGAACAGGTCGTCGAGGTAGAGCGCCTGTCCGGCGACGGTCGAGAAGCTGGTCAGCAGGCCTTCGAGGAGGGCGCGGAGGCGGCCGAACGAGCCGGCGAGAAACGTGAGGTCGCCGATCGTGAAGTCGCCTCGGACCGTGCGGTAGACGATCACGGCGTAGGCGGCGTAGTACCCCAGCGAGCCCACGGCGGCGAGGATCGCACCCCACCCGGCGCGGCGGACGGCGAGCGCGCGGTTGGCGCGGTAGAACGCGTCGGCGAGGTCGTGGTAGCGCTGGGTGAGGAAGTCGTTGAGGCCGAAAATCTTCACCTCCTTCGCCGTCTCGTCGCTCGCGCCGGTGTAGCGGAGGTAGTCGAGCTCGCGGCGCTCGGGCGTCCACGCGTACGTCAGCGAGTACGACTGCGCGTTGAAGTGCGCTTCGCCGAGGAACGCCGGGACGAGCGCGAGGATCAGCAGCACGATCAGCCACGGCGCGTAGACGACGAGCCCGACGCCGAACGAGAGGATCGTGACGACGTTCTGCGCCTGGCTGAACACCTGGCTCATCAGCAGCATCCGGCCGGTCGTCTGCCGGCGGGCGCGTTCGAGCTTGTCGTAGAAGTCGGCGTCCTCGAAGTGGGCGAGGTCGAGCGTGGCGGCGTGCGCCATGAGGCGGACGCTCGTCTCGTT
>CAYTJT010000287.1:0-4366 GCA_964438105.1 uncultured Rhodothermales bacterium | reverse complement strand
GCCCACCCACGGCCACAGCGCCCGCAGCGAGCCCGTGAGGAGGCCGACGAGCACGGCCATCGTGAGGTCGTGGTAGTGGTCGAGCAGCCACGAGAGCACCTTCGCCGCCGCGCCGAGCCCGAGCGCCGCGCCGAGCGCGAACGCGCCGACGTAAGCCACGTCGAGCGCGCGGAGGGCGTCGAGCGTCGGGCGGTAGAGCCCGAAGACCTCGAGCAGGAACGCGCCGCTCACGCCCGGCAGGATCATCGCGTTGATGGCGACGGCCGCCGTTAGCCCCACCCGCAGGAGGGCCGGGTCGGCGGCGTCGGGGCTCCGCGGCAAGCCGACGAGGAAGAACGCGATGGCGGCCCCGGCGAGCGCGACGGCGTAGTGCCAGTTCCGGTGGCCGTGGCGCTCCCGCCACGGGATCACGAGCGAGCCGGCGACGAGCCCGAAGAACAGCGCCCGGCACTGGATGGGGTAGGCGTCGAGGAGCGCCGGGATGAAGAGCGAGCCGAGCGCGATCGCGAGCAAGATGCCGCCGAGGACGGGCAGCAGCAGCGTCCACTCCAGCGCGCGGGCGGTCCCCATCGCCTCGCGCCAGCGACCGCGCACGAGCAGCAGCACGGCCGTCACCGCGTCGCCGATCGCGTTGATGAGGTTCTTGTAGATCCCCACGATCAGCGCCATCGTGCCGCCGCTGACGCCGGGGATGATGTCGGCCGAGCCCATCAGGAGGCCCTGGCTGAAGTGGGTGAAGAGCGCGCGCGCGCGGAGGCGCGAGAGGGGCGAGGCCATGCAGAGAGGAGAGAGGATGGAAGAGGGAGGATCGGGGGTGGGGAGGAGGACGGCGGCGGGAGCGCCATCTTCCATCCTCCCCATTCTATCCTCTAGCGAGGGCCGTCGTCGGCGACGAGCGGGACGAAGCGGAAGGCGAGGAATTCCTCGCGCTCGAACGTGTCGGGCCCGGCCCTCGTGATCCGCAGCATCGTCTGCTTCTTGGCGTCGCCGACGGGGATGACGAGCCGTCCGCCTGCGCCCTCGCGCCCGCCGTCTGGCACGCGGAGTTGATCGAGGAGCGCGTCGGGCACGGCCGTTCCGCCCGCCGTGACGACGATCCCGTCGTACGGCGCGGAGGCCGACCACCCGAGCGTGCCGTCGCCCGCCCGCGTGACCACGCGGTAGTCCAGCCGGTCGAGGATCTCGCGCGTCCGTTGCAGCAGCGCTTCGTGCCGCTCGATCGAGAACACGCGCGCGCCGAGCTCGCAGAGGACGGCGGCCTGGTAGCCGCTGCCGGTGCCCACCTCCAGGATCTTGTCGCCGGGGCGGACCCCGAGGAGCGCGGTCTGGTAGGCCACGGTGAACGGCTGCGAGATCGTCTGCTTCAGCCCGATGGGGAGGGCCTCGTCTTTGTACGCGCGGTGGCGGAGCGCGGCCTCCACGAACTCGTGGCGCGGCACCGCGCTGACGGCGGCGAGCACGCGCTCGTCCGCGATCCCCTTTTCACGGAGCAGGGCGACGAGGGCAGAGCGCTGGCGGTCGTGGGTGCGGGGCATAGGCGGAGGGGCGAGCCGAAAAGAAAAGGTACGACCTCGACCCGGCCCGCCGTGGGTGGGCAGAGAGGAGACAGGGCGAATCGTGAGCCGTCGCACGGGTAGCGATTCCGCCGAGCGCCGGGCTATTCGAAGTCCGCGTCGGCGGGGGGCGGCGCCTCGTCGGGGTTGCTCTGGACGAGGGCTTCGTTGAGGCGGCTCCGCAGCTCCTGCGGCGAGAGGCCCGTGTGGATCACCCCGTTCTCCGCGACCGAGATCCGCCCGGTCTCCTCGCTCGTCACGACGACGAACGCGTCGGTCCGCTCCGAGAGCCCGACGGCGGCGCGGTGACGGAGGCCGAGGTGCGGGTCGAGCCGCCGCGCCTCGGAGACCGGGAGGATGCAGCGCGCCGCCGCGATCTTCTGGTCCTCGATGATGACGGCGCCGTCGTGGAGCGGGGAGTTCGGGAAGAAGATGCTCGTGAGCAGGTCGCGCTCGACGTCGGCGTTGATCGGCGTCCCGCTCTCGGCGTAGTTGCGGAGCCCCGAGGAGCGGGCGAGCGCCGTGAGCGAGCCGATGCGGTTCTCCGCCATCTCCGTCACCGCCGCGACGAGCTCGTTCACGGCGCGCTCGCGCGCGGGCGTCGCCACGAAGCGGCGGACGAGCGGGTTGCGGCCGAGCATAAAGAGCAGCCGCCGGATCTCGGGCTGGAACAGGATGATCACGGCGAGCACGAACACCTCGCTGATCGCGCCGAAGAGCGCGCGGAGCGTGGTCAGCCCCGCCGCCCGCACGACCACGTCCACGATGTAGATGCCGAGGAGGATGAACGAGACCTGCACCGCGATCGTCCCCCGGATCAGCCGGTAGAGCTGGTAGACGAGGAACGCGACGATCGCGACGTCGATGAGGTCCTGCCAGTCGAACGGGACGAAGCCGATGTTGAGGGCGAGCGTCATGCGTCTCCCTCCGCTACAGCTCGGGCGGCTTCGTCGCGGGCCGCGTCCACGGTCGCCGCGAGCACGCGCAGGAAGTCGGCCGTCGCGCGGACGTCGTGCGTGCGGACGATCGAGGCGCCGCGGAGCACCGCCACGGCCGTCGCGCCGAGCGTGCCGAACAGCCGTTCCTCGACGGGTGCGGGCGCGTCGGCCGAGCCCAGCACGGCCCCGATCGTGCTCTTGCGCGAGATGCCGACGAGCACGGGCCGCCCGAGCCCGAGGAACGCGTCCACGCGGGCGAGGAGCCGGAGGTTCTCCCGCGCCGACTTCCCGAACCCGAACCCCGGGTCGACGACGAGGTCGCGGACGCCCGCCGCCTCGGCCGTCCGGATGGACTCGGCGAGCGAGGCCTTCACGTCGTCCACCACGTCGGTGTAGCTATGGCTGTGCGGCATCGCGCCGGGCCGCCCGAGCGCGTGCATCAGCACGAGCGGCGCGCCGAAGCGGGCGGCGACGTGCGCGAGGGCGTCGCCGTGACGGAGGCCGGTGATGTCGTTGACCACGTGGGCGCCCGCTTCCAGCGCCGCCTCGGCGACGTCGGCTTTGTACGTGTCGACCGAGACGATGGCCTCGGGGAACCGCTCGGCGACGGCCGCGACGACGGGGAGCACGCGGCGCTTTTCTTCGTCGGCCCCGACGACGTCGGCGCCCTCGCCGTAGACGCTCCCGCG
This sequence comes from uncultured Rhodothermales bacterium, assembly GCA_964438105.1. Lineage (GTDB taxonomy): Bacteria > Bacteroidota > Rhodothermia > Rhodothermales > JANQRZ01 > JBBSMX01. Next base: position 1,186 of record CAYTJT010000287.1, on the reverse strand, counting down.
CGGCCGCGACGACTCGCCGCCGATGTCGATGAGCACGGCGCCCTCGTCGAGCATCGTCTCGGTCCGGCGGAGCGCGGCGTCGGGGTCCAGGTGGCGACCGCCGTCGGAGAACGAGTCCGGCGTCACGTTCAGAATCCCCATCACGTGCGCCCGTCCGGGGCGGCCGTCGAGGGGGCGGCCCCGGCAGTCGAGGAGGAACGGGTCGGCGGGGGGAGTGGGCATGGAGCGTGGAAGGGGGGGCGTCAATCTACGAAGACCCGCCCCCGCGCGAGAGATCGGATTGGGGCGGTCGAGGGCCCCGGAGAATCGGTTCGGTGGGGCTCCATCAGCGGTCGGAAGGGGAACCTCTGGTACGGTTTTTCCCGTGTAACCGGTCGGCCCAGGCCCTTTGCTCGTATCCTTGCACAGATTCTTAACGGACGCGCCGCTCGGAACCGGCCGCCGGCTCGGGCGTCGGGACGACGCTGCGCCCGGGACGGACCGCAGCCTGCCCCGGACCCGATCCGGGGGCGCGTCTCCGCCGACTCATCCACAACCCGCAGCCCTATGTACGTCCCTCGCCAGCAGCGCATGCTGGACCAGTATCTCCAGGAGATCGGGCAGATCCCGCTCCTGAAGCCTGAGCAAGAGGTGGACCTCGCGCAGCGGATCAAGCAGGGCGAGGCCGAGGCGCTCCACCAGCTCGTCCGCGCGAACCTCCGGTTCGTGGTCTCGGTGGCGAAGAAGTACCAGGGGCAGGGGCTGACGCTGAGCGACCTCATCAACGAGGGGAACTACGGGCTGATCAAGGCGGCGCAGCGCTTCGACGAGACGCGCGGGTTCAAGTTCATCTCCTACGCCGTGTGGTGGATTCGGCAGGCCATCCTCCAGGCCCTCGCCGAGCAGAGCCGCGTCGTCCGCCTCCCGCTCAACCGCATCGGCACGATCTCGAAGATCCGCAAGACGAGCGCGAAGCTCTCGCAGCGCCACGAGCGCAACCCCAACATCGAGGAGCTCGCCGAAGAGCTCGACATCGACCCGGAGAAGGTGCGCGACGCGCTCAAGCACACGAGCCGCCACCTCTCGATGGACGCGCCCTTCAACGAGGACGACGACAACTCCCTCCTCGACGTGCTGCCCAACGAGGAGGACGTCTCGCCCGACGACTACCTCATGGACGAGTCGCTGAAGATCGACATCGAGCGGG
>CAYTJT010000286.1:0-4387 GCA_964438105.1 uncultured Rhodothermales bacterium | reverse complement strand
CGGGAGGGGGGGCGGACCGTCGGGGCCGGCGTCGTCACCAACATCCTCGACTAACAGCAATTGACCGCCGCGGGGGCGGGCGCGCCGCACGGCTGCCCGCCCCCACGCTTTGAGAGTAAGCCATATGGCTAGCCAGAAAATCCGCATCAAGCTCAAGTCCTACGACCACTCCCTCGTCGACAAGAGCGCCGAGAAGATCATCCGCACGGTCAAGCAGACCGGCGCCGTCGTGAGCGGCCCGATCCCGCTGCCGACGCGGAAGAAGATCTACACGGTGCTCCGCGGGCCGCACGTGGACAAGAAGAGCCGCGAGCAGTTCGAGCACCGCGCTCACAAGCGCCTCATCGACATCCTTTCCACCTCGTCGAAGACCGTCGACGCGCTCATGAAGCTGGAGCTCCCCAGCGGCGTCGACGTCGAGATCAAGGTGTGACCCAGCCGGTGGCATCTGCCATCCTACCACTATGACCCGAACGTTCAACCTTTTCCTCGTCCTGTGCCTCGGCCTCGCCGTGACCTTCGTCGGTTGCGACTCGACGGACGAGGACCCGATCGGCGAAGACCTCGTCGGCACGTGGAACGCCTCGTCCGCGAGCGTCGTCCTCGCCGGCTTCTCCGTGCCTGTCTTCGAGGCCGGCGACTCCGGCGAGCTGTCGATCACCTTCGACGGTGAAGGTGCGTTCACGTTCGTCGCCGAGGGGCCGATCGAGGGTAGCAGTTCCCTCCCCGGCGTGCCCCCGGTTGTGATCCTCGCCGAGGGCGAGGGTGCGACGATCGGCGGCGACTACACCTTCGACGCCGACACCGACGTGGTCGCGTTTACCCCGACCGAGGTCGAGGGCGAGCCGATCACCGACGCGGTGACGGCCTCCGTGCCGGTCGAGTTTGAGGATGACGACACCGTGGTCCTCACCGTCGAGAACACGGACGAGGGCCGCGCGCTCCTCGCCCTCCTCCTCGGCGACCAGGTCCCGCAGGAGGTCATCGACAACATCGACGGTGGCTCGGTCACTTTCCGACGCTAACCACCCTTTTTCCACGCTTAACTTAATCAGGTGATTACAATGAGCGGACTCCTCGGCCGTAAGGTCGGCATGACGAGCATCTTCGACGACAACGGCAACAACGTCGTCTGCACCGTCATCGAGACCGGCCCCTGCGTCGTGACGCAGATCAAGACCGAAGACACCGACGGCTACGCGGCCGTGCAGATGGCCTTCGGTGACAAGAAAGTCAAGAGTACCACGAAGGCGCTGCAGGGTCACTTCGAGGCTGCCGGCACCACGCCGAAGCGCCACCTCGTCGAGTTCCGCGACTACGACGGCCCCGACGGCCTCGGCCTCGGCGACGAGATCGCCGCGGGCGACGTGCTCGCCGAGGGCGACCGGGTCCACGTGATCGGCACGTCGAAGGGCAAGGGCTTCCAGGGCGTCGTCAAGCGGCACAACTTCCGCGGCGTCAATGACGCGACGCACGGCCAGCACAACCGCCAGCGCGCGCCGGGCTCCATCGGCCAGGCCTCGGACCCGAGCCGCGTGTTCAAGGGGACGAAGATGGCCGGCCGCACCGGCGGCGACCGCGTGACGGTGAAGAACCTCCGCGTCGTCCGCATCCTCGAAGACAAGAACCTCGTGCTCATCCTCGGCGCCGTGCCCGGCCCGAAGCGGGGCGTCGTCGAGATCCGCAAAGCCTGAGTCGAGTTGGGATTTCTGATTGGGGATTGCCGATTTGGCGACTTCCCGATCCGAAATCGCAACCCCAAAATCTGCAATTGAAATGAATCTGACCGTTTACACCCGCGAAGGCAGCGACGCCGGCCGCACCGTCACGCTCGACGAGAGCGTCTTCGGCATCGAGCCGAGCGACCACGCGATCTGGCTCGACGTCCGCGCCGCCCAGGCCCACGCCCGGCAGGGCACGCACAAGACGAAGGAGCGCGGCGAAGTCCGCGGCTCCACGCGCAAGCTCTACCGGCAGAAGGGCACGGGCAACGCCCGCGTCGGCGACGCCAAGAGCCCGACGCGTGTCGGCGGCGGTACGGCCTTCGGCCCGCGCCCGCACCCCTACACCGTCGGCGTCAACCGCAAGACGAAGCAGCTCGCCCGCCGCAGCGCCCTGACGTACAAGGCGCAGCAGGACGGCCTCCGCGTCGTCGAGGACTTCGCGCTCGACGCGCCGAAGACCAGCGAGATCGCGGCGCTGCTCTCCGGCCACGACCTCGCCGAGCGCAAGGTGCTCCTCCTCACCGGAGGCCACGACGACGTGCTCTACCGCTCGGGTCGCAACATCCCGAAGCTGACCGTCAAGCCCGCCACGGGTGCCTCGACGCTCGACCTGATGCAGGCGCACGTGATCCTGCTGCAGGAGTCGGCGCTGGACGCGCTCTCCGCCGCGCTCGGGAAGACGCCGTCTACCGAAGCCGAGCCCGAAGCGGCCGCCGCCGAGTAACCCAGACCTCTTAGCCGAGCCCGATTATGGCCCGCTCCATCCTCATCGAACCCTACGTCACCGAGAAGATGACCCGCCTCATGGAGGAGGGGAATCACTACGCCTTCAAGGTGGCGAAGGGCGCCAACAAAGTGCAGATCCGCAAGGCCATCGAGGCCCGTTACCCCGACGTCGAAGTCGACTCGGTCCGGACGATGGTCGTGCGCGGCAAGCGCCGCCGTCAGTTCACGCGGCGCGGCCTGATCGACGGCCGCAAGCCCGCCTGGAAGAAGGCGATCGTCACGCTGAAGTCCGGCGAGATCGACTTCTTCGAAAGCATCTAGTTCGTCCTTCGTCACCGGCCATTGGTCCTTGGCAAGTGACCAGTGACAAAGGACCAATGACTCATCCCACCGGGCGCAAAGCCTTTACTCCGACCTCAGCCAAGAGCGAAGGCACGTAGGCCCAAACCCAAGAACCCATGGCTATTCGCAAACTCAAGCCGGTGACGCCGGGGCAGCGCCAGCGCTCCGTCTCCCAGTTCGAGACGATCACGAAGTCCGAGCCGGAGAAGAGCCTGCTCGCGCCGCTGAAGAAGAAGGGCGGCCGCAACAACAACGGCCGCATCACGACCCGCCACAAGGGCGGCGGCCACAAGCGGCGCTACCGCATCATCGACTTCAAGCGCAACGACAAGGACGGCATCCCCGCCCGCGTCGCCGCCATCGAGTACGACCCGAACCGCACGGCGCGCATCGCGCTCGTCGTCTACGCCGACGGCGAGAAGCGCTACATCATCGCCCCCGACAAGCTCGAGGTCGGGATGACGATCATGAACGGCGAGAACGCGACGCCGGACACGGGCAACTGCCTCCCGCTCTCCAAAGTGCCGCTCGGCACGACGGTGCACGCGATCGAGATGAAGCCTGGCAAGGGCGCGCAGATGGCCCGTAGCGCGGGCACGAACGCGCAGCTCCAGGCGCGCGAGGGCAAGTACGCTACGCTGAAGCTCCCCTCGGGCGAAGTCCGCATGGTGCCGGTCGAGTGCCGCGCCACGGTCGGGCAGACCTCGAACCCGGACCACATGAACCTCGAGTGGGGCAAGGCCGGCCGCAAGCGCTGGCTCGGCGTCCGCCCGAAGACGCGCGGCGTCGCGATGAACCCGGTCGACCACCCGATGGGTGGCGGCGAAGGCAAGGCCTCGGGTGGTCACCCGACGAGCCCGACCGGCGTGCCGGCCAAGGGGTACAAGACGCGCAAGAAGCGCAAGGCTTCGAACAAGTTCATCGTCCGCCGCCGCAAGCAGAAGAAATGATTCGATTGGGGATCGAGGATTTGAGATTTCGGATCGGCTGCCAAGCCCCTCCGATACGTCAAATCCAAAATCCGCAATCTCAAATCCGCAATCGAAACATGGCACGTTCGCTTAAGAAAGGCCCCTTCGTCTACTACAAGCTCCAGCGCAAGGTGGACGAGCAGAACGAGACAAACCGGAAGAAGGTCATCAAGACCTGGAGCCGGGCCTCGATGATCACGCCGGAGTTCGTCGGCCACACGTTCGCCGTGCACAACGGCAAGCAGTTCATCCCGGTCTACGTGACCGAGAACATGGTCGGGCACAAGCTCGGCGAGTTCTCCCCGTCGCGGACCTTCCGCGGTCACGCCGGGACGAAGGTGGACAAACGCCGCAAATAGCTATTTCGTCCTTCGTCACTTGTCGGTGGTCACTTGCAGACACCACTGACAAACGACAAACGACCAGTGACCAACACCATGGAAGCCAGAGCAAAACTTCGGTTCATCCGCTCCTCGCCCCGCAAGATGCGCATCGTCGCGGACCAGGTTCGCGGCAAGGCCGTCACCGAGGCCCTCAACACGCTGCACTTCTTGCCGCAGAAGGCCGCCGCCCCGATCGAGAAGACGATCGTCTCGGCCGTGAGCAACCTCTTCAACAAGGCCG
>CAYTJT010000285.1:0-4394 GCA_964438105.1 uncultured Rhodothermales bacterium | reverse complement strand
GAGCGCGCGCCGACGCCGTTCATCGCGTCGAGCGAGACGACGACGTAGGCGAGCTGCCCGTCGTAGACCGTGGTGATCGTGTCGAGCGCGCGGGAGAGCAGGCGGAGGCTGCTCGGGAGGCGCGTGTCGAAGATCGCGACGTGGATCGGCTCGGGCGCGATGTCGCCGCGCTCGAGCAGGTCGGCGGTGATCTGGTGGACGCGGGCGGTCGTGGAGCCGTAGCGGAACGAGCCGGTGTCGGTCATGATCGCGGCGTAGAGCGCCGTCGCGACGTGCGCGTCGATGAGGTCGGCGTCGTGCTCGGCGATGAGGTCGTAGACGAGCTCGCCCGTCGCCGCCGCGTCGGTGCGGAGCAAGCTGTGGTCGAACCAGTGCTCCGGGTCGGGGTGGTGGTCGATGAGCAGCTTCGTCGCCGGGCTGTCGCGGAAGCTCGCCTCGAGGTCGCCGATCCGGTGGCCCACGCCGGTGTCCACGACGACGAGCACGTCGGCCTCGTTGAGGCGCTTGAGCTGCTTGAGCGCGCCCGTGAACGTGGTCACGTCGGAGAGCTCGAGCATCCACTCGAGGTTGCGCGGCGGCGCGTCCGCGTTGAGGAGGGTGACGTGCTTGCCGAGTTTGCGGAGGAACAGCCCGAGGCCGATCTGCGAGCCGAGGGCGTCGCCGTCCGGGCGGAGGTGCGTGGTGATGACGACGCGCTCGGCGTCGAGGAGGGTGGCGAGGACCGGCGAGGGCATGGCGTACGGCGTGTGAGCGAAGCGGAGCCGGGAAACTACGGACTTCGCCGCCCGAGGTTCGCCGCGTTTGCTGCCGCTTCGCCCGCCTTTACTCTTCGACGCCCTCGTCGCGGAGGTCTTCGAGCTCGCCGAGGTCGAGCTCTCCGACGGCGTCCTTGAGCTCGTCCATCCGGACGTTCTGCCCGTTCGCGGTGACGAGGAAGCGCTCGGCGACGACGACGCTCAGCTCGGAGCGGGGGCTCGCGCCGCTGCGCTCTTTCTCGTACGCCGGGTGCCCCTCGTACTCGGTCGTCCGCTCGTAGCCGTCGCCGCTCTCGCGGTCGACCTCGACCTGCATCCACGCGGCCCCGAGCATGGTCATCTGCGCGAGCCCGCCGCCGTCGACGATCTGGAGCGAGATCCGGCGCTCGCCGTCGTCGCTGCGGTACTCGCCTTCGGCCTGGGAAAACGAGAAGCCCGCGACGCCCGCGCGCTCGCCGCTGGCGTCGACGCGCTCCATACCGTCCAGCTCCTCGGGCAGCAGGTCCCGGAGCGTGCGGAAGTCGACGGTTTCGACGCGGCCCCCTTCGCCGCCGAGAGCCTGGTTGAGCGCGCCCGCGATCGTGGACGCCGGGTCGCTCGCATCGCTGCCCGAAGCGTCGTCCGCCCCGCGTTCCGCGGCGGCATCGGGCGTGGGGGCATCGTCGGCCCCGCACCCCATCGTGGCGACCAGGAGGAACAGGCAGAAGGTCAGGGCGGACGGGCGTGTCATGGAAGGCCTCGCTGTGCTTGTCTCGGAATGATCGGCTCGCCCACGGGCGGCGCCGCAAACGCTACGGTGATAAGTATACACGGCGTCCCCCTCCTATTCCAGTTCCGGATCCGGCTCGGTGATCGCTGCGGCTTCCGCCTCGGCACGGTGCGTGACATGTTCTCACACACACCCGACCCCCCTCCCTCTAACGGCGCTTCGCCATGAACTCGAACCAGTTCCTCGTCATCATCGGCTGCATACTCTGCCTCGCGCTCGGCTTGATCGCGCTGAGCCAGGCCACCGAAGATCCCGAAACAGCGGCCTCCGTGCACGTGATGGAGTTCGACTCGATCGTGGGCGATGCCGCCACGCCGGTGCGGCTCTAGGCAGCGCCGGTGGGCAGTCCGAACTCGTCGGCGCGACGGGGGTATGACCGGGCGCACATCGCTCACCATTCCCCTCTCCCCATGAGTACGATCACGTCGGACGTCCACATCGAAGGCATGAGTTGCAGCCACTGCATCGACGCGGTGGAAGGCGAACTCCAACAGGTCGACGGGCTCACCGTCGAAGAGGTCGGCATCGGGCGCGCTCGGGTGCGCTACGACGCCAGCGAGGTCAGCCCCGGCGCCATCGAGTCGGCCATCGACGAGGCAGGCTTCAGCGTGCGCTCCGTGGAGCGGGTCGCCTGAGCGTCGAACCGGGGTGTATGTTTCCCTATGCTCCTCCGCGTTCTAATCGTAGCTCTCGCGCTCGTATGCGCTGCCTCCAGAGCGCACGCTCAGGATAGAGTGTCAGACGAGCCGCCGCCCTCCCCCCTCCACCTCTGGCTCGAAGCCGGGGTGGGATACGGGGGCGCCGGAGCCGGCCCCGAAACCGAGGCCGGAGGGCACCTCTCGGGGCGGGCTGCCATTCGAGCCACGCTCGGGCAGGTAGCGCTCGTCGCACGGACGACGGCGACGACGGGCGGAGTCAGCGACTACCGGCGGTTCATCATCCTCGGCCCCAGCGCCATCTACGACGGGTTCTACGATGCGGGACTGCTCGTGGGGTACGCCCTCCCGCTCGGCCGGACGTGGGAAGCGACCGGAGCCGCCGGAGCCGCCCTCGTATGGGGTAGCCGCGCCACCGACAACGGGTGCTTCGGCTTCTGCTTCTCCAGCGGCACGAGCAGATCCTTTACTCCGCTCGTCGGGCTCCCGCTCGAAGTGGGGCTCACCGTCGATGTCCGCGGGCCGCTCCGCCTTGGCCTCCTCGGCTACGCCAACATCAACGCCGAAGAGACGTTCGGGGGCCTCCTGCTCTCGGGATCGTTTCAGGCTTGGTAATCACCGCCCGCTCGGGCTTGGGAAGCGTCACCCACCCTGCAACAGCCCGTCCTGCGGCTGGCCGTTGCACACCATCACCACGCTCCCCACGGCCTGTGCGAGGGTATGCAGCCGCTCGCCGTACTCCGCAACCGCGTCGGCGTCGGGCCGCTGCATCCCGAGGAAGGTGAGGTCGGCCTCCTCGCTGTGCTCCGCGAGGAGGTCGGCGATCGGCCGGTCGGGTTTTTTGCGTACGATGATGCGGACGGTCCCCTCGACGCGGACCTCGTCGAGGAGCGCTTCGGTGTGGGCGCGCGTCTGCTCCACGCCTTCCGCGTTGTCCACTATGCGGAGGAGCCGGAGCTCGGCGCGGTCCCACGTCCGGTGCTGCCGGACGACGTGGGCGAGCAGCAGCATGAGGTCGGCGTTGGGGCCCTGTCCGCCCCACCACACGTTGATCACACGCCGCCGCCCGAAGCCGCGCTCTTCGTCGACGTTGAGGAAGAGGACCGACTTGTGGAGGTCGACGATGCTGCGGAGGAGGCGCATGAGGAGCGCCCGCCCGCCCGGCGTCCCGCTCCACCCCATCAGCACCGCGTTCGACTCGAGCTGACCGATGCCGTGGGCTTGGACGACGGCCACGGCCCCGCGCTCGAAGTCCTGAACGATCTGCGCCTCGGCGAACGCCGCCATCCGCCGGTCCTTGATGTAGGAGCGGATGTGCCGCTGCGCCGTCTCGCGCAGCTTCGGCTTGTTCTGCTCGTCCACCTCGCCCGTGATGAGTTGGGAGAACGTCACGATCCCGCGCCCCCGGCTGAGCCATTCGGCGAGCGCGACGAGGTACTCCCGGTTGTGCGGCTGCCCCGTGAACGCCATGATGTTCGGCCGCCAGTTGCGCGCCTCCTCGGCCGGGGCCCGTTCGAGGTTGAGCAGGGCGTAGCGCGCGAGCGAGGTCCAGATCCCGCTGCGGACGTCGCTCCACGAGCTGCCCATGCGGCGGCGGCTGAGCGCGAAGAAGATCCCGTAGGAGATCACGATCGCGCCGACCGTGGCGGGCGCGTTGATGAGGAACATCGCGCCGTAGCACCCGAGCGCACCCAGCAGGGAGACCACGAGCGGGACGTTGAACTTCGGTCGGAAGCTCGGATTCCCCACGAGCCGCTCGATCGTTGCGACGAGGTTGACCATCCCGTACGTGTTCAGGAAGAACATCGTGATGATCGGCGCGACGAAGTCGAGGTCGCCCATCCAGATCACCCCGACGGCGATCGCGCCGGTGACGAGCACGGCCATGCGCGGCTCCGTCGGGCTGCCGAGGTTCGAGGCGATCGCCTTCGGCACGACGCGGTCGTTCGCGACGGCCTGCAGCGTGCGCGGCGCCGCCAACACGCTGCCGAGCGCCGACGAGAGCGTGCTCGCCGCGACGCCCGCGAGGATCAGCGCGGGCACGCTCGCGATCTCCTCCATCGCGAGCGTATTCGAGATTAGCTCCTCTGCCGTCATGTGATACGCGAACCACACCGCCGCGGCGATGTAGACGAGCGCCGTCACGACGATCGACGCGATCGTGCCGCGCGGGATGCTCCGGCTCGGGTCCTTGAGGTCGCCCGAGAGCGAGAT
>CAYTJT010000284.1:0-4408 GCA_964438105.1 uncultured Rhodothermales bacterium | reverse complement strand
GCCTCGGCGAGCGAGCCGCCGAACACGGTGAAGTCCTGGCTGAAGACGTAGACGAGGCGGCCGTTGACGGTGCCCCACCCGGTCACGACGCCGTCGCCGTAGGGGCGGTTGTTCTCGAGCCCGAAGTCGGTGCGGCGGTGGCGGACGAACGTGCCGAGCTCCTGGAACGAGCCGGGGTCGAGGAGGAGGTCGAGCCGTTCGCGGGCGGTGAGCTTGCCCTTGTCGTGCTGCTTCGCGATGCGGGCTTCGCCGCCGCCGAGCTGGGCTTCGGCGCGGCGCTGTCGGAGGTCTTGGATGAGGTCGGTCGCGGGGGTGTCGGCCATGAGTCGAGAGGTTGAGAGGAGCGGGATCGCAAGATAAATGCCCCCTGGGTATCTCGGCAGCCAAACCGGTCGCCTTCTCGAACGAATCGCAGCTTTTACGTCCGGAATCGCGCCTCGACCGCATCGGTGAAGGCGACGGCGTGCTCGCCGTAGATGTTGACGCGTGAGGGGCGGAACACGTCGCGGGCGATGATGCGGGAGGCCTCGGTCCACGAGGCGGCGCCGTCGAGCCCGTGGAGCACGGTGACGTATTTGCCGGCGTCGCCGCCGAAGAGGTGCTTGATGAAGCGCCTGCGCTGCGCGGGCGGCATCGGCCCGAGCACGCGCCGTTCGAGCGCGTCGAGGGAGTCCGCGGGCGGCGTCGCTGCCGGGGGAGAGCTCCCGTTCGTCGGCGCGAGATCGTCCTCTTCCAGCGTCGCGGCGACGGGGGGCGAGGGGTCGGGCTTGCCGTCGGGGCGGGCGAAGAACCGTTTCCAGAGCGGCACGGCGTCCGCGTCGTCAGCGGAGGGTTCGCCGCCGCTCGTTCTGGGCTCCGACGTGCCGAACCGCGCGTTGACGCTGTCGCCGTCGGTGGTGTCCTCGGCGAAGCGTTCCCAGAGCGGGCGCCCTTCATCGCCCCCGTCCGCGTCGTCGGCGGACTCCGGCGTACCGTCGTCCGGCGTGTCGTTGGCCGAAGCGTCGTCGGCCGGAGCGTCGGGCGCGGCGGAGGGCGCGGCGCTCACCGGGTCGGGGTCGGAGGACGTCACCGTGGTGGGCCGGACGTTCTCCTCATCGACGGGCGATGCAACGACTCCGGTCGCATCCTCGGCCTCGTTCGGTGCGGGTTCCGCGCTCCTCTCCGGCTCGTCGTCGTGCTCTGTCTCGGCGGGTTCCGTGTCCGTCGCGTCGGGCCGAGCCTCAGTGGCCGCAGCGCCTTCCGGCTCCGGCTCCGGCTCGGGCTCCGGCTCCGGCTCCGGCTCGGGCTCCGGCTCCGGCTCGCCGACGCCGGGCTCGGACTCGACGGGCTCCGCCTCTGCGTCCGGGGCTGCGGGGGCGGGCCCCTCGGGGAAAGCGGGCGCGAGCGCGTCGAAGAGCGCGGCTTCGTCCAGCACGTCCGCGTCGCGCGCGGCGAGCAGGTCGGCGATGTCGTCCTCGCCTTTGGCGTCGAAAAACCGTCGCAGCAGCGGGGTGGGCACGCCGTCGAGCGAGGGCACGCTCCGCGCGAGGTCGAAGAGAGAATCGAGGAGCGCGAGCCAGTCCTCGCGGCCGAACTCGCTCACGAAGCGCCGGTCGATCCGGTCGAGCAGGGCGAAGAGGTCCGCCGGGTCCAGGGCCTCGGGCCGTTTCCGGTCGAGGTAGGCCGTGGCGACGTCGGCGAGGTAGGGGTAGGCGTCGAAGAGCGGCAGCCGCGCGCGGATCACGTCGGCGGGGAGCGGGTCGGCGCTGCCCTCGAAGACGGCGTCGGTGAGGGCGCGGGCGGGGACGGTGAGGAACCGCACGACGAGGTCGACGGCGCCGCCGAGCGTGTCCTCCCACGCGTCGGCCGGCACGCGCGCCGAGCGGCCGAGGGCGTCGAAAAAGGCCCGCTCGGTGCGTTGCACGTCCGCGCCGTCGGGGTCGAACCAGCCCGTCGTCAGCCAGTCGTCGCGGAAGCGGTCGCGCTCGATCTCGGCCCACCGGTCGAGCGTCCGGTCGAGGAAGGCGGCGATCGGCGCGGGCATTCCGTCGGCGCGGAGCGCGGCGCGGGGGTAGGCTCGGTCGGCGGGGAACTGCTGGAGGAGGCGGCGGCGGAGCGGGGCGGCGAGGGCCTCGCCGGGCTGAGGCGAATCGGGCATGGCGTCGGCGTGCGTGAGGGGCCCGAAGGTACACCGATACCGGGGCGTGTCGTCAATCGGAGGTTGTCCCAGCGACGCCGAGGGCGCCTCCGAGCGCGACCCGGAGGCGGCTCCGGCGGATCAGGCCGCCTCGCTCAGCACCTCGTCGAACTTCACCCCGACGAGGCGCGAGACGCCCTCCTCCTGCATCGTCACGCCGTACATCCGGTCGGCCGCCTCCATCGTCAGCTTGTTGTGCGTGACGAGGATGAACTGCGTGCTCTCGGCGAACGAGCGGACGAGCGCCATGAACCGCTCCACGTTCGCGTCGTCGAGTGGGGCGTCGACCTCGTCGAGGATGCAGAACGGCGAGGGCTTGACGAGGTAGATGGCGAAGAGGAGCGCAATCGCGGTGAGCGTCTTTTCGCCGCCGGAGAGCTGCGTGATCGCGCTCGGCTTTTTGCCTTTCGGGCGGGCGCGGATCTCCACCGGACTCTCGAGCGGGTCGTCGCCCGCGAGCAGGATGTCGGCGCTGGCGTTCTCGCCGAAGAGGTCGACGAACAAGCGCTGGAACTCGCGGCGGACGGCCTGGAACGTCTCGTCGAATCGCTCCGACGCTGTCGCGTTGATCTCGCGGATCGTGGAGCGGAGCGAGGCCTCAGCGTGTTCGAGGTCGGTCTGCTGGCCGCGGAGAAAGTCGAGCCGCTCTTTTTCCTCTTCGTAGGATTCGAGCGCGAGCTCGTTGACGGCGCCGAGCGTGCGGAGCTTCTCGCGGAGCGTCGGTGTTTCGCGCCGCGCCTCGTCGGCGTCGAAGTCGGGCGGGGGCGGGTCGATCTCGCTGAGGGCAACGCCGTACTCGTCCCACACGCGCTCGGCGATGGCTTCCATCCGCGTCCCGATTTCGGTGAGGCGGATCGCGCCGGCACCGCGTTGCTGCTGCGCCTCTTCGCGCAAACGGCGGACCTCGCGGAGGAGCACGTCGGTGTCGGAGATCGCGGATCGCGCGTCAGAGACGGCAGTCTCGGCCTCTTTTACCGCCTCGTCGAGTGCGGCTTTGGATTCGCGCAAGCGGTGGGCTTCGGCCTCTTGCGTGACGTTGCGCCCGGCAGCTTCTTCGCGCCTCGCGCGGATCTGCTCGGCCTCGGCGCCGCGCTCGTCGTCGCGCGCGGCGAGGGCGCGGAGGCTCTGCTCGGCGCGGTCGCGGTCGCGGCGGAGCGCGTCGAGGCGGTTGCGGGCCTGGACGGCGAGGAGGTGCGCTTCGTTGTCGCGCGTGGCCGCTTCGCGTCGTGCGTCGTCGGCCGCGTTGTGCGCGTCGTCGGCTTCGGCGAGGGTCTGCCGGGCTCGGGCATCGGTGTTGGTCGCCTCGGCGAGGGCGGCGTCGAGCGCGTCGGTCGCCTCGGTGGCGTCGAGCTGTCGCTGGAGATCCGCACGGCGTGCGTCGAGTTCGGCGCGACGTTGCGCGAGCGCGCCCTGCTCGTACTCGATCTGCGCCGTCGCGCGCGCGGCGGCATCGAGAGCGCGCTCGGCCTCGCGGAGCGCGGTCCGCTTCGTGTCGATTGTGAGTGCATCGCGCTCGGTTCGGAGCGCCTGCTCGCGCGCTTCGAGCGTTTCGACTTCGGCGGCGGCGGCTTCGACTTCGGCCTCGACGGCGTCGAGCTGTTCGCGCCGGCCGAGCCGCTCGGCGGAGGCGGACTCGGACGTACCGCCCGCGTGGAGCAGGCCGCGCGCGCTCGTCCACTCGCCCCCGGGCGTGACGAAGCGGGCGACGGGATACTGGTCGTGCAGCGCCTCGGCCTCGGCGAGCGAGTCGGCGATGAAGCAGTTCTGGAGGAGGAGGCGGACGAGCGGGCGGTAGCGGTCGTCGGTCCGCACGGCGGCGGCGACGGCCGTCGTGCCGGTCGGGGTCGGGGAGAGGACGGGGTGGAGCCGGTCGGGCAGCCGGTCGAGCACAACGAACGTGGCGCGGCCCGCGTCTTCGGTCCGGAGCCGCGCGATCCCCGCGTGCGCCTCGGCCTGCGTCTCGACCACGAGGCACGACGCAAACGGCCCGAGCGCGGCATCGACGGCTGGCCGCAGCGCCGGATCGCAGGCGAGCACGTCGGCGACGGTGCGCGGCGCGGCGGCCCAATCGGGTTCGGCGAGGAGGGTTTGGACGGCGTCGGAATAGCCCTCGAAGCTGTCGAGCAGACTCTGGAGAAGCGCGGCCTCGGCGGCGGACGCGTCGAGCCGACGGTGTGCGTCGCGGAGGTCGGCGGAGGCCGCTTCGAGTTGGGCGTCGAGGCGGACGCCCTC
>CAYTJT010000283.1:0-4418 GCA_964438105.1 uncultured Rhodothermales bacterium | reverse complement strand
CTCGTCGCCGAGGTCGTGCAGCAGGGGGCGAACGAGCTGAACGGCATCCAGTACGAGCTCCAGAACCGCGACGCCGTCGAGGACGACGCGTTGCAGGCCGCCGCTGCGCGTGCCCGCGACAAGGCGCAACTGCTGGCCTCGGCGCTCGGCGGCAGCGTCGGCCGCGTGCTGACGATCGCGCAGGGCGCGGTGCAGGTGCCCCGCCCGCAGCCGGTGATGTTCGCCCGCGCCGAGATGGCCGTAGCCGACGAGGGCAACCCCGGCGCGTACGCCGCCGGGGAGATCACCGTCCGCGCCACCGTCACCGTCACGTTCGAACTCGAATAACCCCGCTATGGCCGACGCCGCCGACCACCAGTTCATGCGCCTCGCCGTGGAGCAGGCGAAACAGAGCGTCCGCGACGGGCAGAGCCCGTTCGGCGCCGTAATCGTCCGCCGCGGCGAGGTCGTCTGCGCCGTGCACAACGTCGTCTGGGCGACGACCGACATCACGGCCCACGCTGAGGTCCACGCCCTCCGCGTCGCCTGCGAGACGCTCGGCACGATCGATCTGGCGGGCTGCACGATCTACTCCTCGACCGAGCCCTGCCCGATGTGCTTCTCGGCGATCCACTGGGCGAACTGCGACCGCATCGTCTTCGGCACCTCCATCGAAGACGCCGACCGGGCGGGCTTCCGCGAACTCTCGATCTCGAACGAGCAGATGCGCACGCTCGGTGGCAGCGATGTCACAGTCGAGGGTGGCGTGCTCCGCGACGAAGCGCAGGAAGCCTTCGACCTCTTCGCCGAGGTCAGCGAAGGGAAACTCTACTGAGCGACGAGACGGCAGCGATGAGCGAGCGCCCCCACGTCCCGCACGCCTTCAGCCCGCTCCCCGAGGAGGAGATGGAGGCGCGCGCCGAGGCGTTCTTCCGCGACCTCGACCGCCGCCGCTCCGTCCGTGATTTCTCCGACCGCCCGGTGCCGCGCCGCCTCATCGAACTCGCCATCCGCACGGCGAGCACGGCCCCGAGCGGGGCGCACAAGCAGCCGTGGACGTTCGTCGCCGTGAGCGATGCCGACATCAAGCGCCGCATCCGCGAAGCCGCCGAAGAGGAGGAGCGCGCGTTCTACGCCGAGCGCGCCACCCCAGCGTGGCTCGACGCGCTCGCCCCGATCGGGACGGACTGGCGGAAGCCGTTTCTGGAGACCGTGCCCTACGTCGTCGTCCTCTTCGCGCAGTCGTACGGGCTCGGGCCGGACGGCGCGAAGGACAAGCACTACTACGTGCAGGAGAGCTGCGGGATCGCGGCGGGCCTCTTCATCGCCGCGCTGCACCGCACCGGACTCGCCACGCTGACGCACACGCCGAGCCCGATGCGATTCCTCAACGAGATCCTCGACCGGCCCAAGCACGAGCGCCCGTACATCCTGTTCCCCGTCGGCTACCCGGCCGACGACGCTACCGTGCCCGACCTCGAACGGAAGCCGCTCGACGAGGTCGCCGTCTGGGTGGAGTAGGCCGCCAAGAGCCGATCCGAAAAGCCACAAAAGCTGTCATTGCGAGCGGAGCGAAGCAATCTCCATAGGATTCAGAAGACCGGAGGAGATTGCCGCGTCGCTGCGCTCCTCGCAATGACAGTACCCCTTTTCGGATAGATCTCAAAGGCGTGCCTCGATCCAGGCCGTGAGGTCGTCGAGGACGCGCTTGCGGCCGGGCTCGTTGTGGGTCTCGTGGAAGAAGCCCTCGTAGAGCTTGAGCGTTTTGTCGTCCGTCGGGGCGTGCTCGTAGAGCCAGCGGCAGCCGTCGGGGTCGGTGATCTGGTCGGCGGTGCCGTGGAAGAGGTAGAGCGGGAGCGTGAACGCCTCCGGGTGTTGCTGGATGGTCTCGGCGTTGCGGAGGACCTCGTGCCCGACGCGGGCGCGGACGCCGCCGGTGTAGACGAGCGGGTCCTGCTCGTAGGCCCGCACCACGGCGGGGTCGCGCGAGAGGAGGGAGGTGTCGAGCTTCGTCGTGGGCAGCGTCGGGGTGAACCGGCTCACGGGGCCGGCGAGCTTCTGGAGGATCGGTGAGAGGTCGGCGGGGATCTGCAGGGCGGCGGACGAGAGGATGAGCCCATCGAGCCCCTCGGTCCCGCGCTCGACGACGTAGCGCGCGGCGATGCCGCCGCCGAGCGAGTGCCCGTAGAGGAAGAGCGGGCCGCGCTGCTCGCGCCGCACCTCACGCAGGAAGTGGTCGAGATCGCGGACGAAC
Source organism: uncultured Rhodothermales bacterium (assembly GCA_964438105.1). Taxonomy (GTDB): domain Bacteria; phylum Bacteroidota; class Rhodothermia; order Rhodothermales; family JANQRZ01; genus JBBSMX01. The sequence goes on along the minus strand of CAYTJT010000283.1, from coordinate 2,185 downwards.
GCGTCGAACGACTCGACGTAGGCGCGGGGCTCGCCCTCGGAGCGGCCGTGCCCGCGGAGGTCGAAGGCGTGGACCGCGACGTCGTGCAGCAGGAGGTGCGTGGCGACGTGGGCGTAGCGGCCGCTGTGCTCGCCGATGCCGTGGACGAGCGCCACGGTGGCCTTCGGGCGGTTGGAGGGGGTCCAGCGACGCGTGGCGAGGGAGAGCCCGTCGTCGGTCCGGAGCGTGCCGGCGTCGTGCTGCATCGGGAGGCGGGAGAAATGTGAGCGTGGAAGCGTATAGGCTACGACTCTCCCGAATCCGTTCCGCCCAGCGAAGATCCCATGACCGTCACCGAAACGACCGCCACCGCCGACGGCGTCCTCGCCTTCATCGACGAGAGCGTCCGCGCGCTGCAGCAGGAGGGCGTCGAGCCGCGCACGGTCCTCGTCGGGCCGGAGGCGTACGAGCTGCTCCGCCACGCGATCGCCCAGCGGTTCGACCGAACGCCCGGTCTGTTCGAGACGTACCAGTACCTCGACATCGTGCTCGACCCCACCCGCGCCGACGCCGTGTGCGTGCTGCCCGCCCCGCGCGCCCTCGCCGACGGCGTCCGCACGATTCACCTCTAGCGTCCCTTCACCCGCCCAAGCCCCTTACCCATGAAAGCCGTTTGGAACGACACCGTGCTGGCCGAGAGCGACGACACCGTCGTGGTCGAAGGCAACCACTACTTCCCCCCGGACTCGCTCCGCCGCGAGCACTTCCGCGACAGCGATCACCACACGACGTGCCCGTGGAAGGGCGAGGCGAGCTACTACACGATCGTCGCCGACGGCGAGACGAACGAGAACGCGGCGTGGACCTACCCCAAGCCCAAAGAAGCGGCGTCCCAGATCAAGGACCACGTGGCGTTCTGGCGCGGCGTCGAGGTGACGGAGTAGAGCGCGGGCAGGGAGGGGAAGCGCGCGGACTGCATCGGCGGAACGGCCGTAGGGGCGCAGCGCGCTACGCCTGCGACGGTGGCCACACAACCCCCGTTCGTAGCGGGGTGCCGGCTGCCCGGACGCGATGCGTCGTGTCCCTACGATCTCGGTGTCCCGATCCCGGGGTCCCTGCGACGGTGGCGAGCGGAGCCCCTGCCTGCAACGATCTCGACCGCTGGTCTGGAGGTGCGAAAGGCGGCGCCCTGCGCGTTGTACGGGTCCGGCAAGCTCCGGTGAACTCCGCCGCGGCGCGTTGACACCGCGCGGCCCACGCCGTAGTTTCCGCCGCCTTTACCCCCGCCGCCTCGATGCGCCTCCTTCGCCACGCCGCCATACAGCGCCTTTTCAGCGCCGGGCTCTTGCTGAGCCTGGGGCTGTGGCTGGCCGCGCCCGCCGTGGGCGCCGCGGCCCCGCGCTCGCTCGATGCGGAGTGGCCCGGCCCGCACGTGCCTTCGACCGTCGAGGCAGCTTTCGAGCACGCCCTGGCCGAAGCGGCCTCGGCAGGCGCCCGCACGCCCGAGGCGTTCGTCGCGGCCTTCGCCGACGCGCTCGACGCCCACGCCGATCCCGCGCTCGCGCAGTTCCTCGAAGAGCACGCGCCCGACGCGTTCCTGAGCGTGCTCTACGGGCAGTGGGTCCGCGCGTTTAACCATCACAACGGACTGGAAGCCGCTCCGGCGCCGCCCGTGGCCGCCCCCGCCGGCGCACCGCTCAGCGCAGCCGCCCCTCGCGACGGGCCGACGGCATCGGCTGCCGTCTACGCCGCCTCGTCGCTCTGCTCGACCGCGGCGCAGGCCCCCGTTCCGCTCGCCGAGCTGTCTTCGGCGCAGCCGCTCGGCCCCTAGGTTTTTCGACTGGCCGTCTGCCAGTCGCCCCGGCTCGCACGTCGCTGCGAGTCCCCTCCGCCGTTTGCGGGCGCGGTCCGCCGCGTCCTGTTTCTGCGGTCGTACGCCCCCGCGAGTTCGCCCTCGCACGGCGCACGGCCCCCGACACCCGACCCCAATCCCATGCAAGAGAACGGATTCAAGATCTTCGCCACCCTCGCCTTCCTGGCGCTGTCGCTGTGGTACCTCTTCCCGACCCTCCAGAACTACCTGATGGAGAACCGGATCGAGTCGCTGCCTGAGCAGGAGCGCGTCGAGTACGTCAACGAGAACTACACCGAGATCCGCGACGTCAGCGAGAAGGCGCTCAAGCTCGGCCTCGACCTCCAGGGGGGG
>CAYTJT010000282.1:0-4429 GCA_964438105.1 uncultured Rhodothermales bacterium | reverse complement strand
CGCGACGAGGGGGGCGCCGAACGGCTTCGTGACGCGCGCGCCGCGGTGCGGGCCGAGGCGCACACCGCCGACGCCCGCAGCCGAGAGCTCGCCTACGCCCTCGACGTCGCCGTCCGCGTCGGGCGGGAGATCCTCCAAGCGTGGCAGCACGTCGAGGCGCCCGTGCCGACGGCGGCCTACACCGCCGCCGGCCGCACGGCCGACGCGCCCCGCCGCCCCCTCGTCAACCAGCTCGGCTAGCCCTCGCGCCCCTAGAGCCACCCGCGCCCATGAGCCTGTTCCAGATGTACGACATGAGCCGCCGCTCGTTCAACGCGTTCTCCGCGCAGATGAACACGGCAGGCCAGAACATCGCGAACGCGAACACGCCGGGCTACGCCCGCCGGCGGATCACGCTCGAGCCGACGGGGCCGATGACCCAGGGCGTGCTGATGCGACGGAACGGCGCCGGCGTCTCCGGCGGCGTCTCGGTGCAGTCGTTCGAGCGGATGCGCGACGGGCTGCTCGCCGCGCAGTCGTGGGAGGCCCAGGCCGGGCTCGGCGGGGCCGACGAGGAGGCCCGGCTGCTCGGCGCGGTCGAGGGCGTCTTCGGCGTCGGCAGCGGGGCGTCGCTCAACGACGTGATGGACGGCTTCTGGACCGCATGGGGCGACCTCGCCAACGACCCCACCGACCCGACCGTGCGCTCCTCCCTCCTCGCGCGGTCCGAATCCGTCGCCTCCACGCTGAACGAGCTCGACGCCGACCTCGAACGGCTCGGCACGCAGACGCAGTCCGTCCTCCGCGACGGCGTCGCCGACGCCAACGGCCTGCTCGAAGAGCTCGCCGGCCTCAACGTCGCGGTCCGCAGCGCCCGCGCCGCCGGCTCGCCCGACCTCGCCGCCGAGGACCGCCGCGACGCCGCCGTGGCCGAGCTCGCCGCCTTCGCCCCCGTCCGCGTCGCCGACGAGACCGACGGCTACCACATCACCGTCGGCGGGATGACGGTCCTCCAGGGCGATGAGCCCCAGCTGTTCCGCTACCAGGAACCGACGGGCACGGAGGACGCGGCCGTGCTCTTCGGCAACACCGACGTCGCCGTGCCCGCGTCCAGCGACGGCAAGCTCGGCGCGTGGGTCCGCACGATCAACGAGACGATCCCCGGCACCCGCGCCCAGCTCGACGGCTTCGCCGCCTCGCTCGTCACGAGCGTGAACGCCGAGCACAACGCCGGCTTCGGGCTCGACGGCAGCACCGGGCTCGACTTCTTCGATCCGGCCGGGCTCGGGGCCGGCTCGATCCGCCTCTCCGCCGACGTCGCCGATCCCGACGCGATCGCCGCGGCCGGCGCCGCCGACGCCCCCGGCGACAGCGACGCCGCGAACGGCATCGCCGCCCTCCGCGAGGGCTTCGACACCGAGGCCACGTCGATCCTCACCGGCGTCGGGTCGCGTCTGCAGCAGGCGCGCACCGCCGTCGGCGCCCACGGCGCCGTGGCCGACCACCTCGCCGCGATGGAGCGGGCCGTCTCCGGCGTCAACATGGACGAGGAGATGACCAAGCTGATCGAGGCGCAGCAGGCCTTCGCCGCCTCGGCCCGCGTGCTCAACACCGTCGAGGAGATGGTCGACACCCTGTTCTCGATCTGATCCCGTTCTCGATCTGATCCCGCCCTCACCGCTTTCCACCGACGCCCTACGCCCATGCCCATGCAGATCGCCCGCGAGCAGAGCCTCTACACCAGCTACGCCAGCAGCGGCATCCCCTCGCTCCGCCGCGACCTCGCCTCGTTGCAGGAGCAGCTGGGCTCCGGCAAGCGCGTCAACCGCCCCTCCGACGATCCGACCGACTTCGCCCGCGCCCGCGCCCTCGAGTCGCTGGAGCGCCGCTACGAGGGACACACCCGCACGATCGGCAACGCCCGCCTCTGGAGCGACCGCACGCAGAGCACGCTCGACACGGTCTCCGAGCGGTTCACCGAGGCCTACGAGAAAGGCATCCAGGGGCTCAACGACGCCCTCGGCCCCGACGAGCGCAACACCCTCGCCGACCGGATCGACGCGATCTTCGAAGAGGTCGTCGACGGGCTCAACGCCAGGGCCGGCGACGAGTACCTCTTCGGCGGGACGCGCACCACGACGCGGCCCGTCGACGAGAACGGCGCGGCGACGGGCGACCTCAGCGGGCTCCGCAACCGCCAGATCAGCCCCGGCGTCGAGATCGCCGTCAACGTCCCCGGCTCCGACGTGCTCGACACCGGCGAGGGGTTCTCGATCACGGAGAGCCTCCGGACGCTCGCCGACGCCCTCCGCAACCCCGACGCCGAGACGGACCCCGTCGCCGGCACCGTCTCGCTCGCCGACGCCGTCGACCGCGTCACGACCTCGCGCGACCACCTCATCGGGCAGAGCGCCCGCGCGGGCGACATCGGTAGCCGCCTGAACCTCGCCGAGGCCCGCGTCGCCGACGCCGCGGTCGAGACGGCCCGCCTCCGCTCGGCCGCCGAGGACGCCGACTACTACCAGGTCGTCGCCGACTTCCAGAAGACCCAGGCCACGCTCGAAGCCGCACTCCGCACGACGGCCTCCGTATCACAAACCACCCTCCTCGATTACCTCCGGTAATCTCTCAGTCCCACGCCCGCAGCCCTACCACCCTCGTAGCCCGTTCCCATGCATACGCCAACCCGCTCCCTCAACCAGCTCGAACTCCGCTGCCCGCCGCTCCCGCACACGCTCGTGGAAGCGCTCAACCTCACCAAAGACCCCGAGCGCATCAACATCCAGAGCGTGACGACGATGCTGGAGAAGGACCCCGCCGTGGTGGCGCGCCTGCTCCAGACGGCGAACTCCACGTTCTACGGCCTCCAGCGGACGATCTCCAGCGCCGACCGCGCCGTCGTCATGCTCGGGCCGATCGCCGTCGTCGGCGTGGTGGTGGGGATGAGCATGCTCCGCCTGCGCTCCGTGCTCTCCGGCCCCGCCGGGCCGTGCTTCAACCGGCTCATCAACCACAGCGTGGCCACGGGCTTCCTCACCCGCTACCTCATCGAGGACCTCCCGAAGGACGAGGGCCGCGCCCCGTCGAAGCTCGCCCAGCAGGGCGTTAGCTTCACGGCCGGGCTCCTCCACGACTTCGGCAAGATCATCCTCGTCTACAACTTCCAGGAGAAGGGCGTCGCCCTCTACGACCAGCAGGGCCTCCGCAGCCTCGTCCAGACCGACGACGTCCGCGAGATGGAGAACCTCGTCTTCGGCGCCGACCACACCGAGGCCGGGGAGTTCGCCGCGCACAAGCTCAGCTTCCCCGACATGCTCGCCCGGGTGATCCGCTACCACCACACGCCCGAGCGCACCGACGGCGACGAGACGGTGCAGCAGCTCGTCCGCGCCACCGCCCTCGCCGACCTCGCCGCGCGCGGGCTCGGCTACGCGTTCACCTCGCCGTACGCGTGGGAGAAAGGGCTCGACGCCGCCGCGTGGGCACAGTACGTCCCCTTCGCCCCGCCGAGCGTCGAGACGCCCGAGCGCCTCGCCGAGCTCGTCCACGCGCAGAAGGAATCGCTGGACCTCTACGTCAAGGCCTTCCAGAGCCCGGCGCAGGGCTGAGCGCACGCGGCGCAGCGCCGACGCTCGAGCACGCCACGGGGCGGCCGTACCGACGGGGTGCGGCCGCCCCGCGCGTTTCCTGTACCAGGCCCGCGAGGGAGCGCTGCCATTACAGATCCGGGCGTTGAGGGCGTCTCGGGCGCTCGAAACGGTTTTTTTGGGCCTCGGGCTTAGTGAGGCCGGGGGCGACTCGATAACTGGACCAAGCGACGGACACGGCACGACAGAAGCTCCGATGTCCGACACCCCCCTACCTCCAACTAGCACCAGGTACCCTACCATGAGCATCGGAGATCTCTCCCGCATCAACACCAACGTCCAGTCCATGAAGGCGCTGGGCCAGCTCAACAAGACCAACAGCGAGCTCGGCATCCGCCAGATGCGCCTCGCCACCGGCAGCCGCCTCAACCGCGCCGAGGATGACTCCGCCGGCTACTCGATTGCCAAGAAGCTCCAGGCCACGACCCGCGGCCAGGCCCAGGCCCTCTCCAACATCGGCGACGCCAAGGGCATGCTGACCGTCGGCGAAGGCGCCCTCAACTCGACGATGGACATCCTTCAGACGATGAAGGAGAAGGCCGTCCAGGCCGCCAACGACACGATGGGCTCCGAGGAGCGGACCGCCATCCAGAGCCAGCTCAACGAGCTCTCGAAGGAGGTCTCCGACGTCCTCGGCACGGCCGAGTTCAACGGCACGAAGCTGTTCACCGACGCCACCCAGGGCACGGACCTCACCTTCCAGGTCGGCGCCGGCGCCTCCGACGACTTCGACGTCAACATCGGCCGGATGAGCCAGAACGCCCTCGTCGGCGAAGGCTCGGACGTGGTCGCCCCCTCGTCCA
>CAYTJT010000281.1:0-4450 GCA_964438105.1 uncultured Rhodothermales bacterium | reverse complement strand
GTGGAGGAGCTGGTTGGCCGTCGCCGCGAGCGAGGCGATCGGCGCGACGGAGTTGACGATCTCGTGCGTGAGCACGCGCGTGAGCTGCTGCCACGCCTCCATCTCTTTCTCTTCGAGCTCGCTGCGGATGTCCTGCAGCGAGACGAGCACGTGCGGCTCGCCGACGAGGCGGAAGTGCGTGGCGTGCACGGCGAGGTCGAGCGTGCGGTCGCCGCGCTCGACGCGGACGAGCGTGCGGTCGCCGCTCTGCATCGTGGGTAAAAGCTGAGCTAAGCGCAGGCTGAGCGCGGCGAGCCCGTCGATGCGGCGGAGGCGGGGCAGCCCGAGCAGCCGCTTCGCCGCCGTGTTGAGGAGCGCGACCTCGCCGTCGCGCCGGAACGCGATGAGCGCGACGCCGACGTGGCGGACGACGGTCTGGAGGACCTGCGCCTGCTCCTCGCGCTCGGTGCGGAGGCGGCGGAACGCCTCGGTCACCTCGGCGAAGCGGTCGGCGATCGCCTCGAAGAGCGGCCCGCGACCCTGCGCGCTGACGGCGAGCGAGAGGTCGTCGTAGCGGATGGCCTCGAGGAAGCGGAGGAGCTCGCGCGGCGTGCGCTCGGTGTAGAGCAGCAGCGCCCACCCCTGCCACACGACGAGCAGCACGACGAGCGCCACCGGCGCCACGGGCGCCGCGATCGCCCCGAGCAGCCACACCCCGGCCACGACCGTCGCCGCGATCATGGCGAGGCGAGCGAGGATCTGGAGCCGGTAGCGCCGGAGCAGCCGTTTGATCATGGAGCAGGGATCATGAGCGGGGAAATCTCACTCACTGTCATTGCGAGGAGCGAACGGGGTGAACGACGCGGCAACCCCGGAGGGCTCGGCGCAGCCAATCTCCCGAGGAATAGCAGGCCGGCAGATCATAGGCCCCCCGCTTCAGACCTGAGGAGATTGCCGCGTCGCCTTCGGCTCCTCGCACTGACAAGTAAAAGTGTGGTGTCACAGTCCGTATTTCTCGATGCGGCGGTAGAGCGACTTCCGCGTCAGCCCGAGCGCCTCGGCCGCGCGGCTGATGTTGCCGCCGTGCTTCGAGAGCGCCTTCCGGATCACCTCGCGCTCGACGTCCTCGAGGTCGAACGTTTCGAGCGCGAGCATGGCCTCGCCGCGCTGCGCGTCCACGTCGTCGTCGGAGGGCGCGGAGAACATCAGGTCCGAAGGCTGCAGCGTCGAGCCGTCCGAGAGGATCACGGCGCGCTCGACGGTGTGCTGCAGCTCGCGGACGTTGCCCGGCCACGAGTAGCCCTCCATCTTCTCGATGGACGCCTCGGCGAAACCCGTGACGGGCTTGTCGTACTTCCGCGCGTACGCCCCGACGAAGTGCTCGGCGAGCAGGCGGAGGTCGCCGTCGCGCTCGCGGAGCGGCGGCAGCCGGATCTCGACGGTGTTGATGCGATAGAGCAAATCCTGCCGGAATCCGCCCTCCTTCACCGACTCGTAGATCGGCCGGTTCGTGGCCGAGACGAGGCGGATGTCGACGGGCCGCGGCACGGTCGAGCCGACGCGGCAGACCTCGCGCTTCTGGAGCACGGTGAGCAGCTTCTGCTGCTGCTGGGGCGGGATGTTGCCGATCTCGTCGAGGAAGAGCGTCCCGCCGCTGGCGACCTCGAAGCGTCCGGGCCGGTCCTCGTCGGCGCCGGTGAAGGCGCCTTTGACGTAGCCAAAGAGCTCGCTCTCGAACAGGCTCTCCGAGAGCGCGCCGAGATCGACCCCGACGAAGACTTCGTCGGCGCGCGTGCTGAGGCGGTGGAGCGCCCGCGCGACGAGCTCTTTCCCCGTCCCGTTCTCGCCGAGCACGAGCACGTTCGCGTCCGTCGGTGCGACTTTGCGGATCGTTTCGAAGACCCGCTGCATGGCCAGGCTCTGCCCGAGGATCTCGCCGAGCGCGAGGTCGAGGTCCTGCCCAAGCGTGTCGCGCTGGGCACGGAGGCGGTCGGCCTCGTCGCGCGTGCGCCGCAGCCGCATCGCGGCGGTGATCGTGGCGACGAGCTTCTCGTTCTGCCACGGCTTCGTGACGAAGTCGACGGCGCCCCGCTTCATCGCGCGGACGGCGAGGTCGACGTCGCCGTAGGCCGTGATCATCACGACGGCGGCGACGGGGTCGAACGTCAGGATCCGGTCGAGCCAGTGGAGCCCTTCTTTGCCCGACGACGCGTCGCGCTGGAAGTTCATGTCGAGCAGGATCGCGTCGAAGCGCTCTTCGCGGAGGAGCGCGGGGAGCGCGTCCGGCGAGGTCGCGGTCGTCACGTCGAAGCCGCGCCCGCCGAGGAGCAGGCGGACGGCGGTGAGGATGTCTTCGTTGTCGTCGATGACGAGGACGCGGCCGGGCATATTCAGAGGGCGGAGGGCAGAAGGCGGAGGGCAGTATCCGTGACGGGCACCCGTAGGGGCGATCCCTTGTGGTCGCCCTCCAGGGCTGCCAAGGCCGTGCCCCGGAAGCGGATCCGCACAAACCCCGGCGAACGACGGGAGCGACCCGGCGGGCTGTGCGCTGGCGCACATCCGGTGTGCGCTGGCGCACACCTCGGCGGACAAAATAGCGCCCCGGCGGCGTCTTTGCGCGCCGCGCCCGGCTGGCATATCCGTTGCGCTTTCCCCTTCCAGATCCGAAGCTCCCGCCCGCCCGCTCCTCCATGATCGAGAAAAAGACCGAGTCCTCGCCGTCCAAGAACGGCATCCTCTCGCGGCCCGTCGGCGCGTCGCCCGACGACAGCCCCGGCGGGCTCGGGCTCGGCCGCGGCAGCGGCGAAGGCGTGGACCGGCGCGTCGAGAAGCGGACGTGGACGCCGAAGCGGATCGCGCTCGCCGCCGCCGTCGCCCTCTTCGTCGCGCTCATCGTGTGGGCGCTCCTGAGCCAGGGCGGCGGGCGGCGGCTCAACGTCGAGGCCGACCGCTTGACGATCTCGACGGTCGAGCGCGGGACGTTCCAGGAGTACGTCTCCGTCACCGGCAACGCCCTCCCGATCCGCACGATCTACCTCGACGCCGTCGTCGGCGGGCAGGTCGAGGAGAAGTTCGTCGAGGAGGGCGCGATCGTCAGCGCGGGCCAGCCGATCGTCCGGCTCTCGAACGACAACCTCACGCTCTCGACGCTCGGCAACGAGGCGCAACTCACGGAGCAGATCAACAACATCCGCAACACCCGCCTCGCGCTCGACCAGAACGAGCTCAACCTCCGGCAGCAGCTCACCCAGCTCGAATACGACCTCACTCGGCTGCGCCGCGAGTACGAGCGCAACCGCGAGCTCTTCGAGCGCCGCGTGATCGCCGAGCGGGAGTTCGAGCAGATCCGCGACGAGTACGAGTACACCCAGCGGCGGCTCGACCTCACTCGGCAGGGCTACCGGCAGGACTCACTCGCCCGCGCCGTCCAGCTCACGCAGATGAGCGGCCAGCTCGCCCGGCTCCAGCAGAACCTCACGCTCGTCCAGCAGACGATGGACAACCTCGTCGTCCGCGCCCCGATCTCGGGCCAGCTCTCGGCGCTCGACGCGGAGATCGGCGCGAGCCGGCCGGCGGGCTCCCGGCTCGGCCAGATCGACGACCTCGACGGCGTAAAGGTCCGCGTGCCCATCGACGAACACTACATCGCGCGGGTCGCGCGTGGCCAGACCGGGCAGACGACCGTCGCGGGGCGGGACTACACGCTCGCGGTCACGAAGGTCTTCCCCGAAGTCGTGGGCGGCCGGTTCGAGGTCGACATGGAGTTCACCGGCGAGGTGCCGGACGTGCGGCGCGGCCAGAGCCTCCGCATCCGCCTCGAACTCGGCGACTCGACCGAGGCGCTGCTGCTCCCGCGCGGCGGCTTCTTCACGACGACCGGCGGCAACTGGGTCTATGTGCTCGAAGACGGCGGCGACGAAGCCGTCCGCCGCCCGATCCGCCTCGGCCGCCAGAACCCGCAGTTCTTCGAAGTCGCCGAGGGGCTCCAGCCCAGTGACCGCGTCGTGACCTCGGGCTACGACACCTTCGGCGACGCCGACCGCCTCGTCCTTCAATAACGATTTCTGCTCACCCTCTCGCCCTCGCAACCCCGTCCCGCGTTTTTCGTCTCGCCTGCGTGACCAGACGCCTCGGACCCCTGACCCGCTACCCATGAACAACGTCGACATCGCCGACCGCCGACCGCTCATCCGCACGGAGAACCTCCGCAAGGTCTACACGACCGACGAGGTCGAGACGACCGCGCTCAACAACGTCACCCTCGACATCAAGACCGGCGAGTTCATCGCCATCATGGGGCCGTCCGGGTGCGGGAAGTCCACGCTTCTGAACATCCTCGGTCTGCTCGACCAGCCGAGCGGCGGGACGTTCATCTTCGACGGCACCGACGTCTCGGACTACAACGAGCGCCGCCGCGCCGACCTCCGCCGCGGCACGCTCGGCTTCGTCTTCCAGAGCTTCAACCTGATCG
>CAYTJT010000280.1:0-4457 GCA_964438105.1 uncultured Rhodothermales bacterium | reverse complement strand
TCGCCGCCGACGCCTGCCTCATCCCGTTCGACTGCGACGCGTTCTCGCGCCACGCCCTCTATTCCCTCCTCGACAACGTCGCCGAGGTCCGGGCCGACCACAACCCCGATCTCCAGATCGAGGGGATCATCGTCAACCAGTTTCAGAAAAACGCGAACCTGCCGCAGCGCGTCGTGGACGAGCTCCGCGCTGAGGACTTGCCCGTGCTCAACACCCTCCTGCCGGCGTCGGTGAAGATGCGCGAGTCGCACGAGGCGGCCGTCCCGCTCGTCCACTTCGCCCCGAAGCACCCGCTCGCCGAGGCGTTCGTCCGGCTCCACGACGAACTCGCACGGCGATGAGCGCCCCGTTCGAAGACCTCGTCGTGCTCGAACTCGCGAGCGTGCTCGCCGGGCCGAGCGTCGGACAGTTCTTTGCCGAGCTCGGCGCGACGGTCTTGAAAATCGAGAACCCCCGGACGCGTGGCGACGTGACGCGGGGCTGGAAGCTACCCGCCGAAGGCGACGGCGACCGCTCGGCGTACTTCGCCGCCGCGAACTGGGGCAAGCGGTCGCTCGCCGTCGACCTCGGCACGCCGGAGGGACGCGGGGTGCTCCACGACCTCGCCGCCCACGCCGACGTCGTCGTGGCGTCGTACAAGCCCGGCGACGCCGAACGGCTCGGGGCCGACGCCGACACGCTCCGCGCGCTCAACCCCCGGCTGATCTACGCCCATGTCGTCGGCTACGCGACGGACGACCGCGCGGGGTACGACGCCGTGATCCAGGCCGAGAGCGGGTTCACGTTCATGAACGGCGCGCCCGACGGCCCGCCCGTAAAGATGCCCGTCGCCCTCGTCGACGTGCTCGCGGCGCACCAGCTCAAAGAGGCGATCCTCGTCCGGCTCTGGCAGCGCAAGCGGACGGGGCGCGGCGGCACCGTGCGCGTGTCGCTGCTCCAGACCGGCCTCGCTTCGCTCGCGAACCAGGCGACGAACTGGCTCACGGCCGGGCACGCGCCGCAACGGATCGGGTCGGAGCACCCGAACATCGCCCCCTACGGCACCGTCTTCCCCACCGCCGACGGCGACGCCGTCGTGCTCGCCGTCGGCACGGACCGGCAGTTCGCCGCGCTCTGCGACGTCCTCGGGCTCGGCGAGATCGCCGCCGCGCCGCGCTTCGCGACGAACCAGCAGCGGGTTCGGCACCGGGCGTTCCTCAACCACCTCCTCGGCGGGTGCATCGCCGAGCGCCGCCGCGACGACCTCCTCGCCGCGCTCGCCGCGCGGCACGTCCCGGCCGGCGCCGTCAACGACCTCCCCGCCGCCTTCGCCCACCCCGACGCCGCCGCACTCGTCGTGGAGGACGAAGACGGGGGGCTCGCCGGGGTGCGGCACGTCGCGTTCCGCACGGACGACGCGGAGCCCGCGCCGCTCGATCCACCGCCGCCCTTCGCCGCCGACACCCGCGCCGTGCTCGCGGAGCGGCTGGGCTACTCGGATGCGGACCTCGACCGGCTCACGCGCGCGGGGGCCATCGAGTAGCCGCGACGCACCATCTCCGCACCGCGCCATCTCTGCACCGCGCCATCTCCGCGACGCGCCATCTCCGCACCGCGCGAAATCGTGCGGAGCTTAAAGGGAATCTGGCCGTTAGACCCCTTTATTCCCACTTATGGTGCCCGTCCTCCCATGCCTGCCGCACTCCTCAGCGCCGACGACCTCCAGCGCCTCGTGCTCCTCTACCTCTCCGTAGCCCACGACACCGATAAGAACTTCGTCTCGACCGAACACGACACGATCCTCCGCATCGTCCACCGGTGGGTGCCCTCGATGACGATCGACGAGATCAACGATGTCGTCGATGCGGCGCACGAGGCGATCCGCAACGGGACGGCCGAGACGCCTGAAACGCTGGCCCGCGCCGTGGGTACGAACCTCACCCCCGAGATGCGCCGCCGCGTGCTCAGCAACCTCGGCCAGGTCGCCCGCGCCGACGGCTACCTCTCGCTCAGCGAGGCCCGCGTGATCCGCCGCGTCCGCGCCGCGCTCGAGACGGTCGGTGCAGACCGCTAGCACGCGCGGTCCTCCTCAGCACGCGCGGTCCTCCTCCCTCCACCTCCGCCCTCCACGTCATGGCTGATCACCCCGCCCACGCCGCCGGCACGTTCGCGCTCGGCGGCGACCTCCCCGTTCACCGCATGGGCTACGGCGCCATGCGCGTCACCGGCGACGGCATCTGGGGGCCGCCCGCCGACCACGACGCGGCGCTCCGCGTGCTCCGCCGCGCCGTCGAACTCGGCATCGACTTCATCGACACGGCCGACTCGTACGGGCCGTTCGTCTCCGAGGACCTCATCGCCGAGGCGCTCGCGCCGTACCCCGACGGCCTCGTCGTCGCCACGAAAGGCGGCCTCCTCCGCACCGGACCGGGCGACTGGGCCGTGTGCGGCCGGCCCGACTACCTCCGGCAGTGCGTCGAGATGAGCCTGCGGCGGCTGAAGCTCGACGCGATCCCGCTCTACCAACTCCACCGCATCGACCCCGAGGTGCCGGCCGAGGACCAGTTCGGCGTGCTCAAAGAGATGCAGGACGAGGGCAAGGTCCGCCACGTCGGGCTGAGCGAGGTCGGCGTGGACGAGATCGAGGCGGCGCACGAGATCGTCGAGGTCGTGAGCGTGCAGAACAAGTACAGCCTCGGCGACCGGGGGCACGAGGACGTGCTCCGGCACTGCGAGCGCGAGGGGATCGCGTTCATCCCGTGGTACCCGCTCGACGCGGGCAAGCTCACCGAGGAAGGCGGGCCCGTGGACGAGGCCGCCGAACGCCTCGGCGCGACGCACGCCCAGGTCGCCCTCGCGTGGCTGCTGCGCCACGCGCCCAACCTCCTCCTCATCCCCGGCACGTCGTCCGCCGAGCACCTCGAAGAGAACACCGCCGCCGCCGAGCTCGAGATCCCCGACGATCTCTACGAGCAGATGACCGAGGCGAACGCGCCCGAGACGGCGTAGCTGGTCCTTCCGAAAACGCAAAGCGGGGACGGCCCCGGTGGCCGTCCCCGCTCGCCTTTTATACGGATTCCGATCTCAGGATACCCGCCACCGTCGAGGCCGTCCTCATCGCCGTAGAGACGCAGCATGCTGCGTCTCTACCGTCGGTCGAGTTGGAATCATACCGACATCGACGAACAGAATCCGTATTACAGCCCGCGGGGCGTCAGTCGCAGTCGGCGTCTTCGAGGTCTTCGTCCCAGCAGGCCCGCTCGCCGCCGTTGTAGTTCGTGGCGGTGATCGAGCCGGCGCCGGTCTCGGCGTCCCACGCGATGAGGTGGGCGGTGCCCTCGCTGGCCTGCGCCCAATCGAACGAGCGCGCGTCGCCGCTGGCACCGTAGACGACGGCGTCGCCGCCCGCGTCGCCCACGCCGACGGGCACCGCGAAGCGGAGCGTCTTGTCGCGTTCGTCCTCGGCGTCGAAGTCGGCTTCGAGCACGCGCGTGCGCTCGCCGTCGATGCGGTAGAACAGCTCCCACGCGCCGCTCTCGCCGTCGAAGGCGGTCTCGGCCGTGTAGAGCTCGAAGTCGTCGTAGACCTCGTCGGTCTCGGGATCGGTCGTCGTGATCCGCATGCTCCAGTCGACCGACGTGCCTTCGGGCGTGCCGGCGAGCTCGAATGTCACGTCGTCCTGGTTGACGCGGATCGTGTTCGACCAGAACCACGTCCCGCCCTCGACGAACGGCTCGGCGTCGAGCGCGGCGAGCGTCACCGCTTTGGGGATGATGAGGTTGAGCCCGACGATCGCCGTCACGCCGCCGACACGGAGGGCGGCGTTCGCGAAGTGGGCGCCGCCGCGGCGGGTCTGGTCGGCACCCGAGAGGTCGTCGCCTTCGGGGAAGAGGGCGTCGGAGAGGTCGAACGCTTCGGGGGTGATGACGGGCGGCGCGAGGGCGCCGGGGTCGGGATCGGGGTCCGCGCTGTCGCACGCGGCGAGCGAGAGGCTGAGGAGGCACACGGCGAGCAGGCTGCGCGTGGCGGTTCGAGGCGTAAACATAGGTTCCGTGGTGTGGTGGATACGGATGGACGGGCAATCTAACGACACCCGTTCCCTACGCCGTTGACCGGCCCGAAATAGTAACACGACCGTCCCCGCCGGGCACACGAACGGAGCCCCCGCCTACGGAACCTCCGCCCCCTCCCGTTTGCACGACCAACCGGCGCGAACGCACCTCCTCGCGACGACCCGTAGAGCGAACGTCGTCAGTCCTCGGGCGTCCAGTCCGCGATGCGGTCGGCGATGTAGCGGCGGGCGTTCGCGGCGGGGATGCGCTCCTGCCGCATCGAGTCGCGGTCGCGGACGGTCACGGTGTCGTCCGAGAGCGTGTCGCCGTCGACGGTGAGGCAGAACGGCGTGCCGGCCTCGTCCATCCGGCGGTACCGCTTGCCGACGGAGCCCTTCTCGTCGTAGAACACGTTGAACTGCCGGC
>CAYTJT010000279.1:0-4460 GCA_964438105.1 uncultured Rhodothermales bacterium | reverse complement strand
CTCCACCTCGCCCTCGACGCCGACCTCCAGGCCCTCGCCGAGTCCCTCTTCGTCGGAAAGCGCGGCGCGGCCGTCGCGCTCGACCCGCAGACGGGAGAGGTGCTCGCCGCCGTCTCGGCCCCGGACTACGACCCGGCGCTGCTCGCCCCACCCATCGACGTGGGCGCGTGGCGAGGGCTCAACACCGACCCCGAGCGCCCGCTCTTCAACCGGTTCATGCTCAGCGGGCAGCCCCTCGGCTCGACGATCAAACCGCTCATGGGCCTGGCGGGGCTGGAGGAGGGCGCGATCACGCCCGCAACGACGTACCCCTGCACGGGGGCGTTCTACTACGGCGGACAGCGGTTTGGTGGGCACGGCAACTACGGCCCCCTCGCTGTGGAGGACGCCATCCGCGTCTCGTGCAACGAGTTCTTCTACTGGCTCGGCCTAGAGCTCGGACTAGAGCGGTTCCACGCGTGGGGCCGCCGGGTGGGCTTCGGCGAGCTGATGCCGACGGACTTCCCGACGCAGAACGCCGGCCTCTGGCCCGACGAGGGCTACTTCGACCGCACCTACGGCGCGGGCCGCTGGACGCGCGGCTACCTCGTCTCGCTCGGGATCGGGCAGGGGAACGTCGCCGTGACCCCGATGCAGCTCGCCCGCTACACCGCCGCCCTCGCCAACGGCGGCACGCTCGTCGCCCCGCACTTCGCCCGCGCCCTCCGCAACCCCGACACCGGCGAGGAGGTCCGGCCGGGCCTGCCACGCGTCGAACGGCTCCCGCTCGACTCCGCCTACGTCGCCGTCGTTCGAGAAGGGATGCGGGCCGTCGTGACGAACGGGACGGCCCGCATCGCCCAGATCGAGGGCGTGCCCGTGGCCGGGAAGACGGGGACGGCGCAGAACCCGCAGGGCGAGGACCACTCGCTCTTCATCGCGTTCGCGCCCTACAGCCCCTCCGGGCGTGACGCCGAGATCGCCGTGGCCGTCTTCGTCGAGAACGCCGGGTTCGGCTCGACGGCAGCGGCCCCGATTGCCAGCCTCATCATCGAGCAGTACCTCACGGGCACCGTCACCCGCCAGGACCTCGTCCGCCGCCTCGTGGAGGAGGTACGGAGCGAGCCCGCCCAGTGAGCGCAGGCGGCACTACCACGGTACTACCGGGGCAGTAGTCGCTACGGGTGGAACCCATATAGGGTACGGGGGTACCCTATACCTGTACTACTTCACTAGACACGGCAATATCATGAACGAGCAGAACACCGACACCCTCCAGATCGCCGGGATGAGTTGCGGCCACTGCGTCCGCACGGTCGAAGAGGCCCTCCGAGGCGTCGAGGGCACCGAAGTGCTCGGCGTCGAGGTGGGCGAGGCCCGCGTGCGCTATGACCCGGAGCGAGTGAAACGCGAGCGTCTGGTCGAGGCCGTAGAGCGCGAGGGCTTCGACGTGGCGGCGGTCTGACCCTGGCGTCCCGATCTCAGCTCCAGCCCCCACAACCTTCATCTGACGACGTTCGCTATGGACATGCACGAGGATAAACGAAAGGAGGTCATAGCCCGCCTCAAGCGCATCGAAGGGCAGGTGCGCGGCCTCCAACGGATGGTCGAGGACGACCGCTACTGTGGCGACGTGCTCGCCCAGATCGCTTCAGTGCACAAGGCGCTGCAGGGGGCGGGTAAGCTCATCACCCGCAACCACCTCGAGACCTGCGTCACCGACGCGCTCCGCTCCGGCGATGAGGAGGCCGCCCGGCGGACTTACGACGAGATCATGGACCTCCTCTTCAAGCAGATCCGCTAATCCGAGGGACTCCGATGGACGCACGTACACCGACACAGTCCGTAGCCCGTAACGGCACGCCCGCCAATGGCGAGCCCACACGGCCACCTCGGCAAGAGGGGGCTGAGCGGGCGACGCTCCCCATCTCCGGGATGACATGCGCGGCCTGCGCTGGACGCGTCGAGCGTGCCCTCAGCAAGACCCCCGGCGTCGATGAGGCGAGCGTCAACCTCGCCACCGAGCGGGCCTCCGTCCGCTACGACCCCGCCGAGACGAGCCCGGCGGACCTCGCCGAGGTCGTCCGCAAGACCGGGTACGACGTGCCGACGGCCGAGACGACGCTCGGGGTGCAGGGGATGACCTGCGCCTCGTGCGTGGGACGGGTCGAGCGCGCACTGCGGAACGTGGACGGCGTCCTGGGCGCGAGCGTCAACCTCGCCACCGAGCGCGCCGTGGTCCGCCATGCGCCGGGCGCGGTTTCGGCTGCTCAGATCGAGGCGGCCGTCCGCGAGGCTGGCTACGACGTGCTGGAGGTCGAAAGCGGACAGGAGCGCGTCGATGCGGAGCGCGAGGCCCGCGAGGAAGAGCGGCGCAAGCTTCGCCGCCGCCTGCTCGTGGCGGCGCTCTTCACCGCGCCGATCCTCCTCCTGGACATGGTCCCCATGATGATCCCGCCGCTCCACGAGTGGCTGATGGGAATCGTCCCGATGGAGACGCTGCGCTACCTCTTCTTCGGGCTCGCCACGGTCGTGCAGTTCGGCCCCGGCCTCCCGTTCTACACCAAGGGCTGGGCGGCCCTGCGGGCGGGCAGCCCCGACATGAACTCGCTCGTCATGATCGGCACGAGCGCGGCCTACGGCTACTCCGTCGTCGCGACGTTCCTGCCGTTCGTGCTGCCGGCGGGCACCGTTCACGTCTACTACGAGGCCGCGGCCACCATCATTACACTCATCCTCGTCGGCAAGTACCTCGAAGCGATCGCAAAGGGGCGCACGAGCGAGGCGATCCGCCGGCTCATGGGCCTCCAGGCGAAGACGGCCCGCGTCGTCCGCGAGGGACCGTCCGGCCCCCGAGAGGTCGAGGTGCCCATCGCGGAGGTCACACCCGGCGACGTCATCCGCGTCCGCCCCGGCGAGAAGGTGCCCGTCGACGGCGTCGTGCTGGAGGGGGCGAGCTACGTCGACGAGGCGATGATCACGGGCGAGCCGATCCCGGCCGAGAAGACCGAGGGAGCCGAGGTCACAGGCGGGACGATCAACCAGTCGGGCAGCTTCCTCTTCCGCGCCGAGCGCGTCGGGGCGGAGACGGTGCTCGCGCAGATCATCCGCATGGTCGAGGACGCGCAGGCGTCGAGGCCCGCCATCCAGGCCCTCGCCGACAAGGTGGTGGCGGTCTTCGTGCCCGTCGTGCTCGGCATCGCCGCGATCACGTTCGGGGTGTGGCTCGCCTTCGGTCCCGCTCCCGGCCTCACGTTCGCCCTCGTCGCGGCCGTCAGC
This sequence comes from uncultured Rhodothermales bacterium, assembly GCA_964438105.1. Lineage (GTDB taxonomy): Bacteria > Bacteroidota > Rhodothermia > Rhodothermales > JANQRZ01 > JBBSMX01. Next base: position 1,202 of record CAYTJT010000279.1, on the reverse strand, counting down.
GTCCTCATCATCGCCTGCCCCTGTGCGATGGGCCTCGCCACGCCCACCTCGATCATGGTCGGCACCGGCAAGGCCGCCGAGCTTGGCATCCTCTTCCGCAAGGGCGAGGCGCTCCAGACGCTTCAAGAGGCCGAAGTCATCGCCCTCGACAAGACGGGGACCCTCACCGAAGGCCGGCCGCAGCTCACCGACCTCGATGTCCGGCCCGGCTTCGCTGAGGACGAGGTGCTGCGCCTCGTCGCGGCCGTCGAGACGCAGAGCGAGCACCCCATCGCCCGTGCCATCGTCGTGGCTGCGGAGGAGCGTGTGCTGGACGTGCCCCCGGTAGGAGACTTCGAGGCCGTACCCGGCTTCGGCGCGCGCGGCACCGTCGGTGGAACGCCGGTCGAGGTCGGGGCTGACCGCTTCATGGCGCAGCTCGGCCTCGACGTGGGACCGTTCGCGGATGCGGCACGTCGCCTCGCCGAAGAGGGCAAGAGCCCGCTCTACGCCTCCGTCGGTGGGCAGCTCGCCGCCGTCCTCGCCGTGGCGGACCCCATCAAGGAGACGACGCCCGAGGCCATCGAGGCGCTCCACCGCGAGGGCCTCCGGGTCGCCATGATCACGGGTGACAACCGCGCGACAGCCGAGGCCATCGCCCGCCAACTCGGCATCGACGAGGTGCTGGCCGAGGTGCTCCCGGCCGACAAGGCCGAGGCCGTCAAGCAGCTCCAGGCCGAAGGCGGGAAGGTGGCGTTCGTAGGCGACGGGATCAACGACGCGCCGGCGCTGGCCCAGGCCGATGTCGGTCTCGCCATCGGAACGGGGACGGACATCGCCATCGAGTCGGCCGACGTGGTGCTCATGCGCGGGGACCTGCGTGGGATCGTGAGCGCGCGGGCGCTCTCGGAGGCCACGCTCCGCAACATCAAGCAGAATCTGTTCTGGGCCTTCGCCTACAACACGGCCCTCATCCCGGTAGCCGCAGGGGTTCTGTACCCCGTCTTTGGCGTCCTGCTCAACCCGATTTTCGCAGCGGCTGCGATGGGCGTCTCGTCGGTGTTCGTGCTGACGAACGCGCTCCGCCTTCGGCGCTTCACCCCGCCTATGCTCCGCACCCCGGTTACCCCAGCAGTAGTGTAGCGCAGACGTCCCCGCTCTAGACTCGCGCTCAGGATCTGTCGCGGAATCGTTCCACGGCCGTGATGACGTGTCGCTCTGGA
>CAYTJT010000278.1:0-4476 GCA_964438105.1 uncultured Rhodothermales bacterium | reverse complement strand
CCACCAGCTTCGGTGAACTTCAGGCCGCTGTCAAACTAGCACCACTGGTTATTATGATTTTAGGATTTATGTTTTTAGGGCACCGACCTCCATTCTATCGTGCGCTACGCTCGCGTCGTCCTGCTCGTGGTCGTGATGGGGCCGCTCGGCGCCGAGCGCGGCGCGGCGCAGGACGGCCGCGTCAACCTCTACCGCTTCATCCTCGGGGTCGACGTGCCCGCGTCGCCTGCGTTCGTCCCCCTCGGCGTCGCGCCGACGCAGGTCTTCCGCGGCAGCGCCCCGAAGCCGCTCGACGCGAGCGTGCTCGTCGGGCTCGGTGACGACGCGGCGACGGGCGTGGCGGTCGGCGTCGCGCCGTACTTCCTCGCGGGCGGCGGGACGCGGACGCTCGAAGCCTACCGGACGAGCACCGTCGCGGGCCGCCTCCTGCGCGTGCTCACGAAGACTCTCGTCTCGTTCGCCGCCGTATCCACCGACGACGGCACGGGCGACGCGCTCGTCGGCCTCGCCGTCCGCTCGACGTTCCACGACCCGCACGACCCGGTGCTGAAGTCGACGCTCGCAGAAGACGTGGCGGCAGCGCTGAGTGCGGGCGGCGTGCCTCGGCTCGACAGCGCGGAGGAAGAGGCCACAGCCCACGGCGTCGACCTCGCGCCGATCTACGCCCGTGCCCGCCGGGCGATGCGGGGCCGCGTGGCGGGCGGCGACCCGCAGGTGTCCGGCGGCTGGGGCATGGCGGGCCGCCTCCAGAGCGGCGCGTGGGACGGCGACAGCCTCGGCACGTTCCGCCACACCTTCTGGCTCAGCGCCCAGATCACCGCCGGCCGCCGCTTCGACGTGCTCGCCACGGCGCATCTCCGCGACGCGTTTGGCGACGACCGCTTCGGCGTCGTCGGGGTCGGGCTGCTGCGTAAGACGGCCGTGCTCGACGGGACGCTCGAACTCGCCTACGACACCGAGCGGAAGGCGCTCTATCCCGGCCTCGCCCTCAGCGGCCGCGTCCTCCCCGCCCTCGCCCTCACCGCCGCGCTCACCACACGCGCCGCCCCCACCTTCGACGGGCCGCGCGCCCTCGCCGTCCGCGTCGCCGCGCAATGGTTCTACGCCTCCGACCGCTAACCCCGACCGCCATGCCGTCTCGTCTCCGCTTCGCCGCGCTCGCGCTCGCCGTCTTTCTCAGCGGGTGCTATTCCCACCGCGTCTCGACCGTGGGCACCGACCCGCAGGGCACGCTGCCGCCCGCCACCGACTACGAAGGCACCGTCGCGTGGTCGCTGTTGTGGGGGGTGGTCGAGCGCGTGCCGGTCCCGAGCAACTGCCAGGGGCAGGCCCTCGCTGAGGTGAAAGCATCGTCGAACTTCGCCTTCGACGTGCTCAAAGTCGCCACGCTCGGGGCGGTCGCGCCGGTGCGGATGGACTGGCTCTGCGCGCGGCCCACGATCATCCCCGGCCAGTTCCCCAACCCGGACACCGACAACTAAGTAGGTCAGCACAAGAACGAAGGGACTGCTTCGATCGCACCGCCGGTGCCTCTGCGGAAGGGAGGCGAACCGGGATGGAGGGAATGGGAGGAGTGGAGGGAGGCTCCTCCTCTTCTTCCTTCCATTCCCTCCACACCCTCCACCCAAAACGTACTTCTGCTCATCTACTTACGAGGTCCCCCGATGCCTGCCGACTTCGAACCGATCCTCCACGTCACGAAGCGCCGGAAGTGGCAGAACTTCCACCAGACCGTCGACCGGGTCGTCGCGCGGCTCGTGGACGTGTGGAACGCCCGCCCGAACGCGCCCTCGTTCCCGGCCTACAACGCGACGACGGCCGCGCTGCAGGGCCTCATCCGACAAGCGCTCGACGAGGAGTTGCCGATCCGCGCGCTCGGCGGCGGGTGGTCGTTCACGCCCGTCGCGCACACCGAGGGCATCCTCATCAACACCCGGCCGCTGAACTACCAGTTCTGGCTCGCCGACCAGAACCTGCACCCAGCCAGCGACCACTCGGCCGAGCACCTCGTCTTCGCGCAGTGCGGCGTCTCGATCGCCGAGCTGAACGCGTCGCTGATGGACCGGGGCAAGTCGCTGCGGACGTCGGGCGCGAGCAACGGGCAGACGATCGCCGGCGCGCTCTCGACGGGCACGCACGGCTCGGCCCTCGACGTGGGCGGGATTCAGGACTCCGTCGTCGCGCTCCACCTCATCACCGGGCCGGACCGCCACGTCTGGCTCGAGCGGGCGTCGGCGCCCGTGCTCAACGACGCGAGCGTCGCGTTCCTCGGCGCCGAGCCCGTCCGCGACGACGACCTGTTCAACGCCGCGCTCGTCTCGTTCGGCAGCTTCGGGATCATCCACGGCGTCGTGCTCGCCGTGGACGACCTGTTCTATTTGCAGCAGTACCGCCGTCAGCACGCCGAGTCGCCCGCGACGTGGGCCGCGCTCGAGAACCTCGACTTCAGCGGGCTGCAGTCGCTCGGCCGCCCCGCGAGCGTCCGCCCGTACTTCTTTCAGGCCGTCTACAATCCGTACGACCGCGCCGACGGCCCGTACCTCACCGTGATGTATCGCGAGGCCGTGCCGCCCGCTGGATGCGAGCCGCCGAGCCAGTCGACCGGGTGGCGGCCGGGCGACAGCGCCGCGGACGTGATCGCGCGCTTCACCGACCTCAGCCCGTCGCTCACCCCGACGCTCGTCAACGCGCTCCTCCCGTCGCAGTACCCCGACGTGGACGGCAAGTGCGGGACGTGGGGCGAGATCTTCTGGGACACGTCCCGCCGCGGCCGGGTCGCGAGCACGGCGATGGGGATCCCGCTCGACCGCGCCCGCGAGGCCGTCGAGGCCCTCTTCGATGTGAACGAGGACCACACGGCGCCCGCGCTCTTCGCGCTCCGCTACGTGAAGGCGTCGGACGCGCTGCTCGCGTTCACGCGGCACGCGCCGCACACGGCCGTGCTCGAGATCGACGGGCCGCACTCGCGGGGGATGCTGGACTTCTACGAGGCGGCGTGGGAGCGCGTCCGCGGCCTCGGCTTCCCCGTCACGTTCCACTGGGGCAAGATGCTCCCCATCGACGACGACCTCCCGGCGCGCGCCTACGGCGCCGACCGCGTGCAGGCGTGGACCGCCGCGCGGCAGCAACTCCTCCCGAGCGCCGCGCTCCGGCGGGCGTTCACGAACGACATGGTGCGCCGCCTCGGCCTCGGCCCGTAACCGCGCGGCGGCCGGGCGCGGACCGTGCGAAAACCCGCCGAAAGGCAGCGGCGGTGGGAACGACGGACACCGGGGGTTCGATACAAAGAAGGCATCGGAGGCACGCCCCCCGCTCGCCTCTCCTCTCTTCTAAACCGACTCCTCTCCCAATGGCTACCAATGGACAGAACGACGCCGTCACCGCCACGCCGTACTCGACGCGCATCGACCTCTCGGAAGAGAAGCGCCACAAGCTGATCGCGCTCCTCAGCCAGACCCTCGCCGACACCAGCGACCTCTACTCGCAGACGAAGCAGGCGCACTGGAACGTCAAAGGCAAGGACTTCTACCAGCTCCACCTCCTCTACGACGAGCTCGCCGAGAAGCTCGAGGAGCCGGCCGACCTCGTCGCCGAGCGCATCGTGCTCCTCGGCGGGTACGCCCGCGGCACGGTCCGCATGGCCGCCGAGCACTCCCGCATCACGCCGTTCCCCTCCCTCGACGACGGCGCCGACCCGCGCTACCTCGAAACCCTCGCCGACCGCTGGGCCCAATACGCCAAGCACATCCGCGAGGACAACGAGGCCTCCGATGAGATCGGCGACCCCGCGACGACGGACCTCTACGACGAGATCACCCACATCGCCGACCGCGGCACGTGGTTCATCGAGGGCCACCTCCAGCGCTACCACGGCGGCCTCCCCGACGGCGGCTCCGACCCGAGCTAACGCACGGCGCGAACGCACGATGCCCAGCGGGCTGCCTCCGACGAGGCGGCCCGCTATCTTTTGCACCCCACCCACCCCCGCCCGCCATGCCCTCTCTCTTCGACGACCACGACGCCGTCGGCCTCGCCGAACTCGTCCGCCGCGGCGACGTCCGCCCGAGCGAGCTGACCGACGAGGCGATCCACCGCACCGAGCGCGCTGACGAAACGCTCAACGCCGTGACGACGCCGATGTACGCGTGGGCGCGCGAGGTCGCCGCGACGTATGACCGGGACCTCGGCGACGGCCCGCTCGCGGGGGTGCCGTTCGCGCTGAAAGACCTCGGCGCGGCGCTCTCCGGCGTCCCGCTCACCGCCGGCTCGGCGGCGCTCCGGCACTACGTCCCCGACCGCGACAGCACCCTCGTCGCGCGGCTGCGCGAGGCCGGCCTGGTCCCGCTCGCCAAGACGAGCACGCCGGAGCTCGGGCTGATGGGTGTGACCGAGCCCGAGGCGTTCGGGCCGACGCGCAACCCGTGGGACCTGGGGCGGACGCCGGGCGGCTCGTCGGGCGGCTCGGCGGCGCTCGTG
>CAYTJT010000277.1:0-4498 GCA_964438105.1 uncultured Rhodothermales bacterium | reverse complement strand
GCGACGAGCTGGTGCCCCCGGAGCGGCGGAATGCCACCCGATATCAACATACTAGGTGCGGGGCGCGCTGCGCTTCGCCCGCGCCACCGCTTCCGCCTTCGGGAGCGGTTCGAGGTGCTCGGCGTGGAAGGCGCCGCGCCACCAGAGGGGGACGAGGGCGGACCCCGCGAGGATGCACAGCGCCGTCGTCCAGCCCGAGCCGTCGGGCGCGGGGACCAGCCATCGCCCGAACCCGACGAGGAGGAGAAACAGGGACGCCGCCGTGAGAGCCGTCAATCCCAGGCGCAGGCGGAGCGCGGCCCACGGGCGCGAGGCCGCGTCGCCCGCCGCCCGCGCCGTCCGGCCCCATGCCCCGAGCGGGCGGACGCGGTCGTAGAACGCCACGAGCGTTGCGATGTCGGTCTCCGGCGTGATGAACGTCACCCCCACGGCGGCGGCGGTCGAGACGGCCGCCATGACCGCGAGGCGGAGGGCGTCCTCGCCGGGCGCGTCGCCGAGCCCCACCACGAAGAGGAGGAGGTACGCCGTCACGAGGCTGGCCGCGATCGCGGCGATCTCGCTCCACAGGTTGATCCGCTCCCACAGCCAGCGCAGCACGAGCACGCTGCCCATCCCCGCGCCGAGCAGGAGGGAGGTCACCCACGCCTCCTGGATCGAGCCGAGGTGGGCCATGATCGCGAGCGCGATCGTGAGGATGAGCCCGTTCGAGAGCCGGGCGACGACCACGAGCTCGCGCTCGCCGGCCTCGCGGTGCTGCCATTCCTGGCAGACGAGGCGGCCGTAGATGTCGTTGCTCCAGTACGACGCGCCCCAGTTGAGATGCGTGTCGAGCGTGGAGGCGAGCGCGGCGAGGAGGCCCGTCAGCATCAGCCCACGGACGCCCGGCGGCAGCAGGTCGTCGACGCCGGTGACGAAGAGGATCTCGCGGCCCGCCACGAAATCGGCTGCCGCCGTGTCCGCCGCCGCAAAGGGATAAAGCACGAGGAGGCCGACGCCGATCACGAGCCAGATCAGGCTGCGGACGAGGATCTGCGCCCACGCGAAGATCACTCCGGCGGCGCGCGCGTCGCGGTCGGTGCGGCACGCCATCGAGCGCTGCGCGAGGTAGCCCGTCCCGTCGGCGTTCATCTGAAAAAACCACTGCAGCCCGAGGATCGTGAGGAAGGGGAGCAGCACGCCGGCGGTGAGGTCCGGCGGACCGAACGACAGCATCGTCGCCGCGTGCTCCGGCCCGTAGAGCTCGACGACGCGGCCCGTCAGCCCGCCGAGCCCGCCCGCCTCGCGCACCACGACCCAGGCGTACACCGCCGTCCCGACCATGGCGAGGGCGAACTGCATCACGTCCGTCGCGATCACCGCGCGGAGGCCGCCCGTCGTGGAGTAGAGCGCCGTGAAGCCGAGGATTGCGAGGATCGAGAGCAGGTTGTTGGCGGCGGCCACCTCCGGCGGCAGCCCGAGCGCCGACGTCCCGAGCGCGTCCACCATACCCACGCCCTCGACGAGCCCGACGAACACGCCGTGCACGGCGGGCAGCCACTCGTGCCACGGCAGGAAGACCTCGGCGATGCGGATGGCCGCGACGAGCACCATCGCCATCACCACGCAGTTGATGACGGTGCCGTAGTAGACCGCCTTCAGCACGCGGAGGACGAGCACGCCGCGCCCGCTGTAGCGGACCTCGGTGAGCTGCGCGTCGGTGAGCACCCCGGCCCGCCGCCAGCCGACGGCGAAGACGAACGCCATGAGCAGGAACGCGAGCCCGTAGATCCACAGCCGCCAGAGCAGGAAGACGCCGCCCGTCGCGATGAGGCCGGTGACGAGGAGCGGCGTGTCGGCGGCGAACTGCGTGGCCGCCATCGAGAGGCCGGCCCGCCACCCGCTGACGGAGTGCCCCGCGAGGAAGTATTCGTCGAGCCCTTCGGAGGCCTTCTTCCGCGCCCGCAGCCCCGCCCCGACGGCGTAGACGACGAAGGCGAGGACGATCAGCAGGTCGAGCATCGGTCAGCGGCGGAGGGCGGGCGGCGCTGAGCGAAGGTACGAGCGCCGACGCTACGCTGAGACGGCCCGCGCTTCGGCGGTGCCGACGCGCCGGAGGCCGAGCAGCAGCAGCCCCTGCACCACGAGGACGTTCGTGATGAGGAAGAACAGCGCCTCTTCGATCGGCAGCCCGAGCGGCTCGAACCCCGTCTTCGTCGGCTCGGCGATGTACCAGATGCCGAGCCCGATGGCGATGCGGTCGGCGACCCAGAGCCACAGCGTCGGCGGGAGGATGGCCCACGCGAGCGTGCGGCGGTTGGCCCACAGCGCCTCGCCGCCGACCCCCCACATCAGCGCCAAAATCGGGCAGGCCCACGCGAGGATCAGCCCGAGGTAGAGCCAGTGCCCGTCGACGGCCACGCACGCGGCGCCGACGGCGGTGAGCGCGAGCCACGCGGCGACGCCCGCCGCCCGCGCCTTCGCCGACACGTCCGCCGCGACGTGGCCGATGCGCGAGCGGACGAGGAGGTACCACAGCCCCGTCAGGATCGGCTGGAGGATGAAGAACGCGTACTCCTCGACGGGCACGTACCCGATCGTGGCGAGCACGCGGTCGGCGCCGTAGCCCCAGACCTCGCGGTAGACGAGGTAGTTGTCCCACGGGATCGTGTACACGAACGCGATCGCGGCGATCACGCCGATGTGGCTGACGGCATCGATGCCGGCCCCGCGCCCAGCCCGTTGCCGCCACACGGCGAAGGCGAGGAGGGCGATGACCGGGAGGATGAAAACGAAGTGGAACTCGGCGTAGGTCATGGGCAGCGGACGGGTGGACCCCCCGCTTTTCGATCCATCGCTTCGGGACGTGCGTCCCTCCGTTCAGGGATCGAAAGGCTGTCCTCCTAGGCTAGGGGGACAGCCACGCGTTGCTGGGAGTGAACGCAGTGAACGACCGCGAGCGTGGCGGGGGGTTAAGGCGGGGGGGTTACCCACGCCGGTTGTTGCTCGAGGTTTCGCCGAGCGGGTCCCGACTACATCGTACCTTGCGCAAACCCCCTCCGCCTCCAGATCCGGACTCCCGTGCAGACCAAATACCTCTTCGTCACCGGCGGCGTGACCTCGTCCCTCGGCAAGGGCATCTTCTCCGCCTCGCTCGGCCGCCTCCTCGAAGCGCGCGGCCTCCGCGTCACGATCCAGAAGTTCGACCCCTACATCAACGTCGACGCGGGGACGATGAACCCCTACGAGCACGGCGAGGTGTTCGTCACCGACGACGGCGCCGAGACCGACCTCGACCTCGGGCACTACGAGCGCTTTCTCGACGTGCCGATGTCGCAGGCCAACAACGTCACGACCGGCCGGGTCTACTCCGGCGTGATCGAGAAGGAGCGCGCGGGGGCCTACCTCGGCAAGACCGTGCAGGTCGTCCCCCACGTGATCGACGAGATCAAGGGGTGGATGCGGAAGCTCGGCGACACGGGCGAGTACGACGTCGTCATCACCGAGGTCGGCGGGACGGCGGGCGACATCGAGAGCCTGCCCTACCTCGAAGCCATCCGGCAGTTCGCGCTCGAAGAGGGGCGCGGGAACGTCGGGCTCGTCCACCTCACGCTCGTGCCCTACCTCCAGGCCGCGGGCGAGCTCAAGACGAAGCCGACGCAGCACTCCGTCAAGACGCTCCAGAGCTACGGCCTCCAGCCCGACGCGCTCGTCTGCCGCACCGAGCACCCGCTCGACGACGGGATCCGCCGCAAGATCGCGAACTTCTGCAACGTCGAGCAGCGCGCCGTCGTGCAGATGATGGACGCCGAGTCGATCTACGAGGTGCCGCTCCTCCTACGTGAGCAGGGCATCGACGAGGTCGTGATCGAGAAGCTCCACCTCGCCGACGAGGTGCACGACGCGCCGCTCGCCACGCCCGGCCTCGACCGCTGGATCGACTTCCTCCGGCGGCTGAAGAGCCCGTCTGGGCAGGTGCGGATCGCGCTCGTCGGGAAGTACGTCGAGCACCAGGACGCGTACAAGTCGATCTCGGAGAGCTTCATCATCGCCGGCGCCGCGCACGGCGTGCAGGTCGACGTCGTCTCCGTCCACTCCGAGGCGGTCACGGCGGAGAACGTGGCCTCGACCCTGGGCGGCGTCGCGGCCATCCTCGTCGCGCCGGGCTTCGGCGAGCGCGGGATCGAGGGCAAGATCGAGGCGGTGCGCTACGCCCGCGAGACGGGCACGCCGTTCCTCGGGATCTGCCTCGGGATGCAGTGCGCGGTGATCGAGTTCGCCCGCAACGTCTGCGCGTGGCCCGAGGCGCACTCGACCGAGTTCGACCCGGCCACGCCGCACCCCGTCATCGACCTGATGGCCGAGCAGAAAGAGGTCACCGAGAAGGGCGGGACGATGCGGCTCGGGCACTACGACTGCCGCCTCACCGAGGGCTCGCGCGTGCGCGAGGTCTACGGCGTGGACGATGTGCAGGAGCGGCACCGCCACCGCTACGAGGTCAACAACCACCTCCGCTACAAGC
>CAYTJT010000276.1:0-4502 GCA_964438105.1 uncultured Rhodothermales bacterium | reverse complement strand
TCCCGCCCGCCGTGCCGAAGGGGCAGGCCCTCATGCGGACGAGCTACATGGCGACCCACACCGACGAGGAGCTCGACTTCATCCTCGACGCCTTCGAGCGGATCGGGCTCCGCCACGGCGTCATCGGCAAGGGCGGCACCGTCGGCCCCAACGGCCACCCCCCCCGCAACGGCACGCACGACGATTGACGGCGCTCCCATTCCACGATTGAACCCGTAGGGGCGCAGCATGCTGTGCCCCTACGGCGTTTCTTACGGTTTCCGTCTTACTGCTCCCCGCCCTCATGACCGAAGTCGCCGCTCCCACGCATGTCACCATCCGTCCTGTCACGTCGGGCAAAGACCGGAGCCGGTTCATCGACCTCCCATACCGCCTCTACGACGGGCACCCCTACTGGATCGCCCCCCTCCGGATGGACCAAGCGAAGGTGCTGAGCGAGAAGAAGAACCCGTTCTTCGAGCACGGCGAGATCCAGCTGTTCCTCGCGGAGAACGCGCAGGGTGAGGTCGTCGGCCGGGTGGCGGCGATCATCAACGGGATGCATCTGGAGAAGTACGACGATGGCAACGCGTTCTTCGGCTTCTTCGAGTGCGTCGAGAACTACGCCGTGGCCGAGGCGCTCCTCGACGCGGCGACGGGCTGGCTGCGCGAGCGCGGCTACGCCGGCGTGCGCGGCCCCACGAACCCGTCGATGAACGACACGGCCGGCCTCCTCGTCGAGGGATTCGACCGCGAGCCGTCGATCCTCATGCCCTACAACCCGCCCTATTACGTCGAGTACCTGGAGCGCTACGGGTTCGAGCGCGCGATGACGATGTGGGCGTACTACGTCCACGAGGCGTACGTCAACAAGGACAAGCTCCGGCGCGGCGCGGACATCGTCCTCCGGCGGAACCCCGGACTCTCGCTCCGCCCGCTCGACGTCGACCGGTTCTGGGAGGACGCCGCCGCCGTGCTCCGGATCTACAACGAGGCGTGGAGCCAGAACTGGGGCCACGTCCCGATGACGGAGCACGAGTTCGAGCACCTCGCCAAAGACCTCAAGCAGGTCATCGAGCCCGAGCTCGTCTACCTCCTCGAGATGGAAGGGGAGCCGGTGGCGTTCGCCATCTCGATCCCGAACCTGAACCAGGCGCTCCGCCACGTCCCGGACGGGCGGCTCTTCCCGACGGGCCTGCCCAAGCTGCTCGCCTACGCCAAGCTCGGCGCGGTCTACGAGATCCGCCTCCCCCTGATGGGCGTGCTGCCGGAGTACCACGGCCGCGGCTTCGACGCGGTGCTCGTAGACGCCACGATCCAGAACGGGCTCCGGGCCGGCTACGACGCCTGCGAGATGAGCTGGGTGCTGGAGGTGAACGCCCCGCTCGTCAACTCGCTCGACAAGCTCGGCGCGGTGAAGGACAAGACCTACGCCATGGTGGAGAAATCGCTGTGACCGACCGACCGTCCATGCTCGACGTATCCGCCGTCCGCTTCGTCTACTTCGACCTCGACGACACGCTCCTCGACCACCGCGCCGCCGAGCGCGCCGCGCTCGGAGACTGCCACACGCGCTTCGCCGAGCACTTCAACGGGCACGACCTCGCCGACGTGCAGGCGACGTACCACGCCGGCAACGTCCCCCTCTGGCGCCGCTACGCCGCCGGCGAGCTCGACCGCGACGACGTGCAGCGGCTCCGCTTCGAAGCGCTCGTCGAGGCGTTCGACCTCGCGCTCGATCCGCACACGCTCGGCGAGGCGTACCTCGACCGCTACGCCGAGCGCTGGCGGTGGATCGACGGAGCCGAGTCGGCCTTCCACGCCATCGCTGACCGCTATCCCATCGGGCTGTTGACGAACGGCTTCGCCGATCAGCAGCGCGGCAAGCTCGCCCGATTTCCGGTCCTGCGCGAGCGCTCGCAGGCGGTCGTCATCAGCGAAGAGGTGGGGGTGATGAAGCCGCACCCGCGGATCTTCGCGCACGCAGCCGAGCTAGCGGAGGTCGGGTCCGGCGCGATCCTCTACGTCGGCGACTCGCTGCACTCGGACGTGGAGGGCGGCCGGGCCGCGGGCTGGCAGGTCGCGTGGTACCGCGGCGACAGCGGCAACGGCGCGTTCGCTTTCGACGCGTGGGACGACCTTGCCCGTGCCCTCGATCTCGGCTAAAGCCCGAGTTGGTCCAGGAAGATCGCGACGGCGTCGGGGTAGACGAGGATCGTGATGAGGATGCCGCCGAGCGCGCCGCCGAGGTGCGCCTCGTGCGCGATCCGCCCGCCGCCCTGCTGCGAGGCGTAGATCGACCCGACGACGTAGACGACCGCGAAGAGGATCGCCGGCATTGGGATGATGAGCATCACCCCGAGCATGGCGAAGGGCTGGAACAGGCAGAACGAGAAGAGCACGCCCGAGATCGCCCCCGACGCGCCCGCCGCCGAGTACGCCGGGTTATCGCGGTGCTTCGCGAGCGTCGTCAGGTTCGCCGCGACCTCGGAGCCGAAGTAGATCGCCAGGAAGCGCGCCGGGCCGAGCAGCCCCTCGACGAACGGCCCGAAGAAGTAGAGCGTGATCATGTTGAAGGCGAGGTGGGCGAGCCCGACGTGGACGAACCCCGCCGTGAGCGCGCGGTAGTACTCGCCCTGGTGGGCGAACGCGTAGGGCCGGAACGCCCACCGCTGCAGCAGCGACGGGTCGGAGAACATCGTGTACGCGCCGATGAGGCCGTTGACGACGAGCAGGACGAGGGTGACGGGGGCGTCGATGAACATGCGGGAGCCGGGGGTCGGAGGGGAAGTCGGGGGGGGCCGTAAATTACCCCCGTCCCCCCCTCGGTGCGGCTGCACCCGGAGCGGGGGTCGCGGCGTACGGAACCCCGCCCCCGCCCTATCTCGTGTCAGGACGTAGCGCCCATCCTTTGCCCCTGCCCATGCCCCTCTCCTCCCCCCGCGCCCTCGTCGCCCTCGCCGCCGCCCTGCTCCTGGCCGGGTGCGCCGAGGAGGCGCCGCCGCCCGACCCCGCCGCCGCCCTCGTCGGCGTGTGGGAGGTCACCGGCGAGGCCGGTCCGTTTTTCAACCGCAACGGCCAGCTCTACATCTTCGGCGACGACGGCTCCCTCCGCATCACCCGCTCGCGCCCGCTCGGCCCGGCCTCGACGATCAACGCGGCGTACGACTTCATCGACGACTCGACGCTCCAGATCCGCTCGGAGTTCGACTCGGAGAACCTCGTCCCCGCCCTCCACGGCGACACGTTGCTCCTGCGGCCTTTGGGGACGGGCGACGCCCTCATGCTCGTCCGCTCCGACGCCGAGCCGCCGCCCGCCCCCGCTCCGGCGCCCCCCGACTCGGTCTACTCCCCGCCGCCCGACGCCCCCCTCGACGAGCTGCCTCCCGCCCGCGTACCCAACTCATAACCGCCTCCCGCTATGCCAACGCGTAGCCTGACCGTCTGCTTCCTCGCCGCCCTCCTCTTCGCCGCCTGCGCCGAGGAGCCCCCCGAACCCGAAGCGATGACCATCGAGCCCGACGAAGAAGGCGTCGCCGTGCCGACGCCCCCCGCCGAGATCATCGAGGGCGCCGACGACCTCATCGGCCGGTGGGTGATCCTGGAGCAAGCCGGCACCGCGCCCGAAGACCTCTACTACGTGACGTTCACGCGCGAGGGCGACTACATCGTGCAGAACGAGTTCGGCTCCACCGACCGCTCCACGTTCCGCCCCGCCGGCGACGACCTGATCGCCATCACCGACGACTCGGGCACGCGGCGCTACGCCTACGACGTGGACGGCAACACCCTCGTGCTCGCCGTGCCCGGCTCCGAAGCCCGGACGGTGTTGGAGCGGCGCAACTAAGCGCGCGGGCGCGGGTTCGTGCTTCCGAAACGCCTCCCCCTTTCATCCCCTGCCGCCATGTCCGCCTACGCCCACCCCGACGTCCTCGTCTCCACGGCCTGGGTCGCCGAGCACCTCGGCGACACCGAGCGCATCCGCATCGTCGAGTCCAACGAGGACCTCCTGCTCTACGGCACCGGCCACGTCCCCGGCGCCGTCCACATCGACTGGGTCAACGACCTCCAGGACGATCTCCGCCGCGACTACATCGGCCGCGACGAGTTCGCCCGCCTCTGCTCCGAGCGCGGCATCGCCGACGACACGACCGTCGTGTTCTACGGCGACAAGAACAACTGGTGGGCCTGCTACGCCTTCTGGACGTTCAAGCTCTTCGGCCACGCCGACTGCCGGATCATGAACGGCGGCCGCGATAAGTGGGTCGCCGAGGACCGCCCACTCACCACGACGGTTCCCGACTACCCCTCGACAGTCTACGACGGCGCCGACCCCGACCTCTCGATCCGCGCCTACCGCGACGAGGTGCTCTCGCACATGAAGAAGGGAGGGCCGATGGTGGACGTCCGCAGCCCGCAGGAGTACATCGGCGAGCTGATGCACATCCCCGGCTACCCGGACGAGGGCGCCCTCCGCGGCGGCCACATCCCCGGCGCCGCGAACGTGCCGTGGTCCCGCGCCG
>CAYTJT010000275.1:0-4542 GCA_964438105.1 uncultured Rhodothermales bacterium | reverse complement strand
CCCCGGCCCCCTCCCCACTGCGTAGGGAGGGGGAGAAAAAATCTCAACGCCCTCTCAGGGGCGGACGCGCCGTGCGAGGCGCTCCACCCGGTCCGCCGGCCGCTCTTCCTCGTCCAGCTCCGGCACGTCGATCCGGGCGGCGGCGGCTTCCGGGTCCTCTCGTGCGAGGTCGAACGTCTCGGTCGTCACGATCGCTTCGAGGTTCTGGACGCGCTGCGTGAGCCGTTTGCGGTCGGCCTTCGCGGCTTCCAGCTCGTGCAGCACCTCCTGCATGAGCTCCTGCTGCTCGGCCGACGGGGTGGACTTGGAGGCGCCTTTCGCCCAGTTTTGCGACGCCTGCACGACGGCCCACGCGATGATGGCGACGATGGCGACGAGGAAGGGACCCATGACGTAGAGCGGGTTGCGTGGCGAGGACGCTCAAGTATAAGTAGCGGAGGCCGCCCGCGCGAAACGCCGGCGCGTGAGCGCTACCCCTCCACCCACAGCGTCTTGGCATTCACGAACTCGCGGATGCCCAGCCCGGAGAGCTCGCGGCCGTAACCGCTGTCCTTGATCCCGCCGAACGGGAGGTGCGGGTGGCTCTTGACCATCTGATTGACGAACGCGCAGCCGCACGCCAGCCGCCGCGCGATGGCTTCGCCTTTTGCGAGGTCTTCGGTGAAGACGGCTCCGCCCAGTCCGAAGCGCGTGTCGTTCGCGAGATCGACGGCCTCGTCGGCGTCGGCCGCCACGATGACGGCGGCGACGGGACCGAAGATCTCTTCCTCGAAGGCCACCGTCCCGCGCCGGACGTTCCCGAGCACGGTCGGCGCGTAGTAATAGCCCGGCCGGTCGAGCGCGTGCCCGCCCGTCAGGACCTCGGCGCCGTCCGCCACCGCGCGCTCGACCTGGTCGTGGACCTCGGCGCGGAGGTCTTCCCGCGCGAGCGGGCCGACGTCGGTGGCTTCGTCGAGGGGGTCGCCCACCGTCAGTCTCTCGAAAGCGCGGACGAAGCGCTCGGTGAACGCGTCGGCGACGGGCGCTTCGACGATGAACCGCTTCGCGGCGATGCAGCTCTCGCCGTTGTTCTGCACGCGGCCCCGCACGCCGACCTCGACGGCGCGGTCGAAGTCGGCGTCGGCGAGGACGATGAACGGGTCGGAGCCGCCGAGCTCGAGCACGCTCGGTTTGAGGTGCCGCCCGGCAGCGGCGGCGACGGCGCGGCCCGCCGGTCCGCTGCCGGTGAGGGTGACGCCGCGCACGCGCCGGTCGGCGATCACGGCCTCGAAGCGGTCGTGGGGGACGCGGAGGTTCTGGAACGCATCGCCGAAGCCGGCGTCGCGGAACATCTCCTCCATCAATTCGGCGCAGCCCTGCACGTTCGACGCGTGCTTGAGCACGCCGACGTTGCCCGCCATCAGGTTCGGCGCGGCGAAACGGAAAACCTGCCAGAGCGGGAAGTTCCACGGCATCACCGCCACGATCGGCCCGAGCGGCTGGTACACGATCAGGCTCTTCGCTACCTCGGTCTCCACCGCCTCGTCGGCGAGCTGGGCCTCGGCGTGCTCGGCGTAGTAGCGGCACACCCAGGCGCACTTCTCGGCCTCGGCCACGGCCTGCCCGACCGGCTTGCCCATCTCGCGCGTCATCAGCTCGGCCGTCTCCCGCTTCTGCTGCTCCAGCATGTCGGCTACGCGCTCCATCCGTTCGGCGCGTTCGGCGAACGACGTCGTGCGGTGGCGCTCGAACGCGTCGGCCGCGCGCCGGAGGATCGCTTCGGTCTCGGCTTCGGTGTGATACGAGTAGCGGGCGAGGGGTTCGCCGGTGGCGGGGTTGACCGTAGTTACAGCGTCGGACATAGCGCGAAAGGCATGAAATCAGAGAGGAAACCCGCCCTCGCCTTGCGCGAGAGCGGGGAAACCGGGACATTGGACCGGTACTTTTTAGCGCCGCTGTGGCCCGCACCGATCCCCCATTTTTTGAAACGAACAGCGAGGGCGTCTTGCTCCGCCTCCGCCGCTGGGGCCGGGCGGCCCGCCGACGCCTCCGCACGCTCGGGCGCCGCGTCGCGTCCCGCGTCCGCCCTGCACGGCGCAACGGGCGGCCGGAAGACGCGAAGACGGCCGCGCGGCGGCGGCGGATCGAGGCGTTCGTCGGGACGGCAGTCGATGACCTCGGGCTCTACGAACGGGCGCTCCGGCACCGCTCCGTGCTGCGCGGCCAGCCGAACACCCACCTCCAGAGCAACGAGCGGCTGGAGTTCCTCGGCGACGCCGTGCTCGGCGTGGCCGTCGCCGAGCGGCTCTACGCCGAGTTCCCCGACCGCGACGAGGGGTTCCTGACGCGGCTGCGGGCGCGGCTCGTCAACGGCCCCATCCTCGCCTCCTACGCCGAAGCCCTCGGCCTCGGTCCGCTCCTCCTCCTCTCGCCCAACATGGCGCAGGCCGACGGCCGCAGCAACCCGACGATCCTCGCCGACGCCTTCGAGGCCGTCCTCGGCGCGCTCTACCTCGACCAGGGGTTCGCCGCGGCGCGGGGGTTCGTCTTCGCCCTCCTCGACGAGCACATCGATCTCGAAGACCTCGCCGAGCAGCGGAGCAACTTCAAGAGCCTGCTGCTGGAGTACGTGCAGGCGCGCGGGCAGGTGCAGCCCGTCTACAACGTCGTCGCCGAGGAGGGCCCGAGCCACGACCGCCGCTTCACGATCGAGGTCTGCGTCGAGGGCGTCGCGCTCGGGCTGGGCCGTGCCCGCTCGAAAAAGCAGGCCGAGCAGGAGGCCGCGTGCGAGGCGTTGGAGCGGCTTCGCGAAGAAGACAGGGAAGCCGCCGACGTGCCGAAACAATAGCCCCCGGCGTCGGGTTCGGCGTCGTGTGCCTCGGGGCCGTTTCGCCCCACCTCTCTCACACCCGATGCCGACGCCATGCAGGTAGCTCCCGATAGCCCCACTCGCACCAGCACCCCGACCTCGCTCCAGCACCCGGACCGCTTCGAGCGCCGCCACAACGGCCCCGCCGCCGACGGCATCCGGGCCATGCTCGACGCGCTCGGGCTGGACTCGCTCGGCGCGCTCACCGAGGCCGCCGTGCCCGACGCGATCCGCACCGAGCGCCCGCTCGATCTGCCGGCGCCGCTATCCGAAACCGACCTGCTGGAGCGGGCCCGCAGCCTCGCCGAGCGAAACGACGTCTACCGCTCGTACCTCGGAATGGGCTACCACGACACGATCACGCCGCCGGTGATCCTGCGGAACGTGTTCGAGAATCCGGGCTGGTACACGCAGTACACCCCCTACCAGGCCGAGATCGCGCAGGGCCGGCTGGAGGCGCTGCTGAACTTCCAGACCGCCGTCGCCGACCTCACCGGGCTGGAGATCGCGAACGCCTCGCTCCTCGACGAAGGCACCGCCGCCGCTGAGGCGATGAGCATGTTCTTCGGACAGACGCGCGGCAAGCGCTCCCGCTTCCTCGTCGCCGCGAACTGCCACCCGCAGACGATCGCCGTGGTCGAGGGCCGCGCCGAGCCGATCGGGGTCGAGGTCGTCGTCGCCGACCCGTCCGACTTCGCGTTCGACGACGACACGTTCGGCGTGCTGTTGCAGTACCCCGCGACGGACGGCGCGGTCGAGGACTACGCCGACCTCTGCGACGCCGCGCACGACGCCGGGGCATACGTCGCCGTCGCCACCGACCTGCTCGCGCTCACCCTCTTGACGCCGCCCGGTGAGTGGGGCGCGGACTCCGCCGTCGGCAACTCGCAGCGTTTCGGCGTGCCGCTCGGCTACGGCGGCCCGCACGCTGCCTTCTTCGCCACGACCGACACGTTCAAGCGCAAGATCCCCGGCCGCATCATCGGCGTCTCCAAAGACGCGAACGGCGACACCGCGCTCCGGATGGCGCTCCAGACGCGGGAGCAGCACATCCGCCGCGAGAAAGCCACCTCGAACATCTGCACGGCGCAAGTCCTCCTCGCCGTGATCGCGTCGATGTACGCCGTCTACCACGGTCCAGACGGCCTCGCGAAGATCGCCCGCCGCGTCCACGGCTTCACGAAGCTGCTCGCCCGCGGGCTGGGACGGATCGGGCACGAGGTCGTCCACGACGACTTTTTCGACACGCTCCGTGTCCGCCCCGCCGAGGGGTTCGAGGCCGCCGACATCGTCGCCCGCGCCGCGACGGAGTACGCCATCAACCTCCGCACGTTCGATGATGGCACCGTTGGCATCGCCTTCGACGAGACGGTCGAAATCGGTGACGTGAACGACCTGCTGCTGGCGTTCGCCAGCACCGCCGCGCCCGGCTTCTCCGCCGACGAACTGGCGGGCGAGATGGAAACGGGCTATGACGGCGCGCTCGCGCGGGCGTCGGAGTTCATGACGCACCCCAACTTCCACCGCTACCGGAGCGAGACCGAGATGCTCCGCTACCTCAAAAAGCTGGAGAACCGCGACCTCTCGCTCGCGCACTCGATGATCCCGCTCGGGAGCTGCACGATGAAGCTGAACGCGACGGCCGAGATGATCCCCGTCACCTTCCGCGGCTTCTCGAAGCTCCACCCGTTCGC
>CAYTJT010000274.1:0-4547 GCA_964438105.1 uncultured Rhodothermales bacterium | reverse complement strand
CGGGGTTGCGGACGGGGTTGTAGTAGCTCGTCCCCTTGAGCATCCCGACGAGCGTCGCCGCCTCGGACACGTCGAGGTCGAGGGCCTGCTTGCCGTAATACGTCCGCGCCGCCATCTCGATGCCGCGCGCGTTGTAGAGGAACGGGACGGTGTTGAGGTAGGCTTCGAGGATGGTTTCTTTGTCGTACTGCCGCTCGATTTTGAGCGCCGTGACGATCTCCTTCAGCTTGCGGTTGACGGTGAAGGCGCGCCCCACGTCGTCGGGGTAGAGGTTGCGGGCGAGCTGCTGCGTGATCGTGGAGCCGCCCTCGCGGTTGCCCGTGGCGGTCCGCACCGTCGCCGCGGCGAGGCGGCGGAGGTCGATGCCGCCGTGCTCGTAGAAGCGGCGGTCCTCGGTCGCGATGAGCGCGTCCACGACGTGCGTCGAGACGGAGTCGAGCCCCAGCCACGTCCGGTTCATCCGCTCGAAGTGCGTGAGCGTCTCGCCCCCGGCCGCGAGCACGACGCTCGGCCGCGCCTCGGCCACGCGCCGTAGCTCGGCCGTCGACGGCGTCGAGGGGATGAGGAAGAGGACGTACACGACCCCGACGAGCACCACGGCGAACCCGAGCACGAGGGGCCCGGCCACGCCGACGCCGATCCGCTTGGCCCACGGCTGCTGCGGGTCGCGCACGACGTCGAAGTAGCGGCGGACGGGCGTCGCGGCCCACCGAGCCGTGGAGCGGAGCCGCGAGCGAGAAGCACGAGAAGCCATATGGAGGGAAGGGCCTGAGGGGAAGAAGCCCCTCTTGCACATGCCGACCTACCGGATGGTTCGGCAGGTTCGGCGACTTCATCGCAATTATGTGACGGACACGGTATGTGAGGGGGCGGCGTCCGCGCGCGGGCCCGCGCCACCTGACGCGACCGGCGCTCGCCCCCGGGCGTGGCTGTACCCGTGGCTATACCCAGAGTGCCGTTCGTCCCCACTCCGTAGCCGGGGAATCCCTGAATGATCGCCCGCCCTTGAACCTCTGGAAGCGCTTCCCGTTAACACTATTCGGACGCCGGCACATATGTCAATTCCCCTCGCGCGCCGCTCGGCGTGCCCCCCTCGGCGGAGCCGCCGGCCCCCTCCCGTCCGCGCTCGCCCCTCCGGCGGCGCGCCCCTCCGCCCTCTCTCTCTACTCACCTCTATCCATTTCCATCATGAACCGCACCTACGACCGAGACTACCGACGATCCCGCGACTACGACCGTGACCGCGGCCGGGGGTACGGCCGCGACCGCGACTTCTCCGACCGCGCCTCCGACGAGGTCCGCTCGTGGTTCGGCGACGACGACGCCGAGCGCCGACGCGACCGCGACGAGCGCTACGACCGCGACCGCGATTACGACCGCCGCAGCCGCCGCTACGACCGCGACTACGAGAGCCGGCGCGGCAACTACGGCGACGACCGCGACCGCGGCTACGGCCGGAGCTATGGCCGCGACTCCGACCGCGACCGCGATTATGACCGGGACTCCGACCGCGACTACGACCGCCGCTACGGCAGCCGCTACGAACGCGACCGCGATTACGATCGGGACTACGACCGAGACCGCCACGGCCGACGCTACGACACCGACGAGCTCGAAGGCTACGACCGCGATCACGGCCGCGTCCGCTGGGACTACCAGGGCCGCGGTCCCGCACGCGACCGGGACTATGACCGCGATTACGACAACCGCCGCTACGGCAACCGTTACGAGCGCGACCGGGACTACGACCGGGACTACGGCCGCCGCTACGAACGCGACTACCGCTGACCGCCGCCCCCGGCCGCCCCACGGCGCCGGGGCTTTCCATCTCCCCCTCACCGCCTCAACCCTCTCTCCTCATGGACCGCTACGACGACCGCGATTACGATCGCGACTACGAAACGGGCCGCGGCCGACGCTCCGGTCGGGACTACGACCGCGACTGCGGCTACAGCCGCGGCGAAGCCAACGACCGACCCTACGGCGGCGCCCGCCGCTCCGACTACGGCGGGAACTACCCCGGCAGCCAGGCCCGCGGCATGGGCTACGACCGCCCCGACCGAGACTACGACCGCGACCGGGACTACGACCGCGATTACGACCGGGGCCCGAGCCGAGACCGCGGGCGCGACGCCTACAGCTCCGGCCGCTACTTCTACGAAGACCGCGACTCCGACCGGGTCCGCGGGCGCAGCCGCAACCGGGACTACGACGACCGCGGCTACGACCGCGACTACGACCGCCGCTCCAGCCGCGACTACGACCGTGGGTACGGCCGGGACTTCGACCGCAGTTACGGCGGCCGTGGCTACGGCGAGCGCGGCTCCCGCCGGGGTTACGGCCAGCGCGCCTACGATTCCGGCTACGACGACGACCGCGGCTACGGCCAGGACTTCGACCGGGGCTACGCCGGCAGCCAGTCCCGCGGCATGGGACGCGGCTACGCCCCCAGCGGCGGGACGACCTACTCCTACACCGAATACTGGCTGATCCCCGGCCCCCACACCGGGCGCGGCCCCGAGAGCTACCAGCGCTCTAACGACCGCATCACCGAGGACGTCAACGAGCGCCTGACCCGCCACGGTGAGCTCGACGCCTCGAGCATCGAGGTTAGCGCCGACGACGGCGAGGTCACCCTCGAAGGCACCGTCGGGAGCCGCCGCGCCAAGCGGATGGCCGAGGACGCCGCCGAGTCCGTCTCCGGCGTCAGCGATGTCCACAACCGCCTCTCCGTACAGGACGAGGAGGACGAAGACGCCGAGGGCTCCGGCAAGCAGAGCCAGTCGAAGGGCTCCTCCAAAGGCTCCTCGAAGGACTCCTCGAAGAGCCAGTCGAAAGGCAGCTCGTCGTCGAGCTAGCCGGCTCGACGCTGCGATGGAAACGAGGGGCGAGGCCGCGTGCTTCGCCCCTCGCTGCATGACGGGCGGCGTATACTTTGGCCCGCCCGCGCTCCCGCCGATGCTCCGCCTCGCGCTCTGCCTCCTCGTCCCGCTCCTCGCCGCCTGCGCCGACGCGCCGGCCGAGACGGCCGCGCCGGGGCTACCCTCCGAGGCCGAGACCGAGGCGGAGGCCACGCCCGTCGTCCCGCCCGCCGACCGCGTCCGCGGCGTCACCCTCGACGCGCGGCACGAGCCGCCGCCGACGCTCCTCCCCGAGATCGCCGCCCTCGGCGCGACGCACGTCACCGTCATCCCCTTCGCCTTCCAGCGCCGGACCGACGACCCCGACCTCCGCACGAACTACGACGCGCGGTGGTACACCGAGGGCGACGCCGGCATCCGCGCGCTCGCCCGCCAGGCCGACACGCTCGGGCTCGCGCTCGTCCTCAAACCGCAGATCTGGATCGGCGGGGACGGGGCCGATCAGTGGTCGGCGCACATCGGGTTCGACACGGAGGCGGGGTGGCAGGCGTGGGAGGCGAAGTACCGCGACTGGGCGCTCCACTACGCCCGGCTCTCGGCCGAGATCGACGCGCCGATCTTCGTCCTCGGGGCCGAGCTCGGGCGGTCCGTGCGGGAGCGCGAGGCGTTCTGGCGCAGCCTCATCGCCGACGTCCGCGCCGCCTACGGGGGCCGCCTCACGTATGCCGCCAACTGGTACGACGACTACGAGCACGTGCCGTTCTGGGACGCGCTCGACGCCGTCGGCATCCAGGCCTACTTCCCACTCTCCGACGCCGACACGCCCGACCTCGCCACGCTGCGATCAGGTTGGCAGCGACATCTCAGCGCCATCGAATCGGTCCATGAGCGCACCGGCAAGCCCGTGCTCTTCACCGAGCTCGGCTACCGCGACGTGGCGTTCGCCGCCGCGCGCCCGTGGGAGTGGCCCGTCCGCCGCGCGCCCGTCGATGCGCCGGACCCCGCCCTGCAGGCCCGGCTCTACGGGGCGTTCTTCGACGAGGTCTGGCCCGAACCGTGGATGGCCGGGGCGATCCTCTGGAAGTGGCACCCGCCCGGCGACCGCGACCGCACGGGCGACTTCACCCCGCAGGGCAAACCCGCCGAGGCCGTGATCCGCGAGGCATTCGGCGGCGACTGACCCCCCGCCTTTCACGCGGTCGCTGCGTTCCCAAACGCGAAAGGCTGTCCCCCTCGGCGAGGGAGACAGCCGTGTGAAGCGCGTCAGCGCGATGCGAACGCGGCGAGGGTCAGCGCGTCGCCACTTCGGCCGTCGAGAGCACCTCAGCCGTCTCGACGAGGCGGATGAACTCGGCGCGGTAGCCGTGCGCGTCCGCACCCCTCGCGCCCCTCGCGAGCGCGAGCACGTTCGGGTAGCTCGCTTCGGCCTTGTGCCCGGAGTCGCGGAGGAGCAGGCCGAACTGCGCGACGGCCGCCGAGAAGCGGAACGCGTCGGACGTGGCGCGGAGCGACGCACCGTCGTCCACGAGCGCGCGCTCGAGCAAGCGCGACGTATCGCCGTCGGGCTGCTTGTAGCGGAGCTTGACGGTCAGCATCTCCGGGCTCGTCGCCGCGTTGTCGTCGGGCCGCTGCTGCTGATACTTCAGTTCGTCGACCGTGCTGGCCGGGTTCTCGACGCCGTGCGGG
>CAYTJT010000273.1:0-4556 GCA_964438105.1 uncultured Rhodothermales bacterium | reverse complement strand
GTTTATAGAAGGTGACCCTAGGGGTGCGTCGGGTAGATTGCTGGAACCAAATACACGCAGAAAGCCCAGCCAATCGTAAGTACTGGCTGGGCTTTGAAATACCAGGTGGGCTCTACTGGATCCTAGGGACCGCAGCCTGTTGCGCCCGATTGGTGTAATGGGGTACGCAGTCGGCGATTGCGGGCAATATGACCGGATCCGTTGCAGGCGCGAGATGCAGCCGAACACGCAAAATGTTGTACCTGTTGTTGTACCTGTTGTCCTGGTCGACCGAACACAAGGGCACAGAACCCTCCAGAGAAAGCTGATGTGCCGCCGCTCATGAGTAGACTTGGGCGGGTTTCCCATGGCGGTGCGCGGCGTCATGGGAGTGGCGGGCAAGCATGAGACGTGACTTAGCCGTTGCCACCCAACGTAAACGGTGGGCGGAAGGCCTCCTCGGGTACGGCGTATTTCGCCTTGAGCCGTTCGTAGATCGCTTTCATTTCCGTGATGACCGCGCGGTAGTCGTCGTGTCCATAGACGTTGTCGAGCTCGTGCGGGTCGGCTTCGAGGTCGTAGAATTCCCACGTGTCGTCGGTGTAGAAGTGGATCAGCTTAAAGCGCGTGGTTCGAACGCCGGCGTGTCGGGCCACTTGGTGCCGCATGTGGTCGAAGTAGTGGTAATAGACCGCGTCCCGCCAGTCCAGCGGCGCGTCGCCGTCGAGAACGGGTAGGAGCGAGCGGCCTTGCATCCGGTCGGGGACCGGAACGCTCGCCGTCTCCAGGAAAGTCGGGGCGAAGTCGATGTTCTGAACGAGTGCGTCGATGCGGATGCCGGCGGGGATGCGGCCGGGCCAGCGCATCAGGAGCGGCATCTGCATCGCCTCCTCGTACATCAGCCGCTTTTCGGCGTAGCCGTGCTCTCCGGTGAAATAGCCCTGATCCGAGGCGTAGACGACGACGGTGTTCTCGCGGAGCGCGGGGTGGGCGTCGAGCCAGTCGAGCAGGCGGCCGACGTTCTCGTCGAGCGCGTCCACGATGCGGAGGTAGTCCTTGATGAAGCGCTGGTAGACGTAGGCGCGTCGGGCATCCGGGTCGTCTAGCGCGCCACTCGCTTCCAGGCGGCGGTACTCCGCGTTCTGCGGGTCCACGACGGCGTGGTAGGCCCGCAGCTCGTCCTCCGTCATCCGCTCGAAGTAGATGTTGCGCGTCTCCGGCGCGTGCTCCTCGTAGGGCGGAATCGGGCGGAATTCGTCGAGGAAGAAGTTGACGCGGCGGGCGTTTTCCGTGCGCGTCGCGAGGTCGTCGTAGAGCGTCGGCGGCTCCGGAATCGTCTCGCCGAGGTAGCGGTCGAGGAGGCGGAGCGGCGGCATGCGCGGGACGTGCGGCGCCTTGTATTGGACGAGGAGGAGGAACGGCTGCGTGTCGCCGCGCGCGTCGTCTAGCCAGCGCAGCGCCTCGTCGGTGACGAGGTCCGTCGAGTACCCCGTTTGGTCTTCCGGGCCCGTCTCGCGATCGAAGAACTCGGGGTTGTAGTAGAAGCCCTGCTTGCCCGCGCCGGTGAGGATGTTGTAGGTGTCGAACTCGTCGGCGGGGCGGCTGTTGAGGTGCCACTTGCCGAAGAGCGCCGTGCGGTAGCCGGCCTGTTGGAGCAGGCGCGGGAAGACGGTCTGCGTGCTGTCCCACGGCTCGCCGTTGCCGGTGACGCCGTTGACGTGGGCGTGCGCGCCGGTGAGGATCGCGGCCCGGCTCGGCCCGCAGATGGAGTTGCCGACGAACGCGTTCGTGAAGAGCGCGCCCTCCTCGGCGATCCGGTCGAGGTTCGGCGTCCGGTTGACGTCGTGGCCGTAGGCGCTGATGGTCCGCGACGCGTGGTCGTCGGACATGATGTAGATGATGTTCGGCCGAGCCGCTTCGTCTTGCGCCGCCGGTTGGGCAGCAATGCTCAGCAGACCGACAGCGAGCAGGAGCAGAGTCCGAGCGGTGCGGTAGGACGGAAGCATCGGCGTTGCAGCTTGGATAAGCGGAGGGAGGCGTCGTTGTGAGAAGGCTACGCGCTGGGGCGTCAGTCGCTGATGCGCACCACCGACCGCTGCACGCGGTGCGCTGGGCCGCCCGCGAGGGGGCGGGCCGTCAGCCGGAGGACGTGGACGCCGCTCGCCACTCGCGCGTCGTCGCTCCACGCGGCGTGGTGCTCGCCCGCTTCGACGACGCCCTCGACGAGCACCGCGACGCGCCGGCCGAGCACGTCGAACACCTCGATCGTGACCTCGGCCGGAGCCTGCAGCGAGTACCCCACCGTCAACCGGTCGACGAACGGGTTCGGGTAGCTCGCCAGCCGGGCGAAGCCTGCCGCGTCCGGTGCACTCTCCGCATCCACGCTGGGGTCGGCGAGGAACTCGAACACGTCGTCCGAACCGAGCGAGCGGAGCGGCACGAACCGGAACACGTCCCCCGCCTCAGGGAGCACCGTCTCGTCCGTCGCCTCGAACGTCAGCCGCCAGGCGGGTTCCGACGCGTCGTCCGGGTCGGGCTCGAGGATGTAGAGGATGTCGCCGTCGTCGAGGCGGCCGTCCTGGTCGTCGGCGTCGAAGATCACGTCGCGCTCGATGCCGTCGTCGCGTCCGGTCACCGAGAAGTAGAGCTCCTCAGCGGGGATGCCATAGCGCGCAATCGACGTGTCGGCGACCGTCTCGGTGACGGTCAACTCGTAGTCCGTCTCCGTAGCGAGCAGGTCGATGGTCAGGATCGCAATGCGCACCTCACCGCCGGAGATCGCCACGCCCATGTCGGTGTCACCCTCGACCCACCCGGTCTCGTCGAGGTTCGGCATTCCTTCGGCGAGGTCTTCCACGACGAGCGTCATCCCGTCGAAGAGCGGGCTCTCGCGCACGCCGTCGGAGAGGGGAATGTCCGTCAGCACCTGCTCGGTCGTGGCGAGGTCAGTGACGGAATAGGTCTTGGCCTCCGGGTTCGTACTGTCGATCGTGATCCGGTAGCGGTGGCCGGTCAACGCGTCGGGCTGGATGAAGCGCACGGTCACCGTCCCGTTGCCATCGCCCTCGACCTGCTCCACGAAGGGGAGGTCCTCGCGCGGGTTCTCTTTCGCGAACGTGGCCGTCGTCGCCGACGCGGTGCTGGTGCCGTCTGACACCTCGATGCGGAGCCGCGCTTCGAGCGAGTTGGGGAGCGGGACGAGGCCCACGCTGACCGCTTGCGGCTCCTGGCTCGATGCGAGCTCCGTCGTCGCGATCTGCGCAAACGTACCGCCGCCGTCCACGCTGTAGTAGACCGTTGTCGCGAGGGCGTCGCCTTCGGGATCCGCGGCGAGCACCTCAAGCTCCAGCGTTTCCTGCGTCACCACCGGGTCGAAGCGGAGCGGCTCGTCGTTCACGACGAGGGTGGGCGCGGCGTCGCCGGCGTTGTCGAAGGTGAACGGGCCGCTCGTGGTGCGGCCGTAGATGAACCCCCGGTCGTTGCGGGCGAACACGCGGACGCGGGCGAACGGGGTGTCGGGGAAGGCGGCCGTGTCGAACGAGAACCCCCCGGCGCCGAGCGCCGTCTCGCCGAGCAGGTCCCAGTCCGCGCCGTTGTTGAGGCTGACCCACACCTCGACCCCGTCCTCCGGCGTCCCGCTGGCACCCCACGTCACCTCGTTCGTCCCGGTCCAGACCGCGCTCTGCGTCGGCTCGGTGAGGGCGATGGCGTCGGGGTCGAGGCGGAACTTGGAGAACACCCAGTCGAAGAGGAGGGGGTGGTCGTACCACGGGCTCCACGGGCCGTGGCCGACGTCTTCGGCCGCCGTGAAGATCAGGTCGGCGTGCTCGTCGATGGCTTCGGCGAGCGAGTCCGACGCGATCGGGCCGGGGCAGTCATAGTTCGTCGCGAGCGGGGGGGAGCGGCGGCAGTCGGTGTAGATCACCTGCCGGCCGAGGTCCTCCATCGCCTGGACGATGCGGCGCGTGCCGGCCGCCTCGACCACCCCGTCGGACTCGCCGTGGAACGCCCAGATCGGCATCGCCAGCACGTCGTCGGCGTTCTGGGCGTAGGTCCGCCCGCTCATCGGGACGGCCGCCGCGAACCGGTTCGGGAGGCGCGCGATGAGGTCCCACGTCCCGTGCCCGCCCATCGAGAGCCCCGTGACGTACACGCGGTCCGGGTCGATAGTGAACTCGGCGGCGAGCGCGTCGAGGATGGCGAGCGTCGTGAGCTGGACATCCGTGAAGTCGGACTGATCGGCGGGCTGCTCGGCCGACCACCGGCGGCCCGGCGGCACCTGCGGGGAGACGACGAACGTTGGGTCCTCGGCCTGGTTGGCCGGGTCCGCCCATGTCGTCGCGATGCGGTGGACGGCGATCTGGCTCTCGTTGTTGCTGCCCCGCTCGCCCGCGCCGTGGAGCGTGAGCACGAGCGGGTACGTCGTCTCCGGGTCGTAGTCCTCCGGGACAAACAGCCGGTACTCCAGCGTGAACCCCTCGAACGTCTGCGACCGTTCCTCGAACTGGTCTACGACGGATTGGGGTTGCGCCAGCGCCGACGCTGTAAAGAGACAAGACACAACGACAGCAGCGAGC
>CAYTJT010000272.1:1756-4572 GCA_964438105.1 uncultured Rhodothermales bacterium | reverse complement strand
AAGCAGTTCCTCAAGAGCCGGATGGAGTCGGCGCGGTGGTTCATCAACTCGATCAACCAGCGCCGCGCGACGATGATCAAGGTGATGTCGGCGATCGTGGAGCTGCAGGAGGAGTTCTTCCTCAAAGGCGAGGGCTACCTCAAGCCGATGATCCTCAAGGACGTCGCCGAGCGGATCGGGATGGACATCTCGACGATCTCGCGCGTGGTCAACGGCAAGTACGTCCAGACCGAGTGGGGCGTCTACGAGCTGAAGTACTTCTTCTCCGAGGGGCTCGCCACCGACAGCGGCGAGGAGGTCTCGAACAAGGAGGTCAAGGCCATCCTCGATCGGATCGTGTCGGGCGAGGACAAGGAGAAGCCGCTCTCGGACCAGAAGATCGCCGACCTGCTGGAGGAGCGGGGCTTCCAGATCGCCCGCCGCACGGTGACGAAGTACCGCGAGCAACTCGGCATCCCGGTGGCGCGGCTGCGCAAGGAGATCGTGCTGGCGTAGGGTCACGATGCATCGTGACCCTACGTTTGCAGCGTACCCCTACGTTTCCTGACGCGCGAAGGCGATGAAGTCGGTCCACAGTGGGTCTACGCCGAGGGTGCGGAGGGCGGCGGCGGCCTGCCCCCGGTGGTAGTGGCTGTGCAGGAGGACGTGGGTGAGCACGTCGGCCACGGGCGTGCGGTGTTCGACCCCCTTCGAGTTGCGGTAGACCGCTTCGGCGCGCAGCCCGTTCTCCGTCAGATCCGCGACGAACACCCCGAGCACACCGGCAGCGCGCTCCAAGAGCGCCCGGCACCCGGCCGCGTCGACCGTCGGCCAGAAGTCGGCCGTCCGGTTCGCGGGCTGCGACCCGTCGATCCGGCGGAGCCAGACGAGCTCGGACTCGGCGGCGTGAGCGAGCAGGCGGAGCGGGCGCTCGTGGTCATCGCGGAGCACGGCCGCGAGGCGACGGTTGGCCCACGCGTCGTAGCGGGCGAGGCGGCGGAGACCGTCGGGAGTCGGGGCGAGGGGGAGCATGGCGGCGGCGTGGGGCAGGAAGAAAAGCGCATACACCCGGAGCTTAAGGAAACGCAGCCCGACGAGAGCATGCCTTTTTTGGCGGACTGTGAAGGCTGTGCCGGGTTGGCACGGGGGTTGAAAGACCACGGTCAGCACCGCACCTACTCACCCCCAGCCTGCTTCGCCATGCAACCGATCGCCGCTGCCCGCCCCGCTTCCACGCTACCCCTCCTCCTCGCCCACTACGTCGCCGGCAAGATGGCGCAGACCCAGTGGGACGCGTTCTCCGCCACCTTCGACGAGGCCGACGCGTCCGACGACGACCGCGCCGCTTTCGCGCTGTTCTGCCTCGACGCGACGATCGCAGGCGAAGAGGTCGACCTGCCGAAGCCGAGCGAGTGGGACGACATCCTCGCCGCGACGAAGCTGTAACGAGCGGAGCCCCGACGGGCGGAGACGCCGGCCGGGGCTCGCAGGTGTCGGACGGAGCGGGCGCTACGGCTGCTCCTCGTCCGCCTCCTCGAAGAACACGTCGCTGATCTGCACGACCGTGACGGAGTCCTGCCCGACGAACTGCTCGAACTCGCCGATGTCGGACTGCCCGACGCCGAGGTCCGTGCCGCCGACCTCTTCGAAGTACGTCTGCCCCGTGGTCAGGAGCTGGAAGTAGATCTCGTACCGCGAGATCGCCACGTCGCCGGTGTTGCGGGCGCGGTACTCGACCACGACGAACGAGCTATCCTGACGAGAGCGGTTCGAGAAGTTGAGCACCGAGGCTTCGAAGTCGGCCTCGGTGGAGGTGGTGTCCTCCTCGGCCTCTTCTTCGAGGGCGAGCACGGCCCTGGCCGTCTCCCCGTCGCGCACGGCTACGAGCACGGAGTTGGCGTCGTACCCGCTGAGCCGGCCGGAGACGGAGTAGTTGCCGGTCGGGAGGTCGTCGATCTGGAAGCCCCCGTCCTCGCCGGTGATGAACGACCCGGTGGGCGGGTTCGTGGAGACGATCACGCCTTCGAGCGGCTGGTTCGTGTCGAAATCGACCACCTGCCCCGAGATGGCGCCGCGGAGGTCGGGTTCGAGCAGGTCGTTCTCGCAGCCGACGAGGAGGGCGGGGAAAGCGAGGAGGGAGAAAACGAGCAGCGGCCGCAGCAGCGGCCGGAGGGAGCGGGCAGAGAAGGCGTTCACCAAGCGGGGGAGTTCGATAATAAAAGCAGTAGGGAGCGCTCAGCGCACGACGTCGTCGTAGGTCGCTTCGGCGAGCACGCCCGCCGGACCGCTAACGCGCAGGTCGATCCGGATCGTATCGCCGGGCTGCACGCCGAGGCGCACCGTGGAGAGGGTATCGGCGCGACCGGCGGTGGGCGTAAACGCGCCGCCCTGCCGGGAGGTCGAGGTCCCCGAGGTGCCGCGCTTGCTCACGGCGAGTTCGTACTCCAACTCGGCGGCGGGCGGTTCGGCGGCCTCGAATATACCACGGATCACGACCGTGTCGTCCACCCGCTCCACGTCGATGCGGGCGGGGCCGTCGGCGAGCGCGGGCACGAGGGCGAGGAGGCCGGCGGCGAAGAGCGGGCGCAGCATCACTGCGCCCCGTTGTGGCGGATGATCAGCCGCTGCCCGTTGCCGAACTGCTGCACGCCGAACGGCTGGCTGACATTCCCGAGCTGTACCACGCGGTTATCTACGCCTACCTGCGTGGTCGGGGCGAGCTGTTCTGCGCTGCCTTCGTAGTCGAGGAGGTACACATTGTTGTCACCGATCTGCCTTACGCCGTCGGGGCCGCCCAGGTCGAGGTTGTCACCGCTGAGGCGGACGCCGAAAACGTT
>CAYTJT010000272.1:0-1656 GCA_964438105.1 uncultured Rhodothermales bacterium | reverse complement strand
ACTCTCGGAGCGGCCGGTTTGCTGGAGCGCTCTCGGACCCCCCGCTCTGCTCGCATCGGGCTACGCCCTCGCGCTTCGCAAAGCTGTCCCCCCATCGAGGGGGACCGTCGCGCGCAGCTTCCCGCGTAGCGGGTGCAAGCGGCGACGGGGGGAGGGTTCAGTTGCTCTGTGTAATCGTGGCCGTGTTGTTTGATCCGTTCTGCGTGACGACGGACGTGTGACCGCTGCCCGTCTGCGTCACGATTGAGAGGTTATAACTGCCGACCTGCTCCACGATGCTGTCCAAGTCGCCGCCGAGCTGGGTCTGGTACGACTGGTTGGTCGCGCCGTCCTGAAAGACGGAGGCCGATACGCTCACGCCGCCGACCTGCACCTGTGTGGCGACGTTGCCGACGCCGTCCTGCGTAATCGAACCCGTGACGTCAGCCGAGCCGAAGAGCGCGAGGCCGGACTGGTGTTGGGTGGCGACGTTGCCGCTCCCCGTCTGGTCGATGAGGGCGTGCAACGAAGTGTTCGACGCGCCGCTCAGCGCGTTCTGCGTCTGCGTGGCCGAGTTGCCACCGTCGCCCCGCTGCATGATCTCCGCGTAGAGCGTCGAGTTCACGAGTTTACCGGCTCCGGCCTGCTGCTGCGTGGCGCTGTTGCCGGTGCCGCTCTCCTGCGTGATGACCGCGCCGATGTCGCTGAGCGTGAGTAAGCCGGAGAAGGCCTGCGTCTGCGAGGCCGTGCCGGACTGCCCGTGCTGGGCGACGGTGGCGTTCATCTCCGTGCTGGAGAGGCCGGCGTCGAAGGTCTGGATTTGGGTGGCGGTGTTGCCGCCGAGCTGCTGGTGGATCGTCGCGTTGAGCTGGACGGGGCCGTCGAAACGGTCCGCGATCGTCTGCGTCTGCGTGGCCGTGTTACCCGTGCCGCCCTGGTCGACGGTGGCGTTCACGTCGTCCCCGTTCGGGTTGGTCTGCGTGACCGTGGCTGTGTTAGAGCCGCCGCGCTGGGTGACCGCCGCTTCGCTGCGGTCGCCCGTCTGCGTGACGGTGGCGGTGTGCTGCGCGACCGCCGGTCCGCACAGCCACAGCGTGGCGATAAGGAAGAGGAAAGTTCTCATGGTGTCGGTGCCGACGCTCCTGCCCTGGCGGGGAAGCAGGTGCGTGTTCACGAGGGCCGCCGAGGCGCGGGCACCGCGTGGTGCCCGCGCTCCGACAGCTGAGGGTTAGTTCTGCGAGACGGAGGCTACGTTGCCGTTGCCCATCTGATCGACATCTGCCATGTTGCTGTCGCTCATCTGGAAGACCTCGGCCGTGTTGTCGCTGCCGATCTGATCCATGTACGAGAAGTTCGAGTCGCCGAACACCTCGAGGTACATGATGTTGTCGTCTCCGGTCTGCACGAGTTTGGCGTGGTTGTCGTCACCCTGCTGATCGATCGCGTCGGGGATCGGGAGGGGCCCGTTGAGGATGCCTGCCTCGTTCCCGGAACCCGTCTGCGTGACCATCATGTAGTTGTCGTCGCCGGCTTGGACGTCGATGTCCACGTCGTTCAAGTCGCCGAACTGCTCGACGACGGCCTCGTTGCGGAGGGCTTCCCGGCTTGCTTTGCCCTGCGTCACGAGCGCGTTGTTGCTGTTCCCCTCCTGCGTGAGCTCGAGGGTGTTGCTGTCGC
>CAYTJT010000271.1:0-4572 GCA_964438105.1 uncultured Rhodothermales bacterium | reverse complement strand
GCCTGCACGGCGGGGTCGTCGTCGGTCAGGAACGCCCGCAGCGCCGCGGAGTCGCGCCGCGTCTGCCGTTCGACGACGGCCTGGAGGTCGGGCCGTTGGAGGAGGCCGTCGCTGGGGCGGGCGTAGGCGGCGCCGGGCGGCGGCGGCGGGAGAGGCACCGCTTCGACCGGTGCCCGGCCGGACGTGCAACCCGCTGCCGTAAAGACGAGGAGGAAGGCGAGGGGGCGGAGGAACGAGCGCATCGGGGGGAGGCAGGGCGAGGGCACGCGGTCGCGCCGACATCGACGAGCCCGCCGACGACCAGACGCCGGGCAGTAACGGGGGTGCCGGAGGCGGGACTCGAACCCGCACGCCCTCTCGGGCACAGGTTCCTAAGACCTGCGTGTCTGCCATTCCACCACTCCGGCCAGGCCGGTCGAGCCGGCGGCCCGAATATACGCCGTCGTGCCAGTCTGACTCCCGCTATGCTTTCGGGGAAGGAGTTGACTGCGAGGGTGAGGCATCACCGGGCGGCGCTCCCCGTTGGCGGGCGTAGGTCCGGACGCTCGGTGCCCACCACAGCGCCACGATGCAGGATGGGACGACGATGGTCCACAGCAGCGCGACCCCGTTCAACTCCGACCATTCGCGGAAGGAGGTAGTGTTGCCCACCGCATACATGAGAAGCGAGAGGGGCACCGCCACCGAAATCGAGAGCCAAGTGATGCGAGAGGGTCGCATAATAAAGAGGAAGGTGCACGCAGAGATGTACCCGTAAACTACGCCCCCCGCCGCAGCGTGGAACATGGCTAGCAACGTCGGGTCCTCTTTAAGAGGGTAGGGCTCAACGTTGATACGGACGACCGTTGCGGCACAGAGGATCACGGAAGCGATTCCCACAGCTATACCACAGGTATAGATAGTTCGTTTGACGACCGCAGGGGCTTGCTCTATAGCACGCTTGAACGTATTCGGGGGGCGGTGGGTGTCCGGCATGTCGAGGTGGTGTTAGCCGATGACCAGCCTCGCGGAAGGCTGTTCACTCCTTCCGCGAGGCTTAGTGGAAACCGGGCAAGGTAAGACGCTGAGGACCGCAGTGAGGGTGAGGCCAGAAAGCCTCCTTTCGCCGACTACCTGTTCTGCTGTTGACACTGCCGACTGCATCTG
The DNA here is from genome assembly GCA_964438105.1 of uncultured Rhodothermales bacterium. GTDB lineage: Bacteria > Bacteroidota > Rhodothermia > Rhodothermales > JANQRZ01 > JBBSMX01. The sequence continues at coordinate 3,426 of CAYTJT010000271.1, read as the reverse complement.
GAAGAGCATCGCCTGAGGTCATCATGACGATCACTCCAACACACGGCGTTGGCCTGATTGAATCGGCTCAACTGATAAATCGCCGAGACGATAGTCCCACCCATAACGGCTGCGCCGCAAACACTGAAAATCAAGCCCCCTCCAGCCGGGTTGCCTCCGCTTGCCAACGTTCCGGCAACAGCCACGGCTCCGCAAGCTGTCAAGTCGGTGCCAGCGTCGATTCCCAACGAGCCTATAGCAGTATCGTGAGCAAACCGAGCCTGATCGAGGCATTGCGCGTGAAAGAAATCGGCTTCGGATCGGCAGTCTTCGAGGCAGTCGAAATAGCAACCGCCATCGAAGCTGTTCGATGCGTCGAAGGGGAACCCGGTCCCGTCCGCTATACCGAGCCGGTGCCGCGTTGACGAGGGCATCGGAAAGGACGAAGAGGCTTTCGAGCCGGGAGCGGCGACGCGGCCGTGGACCTGCTCGTACGCCTGCTCAGCAGCCTGGCTGAACGCAGCTTCCACGTTGCTCGGACTCAACTCTAGAATCATCGGGTTGCGCCCGATGTACGCCTCAACTTCATCCAGCGTTTCTCCGATGAGCGTGCTCATCCCGAGCACGTCATAGACGCTTTGCATATCGGCCTCTGTCCATTCCTCGGCCGGGAGATCGGCGAGGTAGTCGGCGTTGGGAAGGCTGAGCGGACCGTGGCGGTTTGTATATCCTGTCGCTACAAGGTCTGCGAGGGCGTTCCGCATCGTAGCATCGGCCATGATGGCTGCGACGGCCTGTGTTACAGTGTACCCCGTCGGCGGCGGCGGCGGTGGCGGCGGCGGTGGCGGCGGCGGCGGTGGTGACGGCGGATCACAGTCTGGGCCACCGTCCTGGTCAGGGTCGTCGTCGCAGGGCGCAGGTGGGATGAGGGAGTCAGTGGGAAGGGAGTCCGTGGGGGCGACCGCTCTGGGGGAAGTATGAGGGTATGCCGTTTCGGAAGATGCTGCGTCGCCGGGACCGGCGGCGTCGCACCCGGCCAGCGAGGCCGCGTAGATCACGAAGGCGAAGAAGAACGCCGCTGTTGCGAATGACGAACGGGTACAGTTGTGCATAGAGCCAAGGGGAAGGAGACGTCCCGAGAGGAGCCGAATGAAGGGGAAAAGGGGCCGGAGACGCCTGCCCCGAGAGGTGCGTTGGGTCGCGTTTTACTCCGGCCTTATGTGAACATAAGGCGTGGGGTGCGGAGAGCCTATCGGGGAAAGGGCTAAGAAACCTACCGGGAAAAAGACGAGCGCCGTCGGCAGAGCGGCCAGCGATGTCCGCGCCGCAGAACCTCGGGCGGCATCGGCCGTTGTTGGCCTGTAGCTCGCCGTGTACCCCGACACCTATCGCTTCCCTCCGCAACATCAGATCCCCATGAACCGCTACACCTTCTTCACCCTCCTGCTGGCCCTCGCGCTCGGCGCGTGCTCCGGCCCCGAGGTCGTCACGGCCCCGCAGCCGGAGGCCCCGCCCACGACCACGACGGACGCGCCGATGGCCGAGGACCCGGCCATGGACGAGCCGGCCGCGGACATGCCGGCCATGGCCGACGCGCCGCTCCTCCTCGACCCCGACACCGTCCAGGCCAGCCTCTACGACCAGGGGCGGATGTGGACGTTCGACAACCCCCCGACCCAGTACCTCGCCGAGACCTACGGCTTCACGCCCGACGACGACTGGTTCGAGCACGCCCGCCTCGGCGCGCTCCGCCTCCCCAACTGCTCGGCCTCATTCGTATCGCCCAACGGTCTCATCCTCACGAACCACCACTGCGCCCGGAGCAGCGCGACGCAGGTCACGCGCGAGGGCGAGGACCTCGGCCGCGACGGCTTCTACGCCGAGACGATGCAGGCCGAACGGCTCGTCGAGGACCTCTACGTCGATCAGCTCGTCGAGATCGAGGACGTGACGGCCCGCGTCGACGCGGCCGTCGCGGGGATGGAGACCGACGCCGAGCGGATCAACGCGCGGCAGGAGGAGATCGCCGCGATCGAGGCCGAGATGGCCGACGGGGACGACCTCGAAGTCCAGGTCATCTCGCTCTACAACGGCGGGCAGTACTCGGCCTACGTCTTCCGCCGCTACGACGACGTCCGGCTCGTCTTCGCGCCCGAGGACGCGCTCGGCTTCTTCGGCGGCGACCCCGACAACTTCACCTTCCCCCGCTACGCGCTCGACTTCGCCCTCCTCCGCGCCTACGGCGACGACGGCGAGCCGGTCGATTCCGAGGACCACTACTTCCCGTGGAGCCCGAGCGGCACCGAGGTCGGCGAGCTCGTGTTCGTGATCGGCAACCCCGGCTCGACGACGCGGCTCCAGACCGTCGCCCAGCTCGAGTACCGCCGCGACGTGCAGGAGCCGGCGATCCTGAACCTCTACGCCTCGCGTGCCGATGTCTACCGAGACTTCGCGGACGCCTACCCCGACGCGCCCGAGACGCCGGAGATCGAGGACACGTTCTTCTCGCTCTCGAACGCGCGCAAGGCGTACACCGGCCGCGTCGAAGGCCTCCGCGACCCGTACATCATCGCGCGCCGCGGGGCGCTCGAACGCGAGTTCCGCGACGCGCTCATGGCCGACGCCGACCTCGCCGCCGAGTACGGCCCGCTTCTCGACCAGCTCGCGCAGAACCGGGCTGAGGCGCGGCAGTTCGGCGCGGAGTACGGCGCGTTCCTGGGCATGAACCCCGGCTCGCCGGTGGCGTCGAACGTGATGACGCGGGCGCTCTTCGCCTACGCCTACGGGCAGACGCAGAACCCCGGGCTCCGCGAGGCGGCGCTCGGCATCGAAGAGGACCGCCCGGAGGCGCTGGAGATCGGCCTCCTCGAGGCGCGGCTGCGCGACTTCGTGACGTACTTCGGCGAGGGCAGCCCCATCGTCCGGGACGTCCTCGAAGGGCGCACGCCGGAGCAGGCGGCCCGCGACCTCTACGAGAGCTCGGCGTTCGCCACGATGGAGGGCACGGAAGCCGCCCTCGACGGCGACCTCACGGCCGCGGGCGACCCGGCGCTCGCCGTGGCGGCGGCCGTCTTCCCGAGCTACGCGCAGTACCAGCAGCAGGCGGGCGTGCTCGGCGCGCAGGCCGGCGAGCTCGGCAGCCAGCTCGGCCGCGCCCGCTTCGAGGTCTACGGCACGGACCTCCCCCCGGACGCGACGTTCTCGCTCCGCATCAACGACGGCGTCGTGCGCGGCTACCCGTACAACGGCACCGTCGCCGCGCCCTACACCACCTACTACGGGCTCTACGACCACTACTACTCGTACCGCCCGACGGAAGAGTTGGACGCGTTCTTCGACCTCCCCGAGCGCTGGCTCCCGATCCCGGACGCGCTCGACCTCGAGACGCCGTACAACTTCGTCACCACGAACGACATCATCGGCGGCAACTCCGGCTCGCCCATGCTC
>CAYTJT010000270.1:0-4595 GCA_964438105.1 uncultured Rhodothermales bacterium | reverse complement strand
GCTCGGTCGGCTCTAGCCGAAAGCCGTGGCGGCCGAGCGCGGCGCGCAACTCGTCCCAGCTCTTCGACCGCTCGGCGGCCCGGTTCAGGTCGTCGCCCATCGTCTCTCGGATCTGCTGCGGAAAAGAGCTCTCGCCGGTCCGCTCCGTGCGACGAGCCTCGCCGGTGGCGACCGACTGCGTCCGGTCCGGGGCCGGATCGCCGGCGTCGCGGGCGTGGTGGCCCGGCACGCGCTGCATCCCCCACTCCTTCTCCAACTCGCGCAGCACGCCCTCGACCCGGCGGTAGTCGAAGCTGACGTCGGCGGCCTTGCCCGTGTCGGGGTGGGCGCGGTTGACCATGACGTGGAGGTGGGGGTGGTCCTTGTCTTGGTGCGCGACGAGGAACGCTTGGTGCTCGCTGAGTCCGAGCTCGCCGAGCACGCGGTCGGCCGCTTCCCGCATCTGTTCGCGCGTCGGGTGGTCGGCCTCACCGAACGAGATGGAGACGTGGTACACCGGCTTCTCCAGGCGCGCGTCGCCCAGCGACGCCGCTCCTTCCATCTCGCGGGCGACCTCCTGGGGGTCCGTCCCGATCATCCAGCGAGGCTCGGTCCATGCCACGCGCTCCTCGCTCTGGGTGAGGTACGTCGCCAGCCCGCTGAAGCTCGTTCCCGATGAGACCTTCCCGATCATCTGCCTTTCCCGTCTTACCCGGTTCGTTCTACAGCGTCCCCCTCACGTCGATCACCTCCTGGAGCAGCGCTTCCAGAGCGGCCTGATAGTCTTTTCGCTCCTCGTCGCCGGCGCGGCGGGCGAGGTGCTGGAGGCGCACGCCGATCCGGCTCAGCCGGTGGTAGAGCACGTCGTCCGCCCGCTTCGCCACCCGAGCCCCCACGCCGACCTCCCGGAGGTAGACGGCCGGAGCGAGACCCACCGCCTCGGCTGCCGCCTCAACGGTGGTCTTCTCGGCTTCGTTGACGGACACCGTGTACTTCGTGGTGCGCCGCTCGGCGGCGGCTTTCCGAGGGCGACCTCCTCCTCGCTTCCGCGTGGTCGCATCGGACCTAGCGTCATCGGACATACCGTCACTGGAGGCATGTGCCGGGTTTACACCCGGTGGAAACTCGGCGACAGGATTTCCGCCGGGCGAAAAGGTCTCGGCCCCATTACGACCGGGTGAAAACCTCCTTAGAGGGTTTTCGCCATGCGACATCATTGCTTGCTACCTCCCTTTCAGACCGCTACGCTTTCCAGACGATAGCGCATCGCCTCAGTAAGAGCCAGTCCGCTTCTGCCGCAACCCTGCTGTTCGTGCAGCGATCCTGCGCTTTTCCCGAGTCGGCTTCACCGTACAGATCCCTGGACTACGAGAGCAACCCGCGCTCGGCCAAGCTGGTGTGGCCGTGATCGGTGAGGATGAGGTGGTCGTGGATGGGGATGCCCATGACCTTCCCGGCCTCGACGAGCTGCTTCGTCACCTTAACGTCTTCTCGCGACGGCTCGGGATTGCCGGACGGGTGGTTGTGCGCGACGATGAGCGCGGCGGCATTCGCGAGCACGGCCGCTTTGAACACCTGCCGAGGCTCGACGATGCTTGCGGCCAACCCCCCGACGGAGGCGACGTGCAGGCCGACGAGCGTGTTCGCCGTGTCGAGCAGGCAGACCACGAACTCCTCGCGGTCGCGGCTCTCGAAGTACGACCGGAGCACGGCGGCTACGGCGTCGGGCGAGCACACCTGCGTCCGCTCGGGGAACGAGAACGTGTGCTCCCGGACGAGCCGGGTCGTGTAGAGCGGAACGCCCGAGAAGAGGGCGCTCTCATAGGTCGGCCTCTCGTAGGTTGGCCTCGGCTCTGCGTAGGCACCGCGGCTCTCTGCTTGGTCCCCTACGACGTCGAACAGGTTCTGCTGCATGATCCACCTCCCGTGGGCTGGCTTCCGGCCCGCGTCCGTGCGGGTCCTCACGCCGCGCTGTGGACCCGCACGGACAGGGGAAGGCCCGATACGAGTCAACCCGCCGCCGTCCCGGTCAGAGGACCGTTCCAATCGTATTCCTGCGGCACGATTCATCGCACCAGTAGAGCGCGACGGATGGGGACCCATGCCAGGGAGCCGTCGACCTTGTCTTCTTCAGGAAGCCGAGCCGCACGAGGCGGTCCGCGTGGTAGCGCTCGCCCCGCCGCAGGTCGCGGCCCACGAGGGCGGGTTGGTCTGCGTAGCGCTCGCCCCCCTCCAGCATCCGACGCTCGATGCGAGTGAGCACGAGGAGGTTCTTCGGGGTCGCTTTCATCGGTCGCATGGTCGAGTGGAGAGGGGAGGGGCCGCACCGGCTTCGCCTGCCCGCCGGTGCGGCCCCTGGTCCCTCACCTGACGCCCTTCAGTTCATGCTCACGCCCGTCGTCAGCTCGAGCGCGGCCTTGAAGGCGCGGACCTTCTCCTGCGCCCTCGGGCCGAAGAGCACCGACTCGGCGACGTTGCCCCGTCCCTTCCGCCAGTCGCTCGTCTCGGTGCAGGCGTTGTAGGCGGCCCAGACAGAGCCGGCGAACTGCGGGTGCTCGTCGTTGAAGGTCTGGTAGAGCACGCGCGCGCCGTCGCGGATCTTCAGCACCCGGTCCGAGGCCACCACCCACGACTCCATCGCCCGCTCCGCGTCGAGGATCGCCGAGTTCAGCCTCGACTCCTTCATCACCGCGATCTGCTGCGGCGAGAGGTTCTGCCACAGCCGCACCTTCGCCGGCACCGGCGGCTCGGGGAACGCCGCCCTCAGCAACTTGTCGAGCCCCTCCTCACCGACTTTCACCTTCGCCATCGCCTCGAAGTACGCCTCGACCTTCTCCGTCGCCCGCGTCATCTCGGTCACGAGCTGCGCCGCGAAGGCCACCATCTGCGTGGGGTCGCCGGTGTGTGGGATGCGGAGGTTGATCGTCGCCTGGCGGATGCCGAGTGAGAGGGTGTTCTGGCAGACCACGCGGCGGGGCGTAAAGAGAATCCGGTGGCCCTTGCCGGGCACCTGGCTCAAGACGCAGACGAAGTAGTTCTCGATCTCGTCCACGCTCTGCACCGCAAACGAGTCACCGCGAAGGGCGAGGAAGAGCGTCTCCCCGTCCCGAAGGACCCCGCAGGTCTCGACGGGGAACGTCTCCGAGAGCGGGTCGAGGGCCTTCGCGTAGTCGAGGTACTGCGCGACGTGCCAGTTCTCCGAGGCGAAGCCGAACACGCGCGGCTCGGGGTCGTCTGGCGTCGGCTTGCGGATGATGGCGCGCTGCTCCGTCTCGTGAGCCTCGCCCTCGTAGACGTACTTCAGCGGGACCGCGTCGATCTCGATGCCGACTGCGGTCTTCCCGACGGCGTCCGTGACACTCACGTCGTCGTCGAGGTCGAACGTCTCGCCGAGGCGGTGCCAAGCGGCTTTCTGACGGCTGTAGAAGCGTTCTCCGAATATTTCGTGCATGGTGTACCTCTGGTGGTTGGGTTGGAGGAGTTCGAGACCCGCACCTGAGCGTCGGTAAAGCCGCCCGGTGGTGCCCTGAAAGGCCAGGCACCACCGGGCGGCGTGCTGATGGAGAGCACCACCTGCTCCCCCCGTTCCCTGCGGCCCTCGACAGTCGGCGGCCAAGCGAAGCGGCTGTCGGCGGAGAGCGCTCGGTCGGATGGACCGAAGGTCCTCAGATCCGTCGGAGCGCGGGGGGCCAGCACCCCAGCGCTGAGGTTTCAGCACAGCACGACGGCACGAAAAAGGCCGGGCGGCCCTGCGGAGCGATGCGGAATGCATCTACGCTCCGGGGCGGCCCGGCCTGTATCTCGGACTCGTCTATGCCTCTACGCTTTCGTAGGCGCGGTCGCTGTACGACCTGTCGTCGTAGTAGACGCTACGGTAGAGCTCATCGAACCGCTGCCGCCGCTCATCCTTCCAGTCGAGCCACTGCCGCGCGGCCTCGTGTGCGTGCGCGACGACGACGGAGACCTCCGAGGCCTCGGCCGAGATGCGGCCCCGCGCACCCGTATGGATCGCCGTGCGCTCGACGAAGAAGCGGATGACAGGGCCGGTGCCGTAGGCGTCGCCTTCGAGCCGGAGAAGAGGCACGAGCCAGAAGGCATCTTCCTGCGGGAGCCGCCCCACGAGAACCTTCCGGTTCCGCGAGCTGGTGCGGTCCGCCTCTTCGATGAACAGATGCACTTCGTCGGCTGCCGGGTCGTCGTCATCGATCTGCATCACCCGAGCGGTGAGTTCGAGGAAATGGTAGCTCCCGGTGAGGCTCCAGCGCTTCAGCCACCGGAGACCGGATTCAGAATCGGTCGTCAGCGTCAGCGTGGCGGGGAGGACGAAGGACCGCTCCCGAAGGCGGAAACTGTGCGCGAGCGCCGCTTCTTTCTTGAGGTAGGCGTTGTAGGGACGACCTCTGAGATACTTCGCGTAGCGGTACCACATGCGGGCCTGCTCGAAATACGTGGAGCGACGGCCGTGGTGTGTGTTGGTGTGAAGCGTGGTCATGATGGACCTCCGTGCGACTGGTTGAGAGGAGTAGGAGGTCGAGCCCAGGGTGCATCCACCGGATGCTGGCCCGTGAGAGCGGGCTGCGACCGGCAGAAAGCAGTCGCGTAAGGCGAGACCAGCC
>CAYTJT010000269.1:0-4659 GCA_964438105.1 uncultured Rhodothermales bacterium | reverse complement strand
GGTTGCTTCGTCGCTCCGCTCCTCGCAATGACAAGTAAAGAGGAAGCAGGGCCGTTCTCGTGACGACTTCGCCTCGATCTCGATGTATTACATTGGAGCCATGAGCATCAAAGAACTCGAAGCCGCCGTCACCCAACTCTCCCCGAAAGACCTCGCGCAGTTTGCCGAGTGGTTCGAGGAGTACTGGGCAGAAGAGTGGGATCGGCAGATCGAGGCCGATACCAAGGCGGGGCGGCTTGATGAGGCAGGGCATCAGGCCGATGAGGATTTCGATGCTGGGCGTGTGACGCCGCTTTGAACCACTTCACCACGGCGGGTTTCTGGTCGCACTACCGGCGCCTCCCCGATGAGGTGCAGCAACTGGCGGACAAGAATTTCGACCTGTTGAAGGCGAACCCCCAACACCCATCGCTTCGCCTAAAAAAGGTCGGGGTGTTCTGGTCCGTCCGCGTAGGCCGCCGCTACCGGGCGCTCGCGAAGGAGCGGGCCGAAGGACTCGTATGGTTTTGGATCGGATCGCACGGGCGGTACGATAAGTTGATTCAGAACTGATGGGAGACGTCGTCCGGTTGAAACCTATCGCGTGCCGTGCGTACCCTTAGGCTCACCCCAAACCCCTAGCCGCATGGACGCACTGTTTGCCACCGGGGGCGTGCTGGTCATCCTGACCGTCGTCGCGTTCCTCATCATCTTTCTGTACTTCATCCCGCTCGGGCTCTGGGTTACGGCGTACTTCTCCGGGGTCAAGCTCAAGCTCTTCCGCGACCTCGTCGGAATGCGGCTGCGGAAAGTGCCGCCCGCGACGATTGTGAAGCCGCTCATCACGGCGCACAAAGCGGGCATCGCCGTCGATCCACCCCAACTCGAAGCGCACTACCTCGCAGGCGGGCAGGTGCAGAAGGTCGTCAACGCCCTCATCTCGGCCGACAAAGCGAACATCGACCTCGGCTTCGAACGCGCGACGGCAATCGACCTCGCCGGGCGCGACGTGTTCGAGGCCGTACAGGTGTCCGTCAACCCGAAAGTGATCGAGACGCCGCCCGTCTCGGCCGTCGCCAAAGACGGCATTCAGGTCCGCGCGATCGCCCGCGTGACGGTCCGCGCCAACATCGAGCGGCTCGTCGGTGGCGCGGGTGAAGAGACGATCATCGCCCGCGTCGGCGAAGGCATCGTCTCGACGATCGGTTCGTCGGAGAGCCACGCCGCCGTGCTCGAAAACCCGGACTCGATCTCCAAAGTCGTCCTCGCGAAGGGGCTCGACAGCGGGACCGCGTTCGAGATCCTCTCGATCGACATCGCGGATGTGGACGTCGGCGAGAACATCGGCGCCAAGCTCCAGACCGACCAGGCCGAGGCCGACTTGCAGGTCGCCCGCGCCAAGGCCGAGGAGCGCCGCGCCGCCGCCGTCGCCAAAGAGCAGGAGATGCGCGCCGCCGTGCAGGAGCAGCGCGCCCACCTCGTCGCCGCCGAAGCCAAGGTGCCGGAGGCGATCGCCGATGCGTTCCGCCAGGGCAACCTCGGAGTGATGGACTACTACAACCTCAGCAACATCGAAGCCGACACGAAGATGCGCCGGCAGATCGGTGGGGAAGAGGACGGGTCCAGCACCGAATAAGTAGCTCCGCATCCACCACATCGCAGGGGCGGCCAAGTCGGTCGCCCCTGCCCCTTTCTGCTCACTATGGCCTCCGACCTCCGCCCCGCTCGCGTCACCGCCTTCGCTTCGCTCGGCGTGCTGAGCACGACGCAGGACCTCGTCCGCTCCGTGTTGCCGTCGCTGACGGACGCCGCGAACCCCGAGCTCGTCGCCGAAGAGACGTTCGCGCTCGTGGCGACGACGACGGCGCGCGCGGTCGAGGTCGGGCTGCGTGGGCACGCCGCGGTCGAGGCCGTCGGGACGACCGTGTTGGAGACGCCGTTTCTCTACCACGACTTTCTGCTCGGCGCCCAGCTCGTCGCCGAGGGCGAGGAGGGCGACGTGGACGTAGACCAGAGCGTGTACGACCGGCTCGCGCGGAAGGCGGAGTTCTACGCCGTGCATTTTCCCGTCGGGCGGTTCCCCGGCCCGCGCGCGCTCGACGACAAGCTGCCGCTGTGGATGGGCCGCATCTCGCCGCCCAAGCTGCCGACGACCCCCGGCGAACGGCTCGGCGAGCTCGGACTCGTCGACCTCCTCGCGACGCACCTCCGCCTCGTGCTCGCCTTCGCGCAGCGCGAGGACTAGCTCGGCGTCGGCAGCGGGAGGTCGCTCGGGTCCAGCCGCCCCGGCGACTCGCGCACGATCCGCACCGTGTCGATCCGGTGGGCCGAGGCCTTGAGGATCGTGACGCGGTAGCCGTCGAGCGTGAACTCCTCGCGCTCTTTCGGGATCGACGAGAGCCGGTCGAGCAGGAGCCCGGCGACGGTGTCGTAGTCGCCCTCGGGCAGGTCGAGCCCGTAGTCGGCGTTGAGTGTGTGGACCTCGGTGCGCCCGCTGACGAGGAAGGTGTACTCGTTGATCTGCCGCACCTCTTCGACGGCCTCGTCGAACTCGTCGCGGATGTCGCCGAAGAGCTCTTCGAGCAGGTCCTCGACCGTCACGAGCCCGGCCGTCCCGCCGTACTCGTCGATCACGATCGCCATCGACGTGCCGCTCGCGAGGAACTCGTAGAGGAGGTCTTTGGCGCGCTTCGCCTCCGGCACGAACGGCACGTTGCGGACGATGTCGGCGAGCCGCTCGGGCCGCTGGAAGAGGTCGTGCGCGACGATCACCCCGACGACGCGGTCGACGTTGTCGCGGTAGACGGGCAGCCGCGAGAAGCCGGTCTCGACGAAGCGGGCGTAGACCTCGGCGAGCGTCGCCCCCTCGTCGACGCCCTCCACGTCGGTGCGCGGCACCATCGAGTCCTTGACCCGGAGGTTGCGCAGCTCGAACACGTTCGAGAGCAGCTCGCTCTCCTCCTCGTCGAGGTCGAGCGTGCCGGTCTCGCGGCTCTCGCGGACGACGGCCTCGTAGTCGCTGCGGAGGAACTGCTGGAACGACTGCGCCTCGACGCCGGTCAGCCGGACGAGGACCTGGCTCAGCCACCCGGCGATCTTGATGACGGGGAGGAAGAGCCAGTACGTCAGCTTGAGCGGGAGCGCGCACGCGAAGACGACCCGGTCGGCGGGCTCGCGGAAGAGCGACTTCGGGAGGATCTCGCCGAAGAGGAGCACGACCGTCGAGGCGATGACGGTCTGCAGCGCGAGGACGAGCCCTTCGACGGGGGTCTCGGGGCCGAGCAGGCCGTGAGAGAACTCGCGCAGCGGCTCGTCGAGCGCGAGCGCCATCAACGTCGAGTAGAGCACGAGCGCGACGTTGTTGCCGACGAGCGTCGTGGTCAGGAACTTCGCGGGCTCGCGGATGAACTCGCGCACGACGCCGCCGACGAACCCCTCGCGGTGGGCGCGGACCTCGGCCTTGAGCCGGTTCGCCGTGACGAAGGCGATCTCGGAGCCCGAGAAGAACGCGCTCAGCACGAGCATCAATACGATGAGGGCGATGGTCATGCGGCGTTCCGGGCGTACAGCGCTGAGGGCAGGATTGGGAGACTACGAACCCCGACCCCAGCACTCAAAGCCGCGGGCGCGCTAGCGTCCCGAAAACTCGGGCGGCTGCTTGTTGAGGAAGGCGTGCACGCCCTCGCGGAAGTCGTCGGTGCCGCAGGCCTGGCCGAAGAGGGCGGCCTCGAGCTGGAGGCCTTGCGCGAGCGGGAGGTCCGACGAGCGGATCGCGTTGAGCGACATCGCCACGGCGAGCGGCGCCTTCGACGCGATCTTGCGAACGAGGTCTTTTGCGGCCTCCAGCAACCCCTCGGCCGTGACGACGTGGTTGACGAGCCCGACCTCATACGCGCGCTGCGCGTTGATGCGGTCGCCTGTCAGAATCAGCTCCGTGGCGATGCCTTGCCCGACGACGCGCGGGAGGCGCTGCGTGCCGCCGTAGCCGGGGATCAGCCCGAGCTGCACTTCGGGCTGGCCGAACTGCGCGTGCTCACTCGCGACGCGGAGGTGGCAGGCGAGCGCGAGCTCGCACCCGCCGCCGAGCGCGTACCCGTTGACGGCCGCGACGACCGGCTTCGGCAGGTTCTCGATCGTGGAGAAGACGGACTGCCCGCGGAGCGCGAAGCGGTGGCCTTCGAGCGCGTCGAGCGCGGTGAACTCCTCGATGTCGGCGCCGGCGGCGAAGGCTTTCTCGCCCGCCCCCGTCAGCACGACGCCGCGCACGCCGTTGTCGGCGCGGGCCTGGCGGAAGGCGCGGCTGAGGTCGGCGAGGACACCCGTGCTGAGGGCGTTGAGCTTGTCGGGCCGGTCGAGCGTGACGACAGCGATGCCGTCGGCGTCCACGTCGTAGCGGAGCGTGTCGAGCGAGGGGGAGGCTTCCATGCGTGAGGGGCGGAAAGGCGAGGTGAGGCAACCGTAAGGGTCTGACCGTAAGGGTTTGATTAATCAAACCCCCACGGCGTGGCGGTGAGGTACGGTGTAGAGGTCGCGCGCGTCGCCGTCCGGCGGGCCGCTAGTTTCGCAGGCGGTCGCGCGTGGCGGTGGAGCGCGTCGTCGCCGGGTCCTCGAACGCGTCGAGGTCGTCGAGCAGGTCGGTGGGGCGGGCGAAGACCTCTTCGATCTCGCCGATCGAGACCT
>CAYTJT010000268.1:0-4683 GCA_964438105.1 uncultured Rhodothermales bacterium | reverse complement strand
AGTTCTCCCTCGTCTTCAACATGTTTCCCGACAACCTGCGGACCGACGTGGAGGTCGACGGGATGACGTACCGCGTGCTCGACGTCGACCGGCCGGGGATCTACGCCGAGCTCGCCGACTGGTACTTCCAGACGTTCCGGGCCTTCGACGAGCGCGGCGTGACCGTCGACATCCTCAACGCGGTCAACGAGCCCGACCTGGAGGTGTGCGGCGCCAACCCCAACCAGTGCCGGACGCACCACTACGGCTACGACGGCGACACCCGTCGCGGCGTCGCCGAGATCTTCGCCCAGGCCGTCCCGCTCTTCAAGGCGATGCTCGCCGACCCCGAGGTCAACACGACGGGGATGCCGATGCCCCGCGTGATGGGGCCGAGCGCGTTCGGCCCGAACGGCGCCATCGACTACGTCCGCTACTTCAAACAGGACTTCCCCGCCGCGTGGGACCAGATCGACATCGTCGCGACGCACCAGTACGTCGACGGCGTCCGCGGCGACCTCTTCCAGACGCTCCGCGCCGAGGCCGAGGGCAAGCCGATCCACCAGTCCGAGACGCACGGCTCGAAGCAGTTCGGCGACCCCTCGCTGCGCGCGAACCACCGGACCGCGCTCTCGCTCTCCCAGCTGATGGGCGCCGCCCTCAACTTCGGGACGAGCGCGTGGTATTACTTCCAGACGAACTATCCCAACCTGCCGGATCCGGACGACCCCAGCGTGTTCAACCCCGGCGGCCTCCTCTCCGTCCCCTTCAACACGACCGACCCCGTCCGCTACAAGCATTACTTCGCGTTCCGCCAACTGACGTCGGCGCAGCCGGACTCCTCGTTCGTGCTCGACTACGCGGCGTCGTCGGGGCGGCGGGCCGACGTGCTCGCCTTCCGCAAGCCGGGTGAGGACACGGTCTACGTCAACGTCACGAACACGAGCGGGGACGCGCGGGCCGTCACGATCGAGGTCGAGGACGCCGACGGCGGGCGCGGCGTCCTAGCCTACACCGTCCGCACGACCGACGCCGACCGCGACGACGAGACCATCGCCGAGGTCGACGTGGACGGCGAGGACCGCGAGGTCACGTTCGAGATCGGGCCGTACTCGATCAACACGTTCACGATCGCCCTCGGCGGGACGCTGCCGGTCGCGTCTGAGCCCGCCACCGGAGCGGTCGCTGACGCCCTGCTGCCGAACTGGCCCAACCCGTTCCGCGCCCAGACCGAGATCGGTTACCGGCTGGGGGCGCCGGGTCCCGTCGAGCTGGCGGTCTACGACGTGCTCGGCCGCGAGGTCGCGACGCTCGTGGACGGGGTGCAGCCGGCGGGCGCCTACCGCGTTCCGTTCGTCGGCTCGGGCCTCGCCGCCGGGGTGTACGTGTACACCCTGACGACGGAGGCCGGGCGGGTGTCGAGGCGGATGGTCGTGGCGAGGTAGCCCGCAGCCGTCGCCGCTCGCGGTGTCGGGGTGCGGGCGCGGCGGGCGGACTCTACAACCAAAGCCTCTCCCCTCTCGTGCCCATGCCGTTCCGACTCGCCGCGGTGCTCGCTGCCGTCCTCGTCTGCGTCCCCGCGCTCGCCCAGCCCGCCGACCGGCCGGATGCCGACGCGCTCTACCGCGACGCCGACACGCCCATCGAGGACCGCGTGGCGGATCTGGTCGGGCGGATGACGCTGGAAGAGAAGGTCGGCCAGCTCAACCAGTACACCGCCGCTGGGAGCGCGACGGCGACGTCCTCGCCCTGACTGCCACGGTCCCTGCCAACACCACCTCCGATTCGGCCTCTGTCGCCGAGGACGCGGGCATCGTTGGCGTCGAGGACGCGGGCGGCGCGCTCGTTGTGACGGCCGGCTCGGGTACGTGTACACGTTCCGGGCGGTTAAAGAGCGTGTCTGTTGCGACGTATGAATTCGAGCGTTGGCCCTTGATGGGGGGGGGGATATCGTAATTTTCAATGGAACTGAACCAATGGGGACAAACCTTTAGGGATGACATGCCGAAGCGTTTTCTCGTTCTCGCGTTCCTGCTGTTTTTTGCACTCCCCGCGTCTGCAGTGTGCTATTTCGTCATTGGCGATTATTTTTGCGCGGGTGTGGCTGATTACGAGTATAGATACGGTGTGACCTACTGGGAAATATCGTGTGATTGTGACTTTAATGGCTACCCCGATTGCTCTAATGATGGGGTTATGGGTGGAAATTGGGAGGATGACATCTGCGGAGGGGGGTTGATTAATCCTTGCTGCACCTACTCTGCCAGGGGGGCTGATTAACCCTTGCTCCACCTACTGACGAGCTACTCCCTTACGAATCTGTCTCGGATAAGCCTCTAACCCCTACCGCTATGTTTCTCTCGACCTACACGCGCGTACCGACTTGGCTCCTCGCGGGGCTCCTCTGCCTGATCCAGTCAGGCTGTGACGAAGCAGGACCTCAGGATCGCGGACCAGAGCTAGATCGCGGGCCTGGGCCGGCCCCCGCGATGGTGATGACTCCTGTGGAGATTGCCATCCCGCTCGCCGAACAGAAGAAGGGGCCAAAGATTGCGGAGCTCCAGGCGATGACGCCGGTCGAGAGGAGAGCCTATACAACGCCTCAGAAGGAAATGAGCATGGCTCTTCGCATCGCCGTCGCCTCTTCGGAATCTTGGGAGGAGGCGGACGCGGCTGTCCGCGCCGAGTTGGAACAGCACCCCGAGGTCCCGGACTACAGGACCGAACAGACCGCTGCCATCCTCATGCTGAATCACCACCTCCTCGACGCACCCCAATCGGCTGCGCGCCAGGAGGCCATCGGGTTCTACACCACGCACCTC
The DNA here is from genome assembly GCA_964438105.1 of uncultured Rhodothermales bacterium. Taxonomy (GTDB): domain Bacteria; phylum Bacteroidota; class Rhodothermia; order Rhodothermales; family JANQRZ01; genus JBBSMX01. Next base: position 1,882 of record CAYTJT010000268.1, on the reverse strand, counting down.
TTGGAGAACGAGAACGCGGGCGCCAGCCTCATCAACCGCTCGCTCGACGCGCTGGCCGGGCACTGGGACGAGGCCCAGATCGCCACGGCAGCGGAGACGGCGCTGGCCAACGTGCAGCGCCCCCTCCAGCGCAAGATGGACTGCGCGGGCTGCTCGGTTGAGCAGCTCCTAGAGCGCTCCTCAGCTCAGGGGGAGGAGCGTGTAGAGGTTGGCTTTGATGCCATCCGGGCCCTCCTGGATAAAGCGTCGAAGTAGCTGCCGCTCGACGAACACGTCGCGGGGGCGCTCCCATCAGGGGAGGGCCCCCGCAGCACGTCAGCGCCGTCTGCACGCTACAGTAGCGTGCATCGGTGTCGGGGTCAGGCGGCGGCGGGCGGACTCTACACCAAACCCGCTCCTCCGCCCATGCCCTTCCGATTCACCGTCGCGGCCGTCGCCGCGTTCTTCGCGTACACCGCCGCGTTCGCCCAGCCCGCTGACCGGCCGGGCGCCGACGCGCTCTACCGCGACGCCGACGCGCCCATCGAGGACCGCGTGGCGGATCTGGTCGGGCGGATGACGCTGGAAGAGAAGGTCGGCCAGCTCAACCAGTACACCGCGCACGGCACCGACGAGGCGCTCTACGAGGGCCAGATGCGCGACGGCAGCGTCGGGAGCTACCTCAACGTCGCCTTCTCGTGGATCACGGTCGATACGTCCGGGGTGTACCAGCTCGACCCTGCGGGGACGCTCGCCGAGGGCGCGCGGCGCACAAACCGGCTCCAGCGGATCGCCGTCGAGGAGAGCCGCCTCGGGATCCCCGCGCTCTTCGCGCACGACGTGATCCACGGGCTGCGCACCATCTTCCCGGTCCCGCTCGGCCTCGCCTCGTCCTGGAACCCCGACGCGACGGAGCAAGCCGCGCGCATCGCCGCCGTCGAGGCGACCTCCATCGGCATCCGGTGGATCTTCGCGCCCATGATCGACGTGTCGCCCGACCCCCGCTGGGGGCGCATCGTCGAGGGCGCCGGCGAGGACCCGTATTTGAACGCCGTCCACGGCGCCGCGGCCGTCCGCGGCTTCCAGACGGACGACCTCACCGGCCCGACCGCCGCGCTCGCCACGCCCAAGCACTACGTGGCCTACGGCGCGGCCCTCGGCGGGCGCGACTACAACACCGTCGACGTCTCGATGCAGACGCTCCGCGAGGTCCACCTGCCACCCTTCGAGGCGGTCTTGGACGCCGGAGCCGGGGCTGTCATGGTGGCCTTCAACGAGATCGGCGGCGTCCCGGCGACGACGAACCCGACGACCATCCGCGACATCTTGCGCGGCGAGTGGGGCTTCGACGGGGTCGTGGTGAGCGACTGGGGCTCGATCTGGGAGACGCAGCGCCACGGGACCGCGGCCGACAACTGCGAGGCCGGCGCGCACGCGATCGCCGTCGGCGTCGACGTCGACATGCAGTCAGACGCCTACCACGATTGCCTCGCCGACCTCGTCGCCGAGGGGCGCGTGGCGATGAGGGACGTGGACCGGGCCGTGGCGAACGTGCTCCGGGCCAAGTTCCGCCTGGGACTCTTCGAGCGGCCCTACACGGACGAGTCGCGGGCCGACGGCGAGCTGCTCTCGGACGAGCATGTCGCCGCCGCGCGCGAAATCGCCGGCCAGTCGATCGTCCTGCTCAAGAACGAGCCGGCGGCCGGCGCCGCCGCGCCGCTCCTCCCGCTCGGCGCGGCCACGCCGACGGTCGCTGTGATCGGCGCGCTCGCTGACGACGGCAAGGAGCAGCTCGGGAGCTGGTCCGCCGCCGGCGCCGCCAGCGACGCCGTGACCGTCCTCGACGCCGTCCGCGAGGCGGCCGAGGGCGAAGTGCTCTACGCCCGCGGCGCCGCGCCCGACA
>CAYTJT010000267.1:0-4705 GCA_964438105.1 uncultured Rhodothermales bacterium | reverse complement strand
GGCGTTGTCCCACGCGCCGCCCGCGTTCGACTGGAAGATCGCAGGGCACGCCCGAGACCGTCACGCCGAGGAGCAACCCGGGAAGGGTGAGGCCCCGCCGGCGGTACGTGCCGACGGGGCCTCACGGTGCAGGCCGGGCCTCGGGGGCTTAGCGCAGGAGCGTTATCCGCGCCGTCCCGATGAACTCATTCGCTGTGAGCCGCACGACGTAGAGCCCGGCCGGGAGGCCCCGCCCGTCGAAGCGCGCGCGGTGGCGCCCCGCCTCCATCTGACCGTCGGCGAGCACGGCCACCTCGCGCCCGAGGAGGTCGTAGACGGCGAGGCGGACCTCGGCCGCCTCCGGCAGCGCGAAGCCGACGCTCGCCTCTCCCCGGAACGGGTTCGGCGCCGCGCCGTCGAGGGCATACGCCGCAGGCAACGACGTGCCGGCACGTGAGGCCGCTGCCACGTCGGCTTCAGCCTCTGCCCCGGTGCCGCGCGCCTGCTCGCCGTCGCCCGCCGTGAGGTCGTCGGAGGCGTAGACCGTCTCGTACGCCGTCCGCGACGAGCCCCCGTCATCGGTGACGCGGACGCGGAGGTCCACGCTCCCGTAGAGCGGGCTGAAGAACCTCGTGATCGCGCGTGAGGTGCCCGCCGGGAGCCACTCGCAGCGGGTGGGCCCCATGGGGAGGGCCCCGCCGCCCATCGTGCAGACGCCGGTCTTGGGGTCGCACGGCGGGGGCGGGGGCGGGGGCGGGTCGTCGGCGCAGGGGTAGCGGTAGGACCACGCGTAGTCGTAGGGCTCGCGACCGCCGGAGGCGTTGGCCCACCACGTGGTGTAGGCGCTCGGCGGGAACGTGTCCGGGCCACCGATCGACGCGCTCAGCGGAGCCGGTTCCCCTACGACCGTAAACGCGAGCCGGACGTTCTGCGGTGACGTCGGGTAGTAGCGGTTGACCTGCTGCCCAAGCGAGTTGGAGCCGACGTAGAAGACGACGGTTTCGTAGTCAAATCCCGTCGTCGTTACGTTCGTGATGCGGACTGACGGAGCTTGAAGGTTCGGGTTCCCGAAGCCCCAGCCCTTCGTCTGGCGCGGGCGGAACCACACCTGCGGGGACTGGGCGTAGGGCTGGGAGAAGGTGACGCGGCCGGTGACGACGTACTGCTTGACGCCGAAGTAGACACCAGAGGCGAGGTGGTCGCCCGCACCGTAGGCCCCGTTGTAGAACGTGTGCCGGTGGCTGTCCCAATCGAGCGTGGAGGTCCCGCCGGTGCGGGTGAGGTGCGTGACGGTGTTGGGCGCGTTGATCAGCGTGAGCGCCGCCGCCGCGTTGACCCGCCCGTAACCATACTGAGGATGGAAATTCTCGCCATCCATGTCTTCAACCTTGTCCGCTGTGCGGCGGAGGATCTCGCGGACGTCGTCGTTCGTGAGGTTCAGCCCGAGGTCCCGGCTTTCAGAAAGAACCAGCCCGCCCACGGCCGCCGCCATCGGCGAGGCGAAGGAGGTCCCGGTGATATCCCCGGTAATACCACCACCGCGCGTGGTCGAACGGTAGCCCGTTCCCGGCGCTACGAAGTCGAGGGCGCTGCCGTAATTCGAGCTCGAAAAGCGCGTGTCGGTGATGGTCGAGTTGCCAACGGCGATGGCGAGGGGATGAAAGGCTGGGAAGCCCACTTCGCTCTGTGAGTCGTTGCCGGAGGCCGCGAAGACGAGCACGCCCTGGCGGTAGGCGTTGAAGATGGCCTCGCCTATCGGGTTGCCGATGAACCACTGCTCGAACGTGCCCGGCGCTTGGGAGGCGGGGCTGCCAAGGCTGAGGTTGATGATGTTCGCTCCGTTCGCCCGGGCGTATTCGATGCCCTGTCCGATGTTGGTACGGAAGGCGCTCCCCGGCCCGGAGAACATCTGGAAGGGGTCCCACCACGGTCCGTTCGTGTAGGCGATCTTCACCGGCATCACCTTCACGTTCCACATCACCCCGGCCACGTCGCGGTCGTTGTTGGTGATCGCCCCGATGATGCCGGCAATAGGGGTCCCGTGGTTGGCGAATCCATTACCCGAAGGGATGTCGTCCATAGGGTCGTTGTCCTCGTCGGCGGTGTCGTAGCCCGCGATGATGCGGCTGCGGTCGCCGGGGTCGAGATCCGGGTGCTCGTAGTCGATGCCACCGTCTATGACAGCGACGACGACATCGCTGCGTCCCCTGTTGAATTCCCAAGCCTCCGGCGCGTGGATATCCCGGCCTGGATAGCGCGTATTTCGGAGACCCCACTGGTAGGTGCTTTGCTGGAAGGCGGGGTCATTGGGGAGCACATCGAGCGGTGTTACCGAGTACTCGGGCACGGCTGCTTCGACTCCGGGCAGCGCCACGAGCCGCCGCGCGAGGTCTTCGACGTCGACTCCGTCGTCTACCTTCAGTAGGTACCAGCGCGAGAGGTCGATGAGGGTAACGGGCTCATCCGTCGTTCGGTGCGCAGCGAGGGTGTCGGCGGGGTGGAAGTTCTCGAACACCTTCCGGCCTTCGTGGAAGCCTACGTCCTGGAGACGCGCACGCGCCGACACTGCGCGCAACTGATCCGGCACGATTCGTTGTTTGACTTCGGGCAGCGCTTCGGGGGTGAACTTGACGAGGACGATGCCCGGCACGGGCTCGCCTTCGGATGGGGCCTGAGCGCGAAGGGCTCCGGCGAGGATCAACGGGAGGAGGAGCGCGGTAAGAACGCGGGTTGTGTTCATGGCGATCTCTTTCGTGTCTGGCGATAACGGAGGGATGGCGTGTGCAGAGCCGTGGAGGCTCCGGTGGGGGGGCGACGTGAGCAGTGCTTGCCGGCAGGCTCACGCCCCGCCCCGGGGCTTTCGGTTTATCAGCATCTCATAGGCGTGGAGGTTGGTGAATCAGAAGGTGAGTTGTTGGAGGTCGGAGCCATCGCGGGCGACGCTCCAGAGCGTGAGGCGGTCGCGCCCCTCGCGGCCCCGGCTGAAGACGATCCGCTCGGAGTCCGGGGCCCACGCCGGCTCCTGGGCGTCGGTGAGGAGCTCGCGCGGCTCGGCGCCGTCGGCGCGCATGAGCCAGAGGGCCGCCGTGCCACCCTCCTTCAGCGCCGTCCACGCGATCCACCGACCGTCCGGACTCCACGCTGCGTAGTCATTGTCCACAAAGCCGTTGCGGCTGAGTTGAGAGCGAGCCGTACCGCTCGTGTCTGCAGCCCATACTTGCCCCCCGCCCTCCGCTTCACCGGGTGGTCCCCCGTAGACGATCCGGCGACCATCCGGCGCCCAGTCCGCAGGTGACGCTCCGAACCCGAACCGCGTCTGCGTCGAGTCGGCGAGGCGGACGAACCATAACCCCACCTCCTCCTGCGTCCCCGAGCGCCCGTAGGAGAGCGCCGCGCCGTCGGGCGAATAGCGTGGAAAAAAGGCACTGCCGTGGTCGGTGAGGTAACGGAAGCCGCTCCCGTCGGGGCGCACGACGGCGATGTCCCCCGCGCTCACTGCCAACCACTCCCCGTCCGGCGACCAGTCCGGCGTGATGGCGTAGCCCTCGGCCACGAGCCGCCGCGCGCCCGTCGTGAGGTCGAGCACGTAGAGCCCCGTCGCGTACGAGGGGTCGGCGTCGGCCGCGTCGGCGTGCTTCTCCTCGTGGAAGTACGCGATGCGCGCGCCGTCGGGGCTCCACGCCGGGTAGCGGTCCTCGGGCTCCACAGCAAGCGGCGTCGGCGGGCCGACCGTGTCGCATCCGGCGAGGAGGGCGATGGCGGCGACGGTAGCAAGAGCGAGAAGGCGAAGAGGCATCGTGTCCCTCGGCGTGGTAAGTCAGAAGGTGAGTTGCTGGAGTTCGGAGCCGTCGCGGCGGACGCTCCAGAGCACGGCCCGGCTCCGGTCGGGGAGGGGGCCGCTGAAGACGAGGCGCTCCGCATCCGGGCTCCACGCTGGGGTGTTCGGGAAGCGCGTACGCGGCACGATGACGTGCTGCTCGGAGCCGTCCGAGCGCATGAGGCGGAGGCCGTCGTCGGCCGTCCAAGCGATCCACTGCCCGTCCGGGCTCCACGCCGGGCTACGATCGTTTTCCTCGTTGAAGGTGAGCCGCCGTGAGTTGCCCCCGATGGAGTCCATAACGAATATCTCCTCGCCGAAGACGCCGGTCAGGAACCGGAGGTGGACGATTTCGCCCGAGGGAGACCAGTCTGCATCACGCCACTCCCCCCCCCGTGCTCGCTGATGTCGCGCAACCCGGAGCCGTCGGGATGAACAAGCCACAACGCGTATGCACCTCTCGGATCTTCGTAGGAGGTGTCGAAGGCGATGCGTTGTCCGTCGGGACTCCACGCCGGGAAAAAGGCGCTCCCGAAGTCCGTTGCCCGGCGGAGGTCGCTTCCGTCGGGCCTGACCGTGAAGAGGTCCCCCGCGTCGAACGCGATCCGCTCACCATCGGGCGACCAGTCGGGGTTGCTCGCGTTCCCCTCTACCGCCAGGCTCCGTGCACCCGTAGCGAGAGTGAGGACGTAGAGCCCCGTCGGGTAGCCCCCCTCGCGCTCCGGGTTCGCCTCCCAGTGGAAGTACGCGATGCGGCCTCCGTCGGGGCTCCACGCCGGGGCCTCGTCCGAGGCGTAGTCATCGGACGGCTGCGGGCCGATGCCGTTGTCGCAGCCGGTCAGGAACACAAGCGACGTAGTGAAGAAGAGGCAGAAAAGGACGAGGCGACAATGCATTGACTCAGCGGGG
>CAYTJT010000266.1:0-4713 GCA_964438105.1 uncultured Rhodothermales bacterium | reverse complement strand
TCATCCTCAACGACAACCGGATGAGCATCGACCCGAACGTGGGCGCGCTCAACGAGTACCTCGCCTCCGTCGCCTCGGGCAAGATCTGGAACGAGCTGCGGGAGGACGTCTGGAAGCTGCTCGAGCGGATGAAGGGCGTCGGCGGCGGCACGCTGCAGAAGATCGCCGCCCGCGTCGAGAACGGCCTCAAGGCCACGCTCACGCCGGGGATGCTCTTCGAGGCGCTCGGGTTCCGCTACTTCGGGCCCGTCGACGGGCACGACATCGACGGGCTCGTGGAGCGGCTCGACGATCTCAAAGACCTCCACGGCCCGATCCTCCTCCACGCGCTCACCGTCAAGGGCAAAGGCTTCGCCCCCGCCGAGGCCGACCAGGTCAAGTGGCACGCCTCGGGCTCGCCCTTCGACAAGGTCACCGGCAAGAGCCTCGCCAAGACGACCCCGAACGGGAAGAAGGCGCCGAAGTGGCAGGACGTGTTCGGCCGCGCCATGATCGAGCTCGCCGAGGACGACGAGCGGATCGTGGGCATCACGGCGGCGATGCCGAGCGGGACGAGCCTGAAGTACATGATCGACGAGATGCCGGAGCGGGCGTTCGACGTCGGGATCGCCGAGATGCACGGGGTCGTGTTCGCGGCCGGTCTCGCCACGCAGGGCCTCAAGCCGTTCGTCGCGATCTACTCGACGTTCCTCCAGCGCGCCTACGACGGGGTGATCCACGACGTCGCGCTCCAGCAGCTCCCCGTCGTGTTCTGCATGGACCGCGCGGGCGTCGCCGGCGCCGACGGGCCGACGCACCACGGCGCGCTCGACATCGCGTTCATGCGCTGCGTGCAGGACATGATCTGCGCCGCCCCGCTCGACGAGCAGGACCTCCGCGACCTCATGTTCACGGCCGCGCGGTACGACGACGGCCCCATCGCCATCCGTTACCCGCGCGGCGCGGCCACGGGCATGAACCTCCGCAAGGGCTTCGAGCCGATCGAGATCGGCAAGGGACGGAAGATCGCCGACGGCTCGGACGTCGCGTTCGTCACCTACGGCGCCATCGGGCAGTACGTCTTCGAGGCGCGCGAGCGGCTCCGCGCCCACGGCGTCGACGCGGCGCACTACGACCTCCGCTTCTGCAAGCCCCTCGACAGCGAGCTCCTGACCGAGGTGTTCGCCTCCTTCGACAAGGTGATCACGGTGGAAGATGGCGTGGTGACGGGCGGCGCCGGGACGGCCGTGCTCGAATGGCTCGCCGACCACGACGTGCCCCGCGCCGAGGTGCTTCGCCTCGGGCTCCCGGACACTTTTGTGGAGCACGGCACGCAGCGCGAGCTCCACGACGAGGTCGGGATCGGGCCGGACGGGCTCGTCCGCCACGCCCTCGCCATGCTCGGGCACGAGCAGCGCATCGAGGCAGCGTAGCTCTCGCCCTGCTGTCCTGTCCTGCCAGAGGCCGCTGCGACGTTTGGAAGGTGGATGCGCTCTTGGGGTTTATCCCCAATCCGCGCTATCGTAGCTGCTGAATTCGTTATCGTAGGTTCTACGAGGTAAGCCTACCCTCTTCTTTCTCCGGGATCGCCGAGCCTGCAGGGTTATGAACGAACGGCCTCCTGATTATCCTCCTACGGAGGACCTCCGCACCAGGCCGCCCTACCGGACCGCTCCGCCTGGCGAGCGGCCTCGCGCGACGCGCCCTTACGTGCCGCCCCCGGTCGGGCCTTTTTCCTGGCTCCGTCCCTTCGCGTTTTTGGGCGGGCTCGCCGCAGCGGTGATGGTAGCGCTCGGCCTGCTGTTCGTCCCCGACGCTGCCCCCCCCGATCAGCTCAGCCCGGAGGAGCTCTCGGCCCTTCTCGCCGACCCGCCGGAGCCGAGCGAACTCCCCCCCCTCTGGGACACGCCCACGCGCGCGTCCGACCTCCAGGTGCACACGGTCCCCGCTGGCGCCTCCGTGCGCCTCAACGACGAGTGGGTCGGCTTCAGCCCGATTCGCCTCGACGAGACGCCGCCGGGTTACTACACCCTGCGGTTCGAGGCCCCCGACCACATGGCCAAAGACACCTCGTTCTATCTGGCGAGCGGTTCGGTCCTACAGCTCGACGTCTGGCTCGACCCGGCGGAAGCTTCGGCCGAGCCCTCGGGACTCGCGGCATCGGGCCCCGACTCCGACGTACGGGGGGTGGCAGCAGCTCCTCGCCGTACACAGCGGCAGGGCCAACCCGCCGGGGGCGGCGCGACTTCAGCCCCAACGGAACCGGCCTCGGCCGCCGCTGAGCCGACGCCGGCCGAGGCAGGGCGGTCGGAAGCAACGGGGCAGTTCGATGTAGCCTCGCCGGAGGAGGTGCACCGGGCCTCCCACACCGGCTCGCTCTCCGTCACCTCCAACCCGCCCGGAGCCATCGTGCTCGTGGACGGGGTGCCGTTCGGACGCGCCCCGCTCTCGCTCAGCGATCTCCGCCCGGGGAGCTACATCGTCACGGTGACGTTGCCCGGCCGAGATCCCCTCTCGTACCAGGCTGAGGTCGCGGCCCAGTCGGTCGCGGTGGTGAAGGCGGCGTTCCCGCCGTCCGGCGCGCGCGGCTCCCGGACGCCGTAGCACCCCGCCCGACGGCCGGTCGTGCTCCCGCGCTTCACCCGCGGATTGAGAGACGCGCGGCCGAGGCTTCCCTCTCACGACGCGCGCGAACTCGATGCGCTCCGAGGCATACAGATGAGCGCGTACCGCATCCGCTCTCCTCACCCACCACCCTCATGCTGCCTCCTACTCTCCCCGACGACGCTCGCCTCTGGGTGTTCACGGCCAACCGCACGCTCTCCGACGGCGAGGAAGCCCGACTCCGCGACCTTCTCGACCCATTTATCGCTCAGTGGACGTCTCACGGCCGCTCGGTGCCTGGCGGTGCCGTCGTGTACGAGCGCCGCTTCGCGCTCGTCGGGGCCCACCTCCAGGGCGGCGTTTCGGGGTGCGGGATCGACAGCCTCGTGCATGCGGTCGAGGCGGCGGGCGCCGAGATCGGCGTCGAGTGGGTCGACGGGCTGAACGTCGTGTTCCGCGATGCCGACGGCGCCATCCGGGTCCTCCCCCGCCCTGCATTTCGGCAGCTCGCACGCGACGGCGCCGTCACCGCCGCGACCCGCGTGTTCGACACCACCGTCGGTACGGTGGGCGCCCTCCGCCGGGACGGCCTCGAACGGCCCGCGGGGTCGACGTGGCACGGCCGGGCGTTCCGCCTCATGGAGCCCGCCTGAGCAAAGCGGTGGTCGGCACCTCGCTCACGGAACGCCGTCGAGCGCCATGTCTGCGGTCGTCGTAGCTTTCGCTACCACCGTCCTCCGCCCGCTTTGCCCGGCCCCAACTCCATCGAACGCTTCAACGAGTGGCTCGCCCGCATGGACGGGCCGAAGCGCGAGATCTTCGTCGCCGGGTTCGCCCTCCTGCTCGTCATCCTCGTCGGCACCGTCGGCTACGGTCTGCTCGAAGGGATGAGCTGGCTCGACGGGCTCTACATGACGTTCATCACGCTGACGACGATCGGGTTCGGCGAGGTCAACCCGCTCTCGGGCGCGGGGAAGGTCTTCACGATCGGCATCTCTATCTTCGGGATCGGGATCGTCGCGTTCATGGCGACGCGGACTGCCCAGGTCCTCGTCCGATACCAGCGCCTCCAGCAACGGTTTATGACCCGCAAGATCGCACGGCTCGATGGCCACTACGTCGTGTGCGGCTACGGCCGCCTCGGCCGCCGCATCGCCGCGGACCTCGCCGACGCGGGGCTCGACTTCGTCGTGATCGAGAACGACCCCGAGCGGGTCGAGGAGATCGAGGACGCCGGCTGGCTCGTGATCGAGGGCGACGCCGAGGACGAGGACGTCCTCCAGAGCGCGGGCGTCGAGCGGGCGACGGGGCTGATCCTCACGCTCCCCGAGGACAGCGGGAACGTGTTCGTCTCGCTCACGGCCAAGGAGATGCGGCCCGGCATCTTCACGCTCGCCCGCACGAACGAGCACAAGAACACCCGCAAGCTCCTCCGCGCCGGCGTCGACAAGGTGATCTCCCCCTACGAGATCGGCGCCGACCGCATGGCCCAGGTGATCCTCCGCCCCCACGTCGACGAGTTCATGGAGAAGGTGCTGCACGTCGGCGCGCTCGACCTCCGGATGGAGGAGATCCACATCGAGGCGGGCTCCCTCCTCGACGGGAAGACGCTGGCCGAGAGCGACTTCCGCAACCGCTTCAACGCCGTCGTCGTCGCCTTTCTGAACGAGGACACGGGCGAGTGGCGCTTTAACCCGAGCCCGACCGTGCCGATGGAGAAGGGAGACATCCTGATCGTGCTCGGCGACCACGAGATGATCGAGCGGCTTCGCGGTGAAGGCGCCAGCAACAACCGCGACGCGAACCGCGACCCGCAGGCGACCGCGCGATAGCGGCCGGCCGCTGCGCGCCGAACCTGCCGCTCGCACCGCGAGTATACGCCGCCCCACCTAGCCTCCCGCCCCGTATGCGAACGCTCCTCATCCTGCTGCTGCTCCTGCTCGCCGCCGAGACCGTCTCGGCGCAGGGCTCCCACTTCCGCCAGAAGAACATCGCCGAGGTGATCGAGCGGCGCGACGGCGCGCTCGAAGACCTCCCCGACGTCCACTACGACTACCACGTCGTCGAGAACGACTCCCGCCTCGAAGCCCGCCTCAAGCTCTACCGCTACTACGGCGAGGAGAACAAGGG
>CAYTJT010000265.1:0-4718 GCA_964438105.1 uncultured Rhodothermales bacterium | reverse complement strand
GTCAGGATGTCGTTCGCCTGGTGCGTGTGGAAGTGCACGGTCCGCCGCCCGTCGAGCACTTCGAGCAGGGCTTCCATCTCGAGGTCGACCGGGTGGTCCGCGTCCTCTTCCTTTTTCGCTCGGTACTGCTGCGCCTTCACGAACAGCGTCCGCACGAGCGCGGCGCTCTTGGCCCGCGTGCCGGGGAAGGGCTTGTCGCGGATCGAGTTCGTGCCGTTCGCCATCTTCATCCCGCCGCAGATGCCCGTGAGCACGTCGTCGCAGAAGAGCATCTCGTCGATCGTGTTGACGACGCGGGGCTTGACGTAGACCGTCTGCCCGCTCATGAGGTGGCCACTGCCGGGCATGATGTTCAGCGTCGTAATCCCGCCGGCGCGGGCGCGCCAGAACGAATCGCTCATCGGGTCGATCGCGTCGAGCACGCGGACGGCCGGGTGGAGCGGCCCCGAGCGGTCGCCGCCCGCCGGGCTGCCGACGTGCGAGTGCGTATCGACGAGCCCCGGCGTGATGACCTTGCCCGTCACATCGATTTGGCGGACGCCGGAGAGGTTCGTGCGCACCGGACCGACCTCGACGATCTTGCCGTCCTCCACGATGACCATACCTCCCTCGATGGGCGGCCCGGAGATGGGATACACCGTCGCTCCGATGTAGGCCGTGGCGCCATCGTACACATCAGGCTGGGACTGGGCGGGGAGCGCGATAAGGAGGAGGAGACAGAGCAGCGGGCGCATGGGGTTCGGGTCAGGTGAGACGACGGCGCTGAAGTTAACCGACGGGCCCCATAGCTGCCACCTGGCTGGCCGCGCGAAAACGCGGGCTGGGCGGCGCGGCGCGGAACGGGTTGCTCCCCTTCCCCGTCTCGTGTAAGCCCGCCGCCCATCCCACCCGAGCCCCTCCCCCATGCACCCCTGGCATGACCTCCCCATCGGCGACGCCGACGGCTGCTTCCAAACCGTCATCGAAGTACCGAAAGGGGGCACCGTCAAGTACGAGCTCGACAAAGAGAGCGGGATGCTCCGCCTCGACCGCGTGCTCTACAGCGCCGTCTTTTACCCGGCCAACTACGGCTTCATCCCCCGCACGCTCGGCGGCGACGGCGACGCGCTCGACGTGCTCGTGCTGATGGACCAGCCCGTCGACCCCCTCACGATCCTCCGCGCGCGCGCGATCGGCGCCCTCCCGATGGTCGACGACGCGGGCGAGGACGAGAAGATCATCGCCGTCTGCTGCAACGACCCCGGCTTCTCCCACTACTCCGACCTCGCCGACCTCCCCAGCCACCAACGCCGCCAGATCGACCGCTTTTTCCAGGACTACAAGATCCTGGAGAACAAGGAGGTGCGGACCATGGAGTTCATGAATCGCGAGGAAGCCGTCGCCGTCATTCAGGACAGCGTCACCCGTTACGCCAACACCTTCGCTGATCGCTAGGCGTCGCGCCGAGCCGGCCGCCTCACATTGCACCGCCCGACGGCACGGCGTACTTTATCGGATCGTCATCGGATCGTCCTCTCTTCCCCCACGAAGCCCCTTCATGGAGCCCTCCGTTTCGCCCCTCGAACGCACCCCGCTCTACGAGACGCACCGCGCGCTCGGCGCCAAGATGATGCCCTTCGGCGGGTTCGAGATGCCCGTGCAGTACTCCGGCATCCTCGACGAGCACCGCGCCGTCCGCGAGGCCGCCGGGCTCTTCGACGTCTCGCACATGGGCGAGGTCTTCGTCACCGGCCCCGGCGCGTTCGGCTTCGTGCAGCGCCTCGTCACGAACGACGCCGCGTCGCTCTACGACGGCCGCGCGATGTACACGGCGATGTGCAACGCGAACGGCGGCGCCGTCGACGACCTCCTCGTCTACCGGTTCGACGAGGAGGCGTACCTGCTCGTCATTAACGCCTCGAACATCGCCAAAGACGTGGCCCACATGCGGGCCATCCACGCCGAGGGCGGCTTCGACTGCGTGATCGAGGACATTTCGGAGCAGGTCGGCCTGCTCGCCCTCCAGGGACCAAAGGCGTTCGACATCATCGCCGAAGTGACCGATCTGCCCGTGGCCGACGTGAAGTACTACCACTTCATGCGGCCCGAGCCCGGCGCGTTCCTCGGCTGCGAGAAGGCGGTCCTCTCGCACACCGGCTACACCGGAGAGAAGGGCCTAGAGATCTACTGCGAGGCCGAGCGCGTCGAGGACGTGTGGAACGCGGTCATGGCGGCGGGCGAGGCGCACGGCCTGAAGCCCGCCGGGCTCGGCGCGCGCGACACGTTGCGGCTCGAATCGGGCTACTGCCTCTACGGCCACGAGCTGACCGAGGAGACGACCCCGCTGGAGGCCGGGCTCGGCTGGGTGACGAAGCTGAACGCCGACGACTTCGTCGGCAAGGGCGCGATCGCGGCGCAGAAAGAGCGCGGCGTGCCGCGCAAGCTGATCGGCTTCGTGATGGACGAGCGCGGGATTCCGCGGCAGGGCTACGCCATCACCACGCCCGACGGCGACCCCATCGGCACCGTGACGAGCGGGTCGCAATCACCCCTGCTCAGCAAGGGCATCGGCCTCGGGTTCGTGCCCAACGACGAGGCGTACACGACGCCCGGCCGCGCGGTGGGCATCGCCGTGCGTGGGCGCGTCCTCGCCGCGACCGTGCGCAAACTGCCGTTCCACAAGAATTAGTGCTTTCCTGCTCTCCCGCGTTGACGAGGACCCGCTGACGCCCCACTGACACTGGGCGTCCGTACCCTGTGGCCCTCCATCATTCCAGGCTCATGAACGTCGAAGTCTACCTCACGGCCAACTCCGCAACCGAAGACGACCTGAAAGGGAAGTCCGTCATCGTCGTGGACGTCTTCCGCGCGTGCTCGACGATCGTGACGGCGCTCAACCACGGCGCGCGCGCGGTGATCCCCGTGGCCGACATGGCCGAGGCCAGCCGCATCGGGGCGCACATGGACACGGCGACGAGCCTGCTCGGCGGCGAGCGCGGCGGGACGAAGATCGACGGGTACGCGCTCGGCAACTCCCCGCAGGAGTACACGCCCGATGCGGTGCGGGGCAAGACCGTCGTCCTCAACACGTCGAACGGCACGCGCGCCGTCACGCAGGCCCGCCGCGCCGCCGACATCGCGATCGGGTGCTTCCTCAACGTGAGCAAGGTCATCGAGTTCGCGTGGAAGGCGGAGCACGACGTGGCCGTGCTCTGCGCCGGCTCCGACGACCGCGTTGCGCTCGAGGACATCCTCTGCGCCGGGCTGATCCTGAACCAGCTCTGGACCGACTCCGACAGCCGCGACCTCTCCGACGCCGCCCACATCGCGCGCTCGCTCTACGCCTACGACAAAGACGACCTCGCGCACGCCCTCGCCCAGAGCAACCACGCCCAACGCCTGATCGAGCTCGGCTTCGCCGACGACGTCGCCTACTGCACGCAGATCGACGCGCTCCCGCTCCTCCCGGTCTACCGCGACAGCCGCCTCGTGCTCGACAACCCCGAGGACGCGGCCGTCTCGGCCAAGGTCGCCCCGAGCGAGGCCGCCGCGGAAGGATAACCGTCCCCACCCTCTGCACTCCGGCCCCCATGGACGCGCGCCCTCGCCGATCGCTTTCGTGGGCCTTCCTCGTCCTCGCCCTGATCGCCGGGGCGGTCTTCCTGCGGAGCTTCGCCGTCGGCGACGGCGGCAACCTGCTCGCCCTGATCGTGGCCTCCGGGCTGCTGGCGGGCTTTTTCTATCTCCGCCGGTCGGCTCCGTAGCCGGGGCAATGGCAGCCCCCCGGTCGAAACCGGGGCGCCGGGCGCGATGCCCCGGTTTCGACCGGGGGGCCGGTGCCCGTATATTCGGAGGCGAGGCCCCCACCGCCCCCTTCCCCTCGGACCGACAGCCCCCGCACGTGAGCCGATCCTCGACTCGCTCCACGGCTAAACGCAAGAAATCGCGCTCCTCCAAGAAGAGCGACGCCACCCTCGTCTCCAGCCAGCGCAAGAAAGAGGTGTTCGGGCTGGTGCTCATGGCCCTCGCCCTCCTGCTGGCCCTCGCGCTCGTGACCTACGACGCGGCCGACGACGCCCTCGCCCGCGCGTTCTCGTGGAGCGACGCGCTCGACCCGCGCGGCAACCAGGCGGAGAACGCCCTCGGGCTCGTCGGCGCGACGATCGCGTACGGGCTGATCCCGCGATTCCTCGGCTACCCGGTCGTCGTGCTCGCCCTCCTCCTCGGCGGCTGGGGCTACGTGTTCTTCCGCCGACGGACGACGGTCTTCCTCCCGCTCCTGAGCGTGCTCGCCGTCGTCGGCACCGTGCTCGCCGCGACGTTTTTCGGCTGGTTCGCCGACGGCGGGACGACGACGCTCGCGCTGTGGAGCGGCGACGTCGGGCTCGGCGTCGCCGGGTGGATGCAGCAGGTCTTCGGCGCGGCGGGCTCGTTCATCCTCCTCGTCCTCGCCGCCCTCGTCACGCTGCTCCTCCTCATCGACCACGACATCCAGGTCACGCTCGACCGCCTCGGCGAGTCGGTCGCCGCGCTGCGGGGTCGAACGGCAGAGCGGTGGGACGACGCGAAGGCGGCCCACGCCGAGCGCGCCGAGAAGCGCGCCGCGCTGATCGCCGAGCGCCGCGCCGCGCGCGAGGCCAAGCAGAAAGAGAAGATCAAGCGGGAGAAGGCGCGCGCGAAGGAGCAGCGAGCAGAGAAGAAGCAGGCCGCGTCCGCATCACGCGAAGCGGCAGAGCCCG
>CAYTJT010000264.1:0-4728 GCA_964438105.1 uncultured Rhodothermales bacterium | reverse complement strand
GTCGCCACGCTCGATGAGAACGTCCGCTCGACGTTCGACATGTTCGTCCGCGAAGGCGAGCAGGTCGAGAAGGGCCGCCCGAGCACGCTCACGGCCAGGACCGTCACGAGCGCCGAGCGCGAGGCCCGCGAGGCCGAGCAGGACGTCGAGAAGGCGGGCCGCCGGGTCGAGGCCATCAGCAAGGACTTCGAGGCCCGCGTCGTCGAGACGGTCGGGACCGTGCTGAGCCGGATGAACGTCCCGACGCGCGAAGACATCGACTCGCTCAAGCGCAGCGTGGACCGGCTCAACAAGAAGGCCGCCGCGCTCCGCACCGCGTAAGGCGCCTCGCCCGCCGCACGCATCCCGCTCGCTCCCCCTGATTCATAGAGGTCATACCCATGCCTAAGAAGAAAAAGAACACCCTCCCCAACGACGCGCAGGAAGCGGCCCAGAAGCTGTTCTTCGCCGGCGTCGGCGCCCTGTCGATGGCCGAGGAGGAGGGCAGCAAGCTCTTCAAGAAGCTCGTCAAAAAGGGCAAGAAGTACGACGGCGACGCCCGCAAGGAAGTGGCCGAGCTCCGCAAGCAGATCGAAGGCCGCGCCGGGCAGGCGAAGAAGCAGGCGCTCGAGGTCCGCAGCGACGTCGACAAGCAGACCGGCAAGGTCAAGTCCGCGATCGACACCCAGGTGGACCGCGTCCGCAAGGTCGCCGACACCCAGATCGACCAGGTCCGCAAGGTCGCCGACGACACGCTCGGCGACATCGAGCGGCGGGTGCAGGACGTCGTGACGGCCGCGCTGCAGGGCTTCGGGATCCCGACGCGGGACGAGATCGCGTCGCTGCGGGAGAGCGTCAAGGACCTCTCGAAGAACCTCGACGCGCTCAAGCACGAGCGCACGATCGAGGCCGAGGCGCAGCCCGAGGTCGTGGCCGTCGAGTCCGGCAACGGGTGGTACGACATCGTCGTCTACGACCGCGTCGTGGGCAAAGTCCACGGCGAGGAAGAGGCCATCGAAGAGGTCAGCCGCTTGCAGAAGGAGCACGCCACGCTCACCGAGGCGCAGCGCTCCTCCGGCGTCGAGGCGGTCAAGGGCGGCGGCGGCTGGTACCAGATCAAGCTGAACGGCCTCACGGTCGACAAGGTGCAGGGCCAAGAGGCGGCCGAGACCGAGGTCGCCCGGCTGGAAGCTCAAGCCTGAGCCTGCTATCTTGCGGCCCCCGAACAGGCTGACGCCGCAGCGGTAGAGAGGTACGAGCGGACGCCGGGTGCCCTGCATCCCGCCGCTCGTACCTCTTCTGCGTTCGGTCCCGTCTCCCTCCCTCGCGCCCCGTACCCATGCAGATTCTATCGCCATCCCCGAACTCCGGAAGCGCTTCGCGCGGCTCCACGCTCGCCCTCGCCCTCGCCGGCGGCGGTCCCGAGGGGGCGATCTACGAGATCGGCGCGCTGCGGGCTTTGGAGGACGCGCTCGACGGCGTCGACTTCACGGAGCTGCCGATCTACGTCGGCGTCTCGGCCGGTGCGTTCGTCGGGGCCTGCCTCGCGAACGGCATCTCGACGGCGCAGCTCTGCCGCAGCGTCGTCCGCGACGAGCCGGGCGAGCATCCGTTCCGGCCGGGGCTGTTCCTCTCGCCGAACTTCGGCGAGCTGGTCCGGCGCGGGCGCTCGGTGCCCGTCCACCTCGTCGAGGCCGTGGCGGACTACCTCTTCAAGCCCGACCACGAGGGCGGCATCGCCTCGGCGCTCGTCGGGCGCGTGGGGCGGGCGCTGCCCGTGGGGCTGTTCAACAACGAGGGCATCCGCTCGTACCTCGAAAACGTGTTCTCGATCGGGGGGCGGACGGACGACTTCCGCGCGCTCGGGTCGCGGCTGCGCATCGTCGCGTCGGACCTCAACTCGGGCGAGGCCGTGCGCTTCGGTGAGGAGGGGTACGACGACGTGCCGATCTCCCTCGCCGTGCAGGCCTCGACGGCGCTGCCGGTGCTCTACCCGCCCGTCTGCATCGACGAGCGGGAGTACGTGGACGGCGTGCTGCTGAAGACCGTCCACGCCTCCGTCGCGCTCGACGCCGGGGCCGACCTCGTGCTCTGCGTCAACCCCATCGTCCCGGTCGATACGGCGCGGGCGGTGGAGGAGGGGGTGATGCGGCGCGGCAAGCTGATCGACCGGGGGATGCCGGGCGTGCTCGCGCAGACGTTCCGCACGCTCATCCACTCCCGCCTCGTCACGGGCATCGCGGCGTACGAACAGCGCTACCGCCACGCCGATGTGGTGCTCTTCGAGCCGCGCCGCGACGACTACGAGATGTTCTTCACGAACGTGTTCTCGTTCGACGCGCGGAAGGCCGTCGTGGAGCACGCCTACCACGCCACCCTCGAGAACCTGCGCGACCGCCGCGGGACGCTCGCGCCGATCCTCGCGTCGCACGGGCTGAGCCTCCGCGACGACGTGTTGGACAACCCCGCGCCGCGCCTCTGGCCGAGCGTCGGGCTGGACCTGATGGAGGAGCCGCTGCAACTCGACGACGACGACCGCGGTGCGCCCGTGGCCCGCACCCTCCGCGACACCCTCGCCCGCCTCGACAACTTCGTGGAGCGCGCGGGATAGCGGGGGCAGCAGCCTCCTACCGAATTCGGACGGCTCCCCGTGTGACTGATACGCCGGGCGCAGACAGGCGTAAGAAGTACAAACCATCCGCAGCGCGGAGCCCGCCGTCGTCGGTGCCGTCCCAGACCACGGGGTGGGTGCCGGTCGTCATCTGGCCGGCCGTGAGCGTACGGATGCGCCGTCCGAGGAGGTCGTACACGGTGACCTCCACGGAGGTCGTGCGGTCAAGCGTCACGTGAACGGTGGTCTGATCGGCGAAGGGGTTTGGGTAGCTCGCGCTGAGAGCGAGGCCGGCAGGAGAGGCCGTCTCCTCGGCCGACAAAGTGGACCCGCACGGCACGGCGCCCAGCCGCCAAACGCTTCCCGAGGTGTTCGCCACCCACGCCTCCTCCACTTCGCAGTCGAGCGCGATACCGCTCAGCGAGGACACTCCGCTCGGAAGTGCGTGCGTCGTCACGAACTCGCCGTCGGGCGTGAACTCGCCGATGCCGGACTCCGAACTGCTCACGACAAAGAGGTGGCCGGTGACGCTCGACACGTCGAGGTCGCCGAAGTTCACGTCGTAGTCGGGCACGGTCTGGAACGAGTTCAGCACCTCGCCGGTGAGGGGATCGACGTCGGCGATGCGGTTCGCGTCCGTGCCGCCGGGCACGCGGTCCTGCACGAGCACGAAGACGTCACGGAGCGCGTCGTACCCGCCCCCGACGACGTGGCTGATGCCGAACGCGGCGTTGAGGGTATCGAGCGGTAACCCCGTAGCCACATCGATTGCGTAGACCTCGGCCGGCCCGGACTCGCCGTTGATGAAGAGGAGGGTGCCCTCGGGCACGAGCGTCTCGTCAAGTGTCATCGCTTCGGGGGCGAAGTCGATATCCACGTCGTTCGCGGACTCGCCGGGGCGAGGGATCGTCCTCAAGAAGGTGCCGTCGGACGCGTAGCCCTCGACCGTATCGCTATTGCACTGGTGGACCCACACGTCGCCCGTGATCGGGTCGAGCCCGAGGCCGCAGAGCCCGCCTGAGTCCGAGGGATCAAAGCTGTCGAGCACCGTAATCTGGGCGGCGGAAGAGGACGACCAAAGAACGGAGATGGTGAGGAGAGCGAGGAGGCGAGGCATGGGTCGACGGGGCAGTGATCCGGGCAAGTGAATACCTCATGATACATAACGTAAACTTAAAAAAAACAACCGAACGGTGCTCGGCGATTGCCGTCGAGCGCCGCTCGGTTGTAGCAGGGCGACCGCACGCTACATTGCTCCCCCCGCCCCGCTTGTGGCCGCAGAGGCTACGCCTCCGCTCCTAACTGCGCGGGGCTGTCCCCCTCGGGCCGAACGGGGGGAGCGAAGCGAGGAGCGCTGGCATTGCCTCTCGGTTTGGCGTGCGGTCGCCCTGTCGGTTGTAGCCCTGAACCGCCGTACGAACACGAGTCCACTCAAGGGCGCGGGCCGCTCGCCTGCTGCGCGCGGAGCCGGTCGAACCGCTCCTGCTGCGGCGTGCCGGGCGGCACGTCGTAGGGCGAGGCGGGGAGCACGACGCGCTTGATCACGGGGTACGCGTCGCGGTAGACGAACGGGCTCGGCGTGCCGACGATGTCGTGCCCGATCACGAGCACGATCGTGCCGGGGTCGTGGATCGTCGCGCCGACGGACGAGATCGCGTCGCCGCCGATCCTGAACACGCCCGCGCAAGAGATCACGGTGACGGCGGAGGTCTTCTCGCGCGACGACGCCGACGGCCGCCTGCTCTTCGAGGCCACCATCGCCTTCCGCGTCACGAACGACGCGGGCACGCAGACCGACTTCAACCGCGCGCCGGAGGAGGCCGAGACCGAATCCGAGGTCGAGGTCGAGGTCTCGGCCGCCAACGGGCAGGCTACGGGAGCCGTCGCGCTCGCGTCGGGGGCCGGGGCCGTCGGCGCGCGCTCCATCGCGGGGGCGCTCACCTCCGGCTCCATCGCGCTGCGCGCGCTCGAGCCCGACGGCACGCCCGTCCCCCCCGGCGACCCCATCGACGGGCGGGCCTATCTCGTCGCGCCCGGCGGCGGGACGGGGCCGACGGGTCCGCCGCCGGAGCCCACCGAGGTGACGCTCGCCGAGGCCGAAGCCGAGGTCGAGGTGGAGGTCGAGTCGGAGGCCGAGG
>CAYTJT010000263.1:0-4759 GCA_964438105.1 uncultured Rhodothermales bacterium | reverse complement strand
CGGTTCGACCAGGTCCGCCTCGCCAAGGAGTTCGTGAAGTTCAACGAGCGGTGCTTCGTCCGCTTGCTCGGCGACATGCACAGCGGCAACTTCGTGATCGACATCACGCCGGACTTCGAGAAGATGCAGTACCGGATGCGCCCGCTCGACTTCGACCAGCAGAGCCACCACTGGAAAAAGCAGGTCTACCTCCCGCAGTTCTACCCCCAGAACAACCCGATCATCGTGCTCGGGATGCAGTTCATGGGGCCGAAGACGTTCGACCAGTACCAACGTGAGGAGCGCGCGCTCATCGCCAACCGCCTCCGCGTCAGCCACGGGCGGTTCTCGGCGATCATGGACGTGATGCGCGAGGACCTCATCGCCCCGCCCGAGCACGTGCGGAAGCTCGGCCGCCAGCTCGCCGAGCACTACGACGACCGCAGGTTCGCGCGGTGCGACACGATGGGCGAGCTCGTCTACGCGTCGCTCGACCGGCTCCTGCAGCGCACGAAGCCCGCCAGCGCCGGCCTCCTCGACGCCTCGCCGGGCGAGGACCCCCTCGCCGAGTACCACACGCACCAACACCCCTCGTAGCGCGCGGGGCGCCGACAGCGCGTGCCGTCGTATCATCCTGCATGAACTGGCGCGACCACATCGTATCTGACCCCGAGGTGATCGGTGGTAAACCGCGCGTGTGGGGCACGCGCCTCGGCGTGGCGTTTTTGCTTGGGCTGTTTGCAACAGGCTGGACGCAGGAGCAGGTGCTGGAGGGCTACCCTCACCTCACCGTGGATGCCCTCCGCGCCGCGTTCGCCTTCGCTGCTGAGAGTTCGGGAGAGGAAATGACGTTCGCTGTTCAGCACGGCGCATCGTAAGTTTAGATTGGCAGCGTTTGCCCCATCGACTGCGTACGCTAGCTCCACCTTTATCGACCATCCGGTCCCCCCCCCACCAACGCGGGCCGTTTCCCTTGAAAGACGGGAAGACGGCCATTTTTTTATTTTCCTACCATGCGATTGCTCACCGACGAGCCCATCCCCCTTCCGAGCATCCGGCTGCTCCGCGAGGCCGGGCACGACGTACTCTCCGTCGGCTCGCGCGCGAACCGAGGACTGCGTCTTGCTCACCTTCGACAGCGACTTTGGCAGGCTGCTGTTTATCAATGAGCGGCCCCGCCACGCGGGGTGGTATACCTTCGGTTCGCGCAGCAGACGCCGACCGAAGCCGCTGAGATCCTCTTGAGCTTGCTGCGCGCCGAGCTAAAGCCAAATGCCAGCGTTTCCCTACCGTCCGACGCAACCGCGTTCGCCAGTGCTCCTTACCGCTGCGATAGCCTCCACGTGCGGAGGAGAGACTACGATAAACGGAGCCCCCGCCCGAGGTGAATCGGGCGGGGGCTCCGTGGCACTATCAGCGCTGGTCGTAAGCATTCGCTAGCGAACGAGCGACACCTTCAGCGTCTTCGTGAAGTCGTCGGCTGTCATCCGGTAGAGATAGATCCCGCTTGCCATCGAAGCAGCGTTCCATTCCGCTTCGTGGCTGCCGGCGGGCATCTCGCCATCGACGAGGACGGCCACGCGGCGGCCGACGGCGTCGTAGACCTCGACCGTCACGCGGGCCGCCTCGGGCAGCGCGTACCGGATCGTCGTAGAGCCTGCGAACGGGTTCGGGTACGCCGGCTCCAGCGCGAACACGGTCGAAGCGGCGTCACCCTCGTTCGCCACCGTCGGCAGCACCTCGACGGTGAGCGGCACGGTGAGCATGGGCGTGTCGAAGCTGTCCGTGGAGATCGTGATCTCGTACGCGTAGACCCCCGGTTCGAGATCGGAAGCGTCCACGGTCACCGTCAACTCCTCGGAGCCGTCGGCATCGACCGCACCGCTCTCGGGCGAGACCGTGACGGCGAGCCCCGGAGGCGCAGGCGTGAGGGAGACGTCATCGATGAAGAAGTTGATGAAGTCGGGGTCCGGCGCCGTCCCATCGTTCTCCTGGAGGAACGAGAGGGTGTACGCCCCGTCGGCCGCCACCGTCACCGGCACCTCGACGAGGCCGTACTCCTCGCCGTAAACGGAGCCGACGATCTCGTCGAGCCCGATGCGGAAGAGCTCCTCCCCGTCGAACTCGATGTAGAACTCGCTCGTGGAGCCGGCGTTGTCCCCGGCGAGGAGCCACAGCGCGAGGGTGTAGTCCCCGGCCGTGACGGTGACGTCCTGCTCGATCCCCGTCGAGAGCGGGCCGTTCCCCGTCCCCGAGCCGAGGATGACGTACCAGTCGCCGGTGCGGGCGGGGGGGGCGGCGGGGTTGGCGAGCGGCCCGAAGATGGGGTTCCCGCCGAGGTAGGCGGGGTTCGTCGGGGTCCAGAACGTCGTGACGCGGCCGGCCTCGAACGAGGGGTCCGCCACGATCCCGCCGTGATGGCTCGCCACGGAGGCGGCGCCCGTCTGCGAAGCGGGCATGTCAGAGCCATCGAAGGCCGCGAGCGCCTCCGCCCCCGCGCGGACCGAAGCGAACGCCGGGCTCGGAGCCGGGCTCGCCGGGTCCGCGTCCGCCACCGACACGGTGTACGCCAGTGGACCGGCGCCCGTGTTCGAGAGCGTCAGCGTCGCCGTTTCGACGTCGCCCTCCTCGACGGTGATGCTGAGCTCTTCCGGGTCTACCGACGCGATCCCGCTCGGCGTGTTGTCGCGCGCGCGGAACAGGTAGACCCCACCGCCGGCGTCGACGGCGACGACGAGGTCGCCCTGCGCGTCCACGTCCGTCATTCGATCGGACGAGATCACGGCCGACGTTTCGACCGGGTTCGCCGGGTCAGTCACGTCGTACTGCCGGAGGCCGAAGCCCTCGTCGGCGATGTACGCGAAGCCCTGCGAGTACGCGGCGCCGCTCGCGATCCCCGCGATCGCGCCCGTCCCGAGGCTCTGCGGCATCGTCGGATCCGAGACGTCGACCACGTTGAGCCCGACCTGCCCGTCGGCGAGGTAGGCGCGGTCGCCGTCCAGCGTCACCGACGAGAGGAAGCCGCCCACCACGTTCGTGCTGAGCTGCGCCATGGCCGCCGGGTCCGCCACGTCGACCGTCACGAGGCCGCCGCCGAAGGTGGCGACGTAAGCGACGTCGTCCCGCACCTGCACGTCGAATGTGTTACTGTTCGGGTTGAAGGTGTCGAGGATGCTGAAGTCGCCCGGCTCCGCGATGTCGACGGAGATGAACTGGAAGAAGCCGTTGGCGATGAACGCCACGTCGCCCGCGAGGTCGATCCCGAAGGACTGGCTGCCCGTCGTGAACGTGTCGACGGCAACGGGGCTCGTCGGGTCCGACACGTCGAAGCGCGTGAGGCCCGTGCCGGGCGCCCCGGTCCGGTCCACGACGTAGGCGATCCCGTCGCGCACGTCGGAGCCCGAGGTGTTCGGGAGCGCGTCCGCCCGGCCGATGATCTCGGCGTTCTCGGGATCGGAGATGTCGATGATCCGGTACTCGCCGATGAGGTCGGAGACGTAGGCGTAATCGCCGTCGACGTGGACTTTGAAGGAGAAGCCGCCGTTTTGAATGAGCGCGATTTCTTCCGGCGCCGCGAGGCTCGCCACGTCGATCACGCGCACGCCGTCGAAGCGGTTGCCGACGTACGCCGTGTCCCCGACGCGGACGACGCTCTGGCCCGAGCCGGTGTTGTCGAACGGAACAGAGCCGATCTCGGTGATGGCCGCGGGGTCGGTGACGTCCAGCACCACGAGCCCAGCTTGACTCGTGATGAACGCCGTCGCGCCGTCGAGTTGGATGCCGCGCACCTGGCTGCTCGGAATTTCGAATGTGCCAACCTGAGCAGGCATCGCGGGGTCCGTCACGTCGAGGACCGTGAGCCCGAACCCGTTGCTGAGCACGTAAGCGGCGCCGTCCGCGTAGGCCACGTTCGTGGCGAAGTCCGTCGTGGCGAACGAGCCGAGCACGCCCGGGCTCTCAGGATCGGTGATGTCGACGGTGCGGAAGCCGGCGTTGCCGCCGGAGATGTACGCCGTCGTTCCGTCCACGGCCACCTTGAGGACCGACGCGCCGGAGACGGGGAGCGTCGTCACCCGCGTCGGCGCGGCCGAGTCCGAAACGTCGTACACGCTAAACCCGGCCGTCGCCGCGCCGACGTAGGCGTAGTCGCCGCTCACGGCGACGCCGAAGGCCGTCTGTCCGAGCGCCTCCCCGATCACGGTGAGGTTCGCCGGATCGGAGACGTCGACAATGCGGAGCCCGGCGCCGTCAGGGAAGTTGGAGCGCGCTGAGACGACGTACGCGAGGTCGCCCACGACCTGCACATCCTGCACGACCGACTGCTCGGCGAGGATGCGGCTGAGCAGCACGGGCGCCGCCGGATCCGACACGTCGAGCGCTTCGAAGTAGCCGCCGTTCGAGCGGTAGAGCACCTCACCGACGACGGCGATGCCACGGGTTTCCCCGGCCGCGAGATGCTTGATGAGCGTCAGGTCATCGCCGCTGCGAGACTGGAAGGTCCCTGCTGCAATGCCCTCTCGCAGGAGTGAGAGGGAGGCCGTCTCCGATGCGAGGATCGCCTCGCCTGTTTCCGGGTGGAGCCGTTGCACCTGCCCGTACGCTGGTACCGAGAGGCAGAGCATGAGCCCAAGGCTGAGGATGTAGCGGAAGAGGGGCATGAAGTGAGGGGTGGGTGGAGAGGTAGGGAGGTGCTTCGATGCTCAGCACGATACTAAACGAGGGCCGCGGGACTGTCAGAAATGTTGTGTACGAGGTCGTCCCTGACTGACCTTTCTCGACA
>CAYTJT010000262.1:375-4854 GCA_964438105.1 uncultured Rhodothermales bacterium | reverse complement strand
ACGCCGCCGATGCGCTCGAGCTGCTCGGCGAACCCGAGCACGGCCGAGGCCATGTAGGCCGGCACCACGTCGCCGTCGACGTGGACGCCCTCCTTCTCCCCCTCGCGCGCGAGGGCCTCGACCTCCTCGGCCGGCTTGTCGCCGGTGTGGCGGCGCTCCTCGAAGCGGAGCGCGAGGCCGGCGGCGAACACGGCGAGGAAGGCGTAGGTGTGGGCGAGGAGCGCGACGCCGTAGCTCAGCGCCACGAGCCCGAGCGCGAGGAAGTCGTCCAGCCCTACGGCCTCCTCCTGCTCCCGCCGGAGGTGGACCACGAGCCGCCCCACGGCGACCCCGAGCAGCGCCCCGATGGCGACGCCCCCGAGCACGGCCCACGCCACGTCCACGGTGAACCACTTCCACCCCCACGCGCCGAGGTCGTGGAGCCCAAGGAGCCCGAGGCCGAGCATGACGAAGGGGAAGGCCGCGCCGTCGTTGAACCCGGCCTCGCCGGTGAGGCTGAACCGGAGGCGGTCCCGGTCGTCGGGGTCGTCGATCTGCACGTCCGAGGCGAGCACGGGGTCGGTCGGGGCGAGGACGGCGCCGAGGAGCACGGCCGCGCCGAGGGGGAGGCCGAGGAGGAACACGCCGGCGAGCGCGACGAGCCCGACGGTGAGGGTCATCGAGACCGTGGCGAGGCGGAGCGGGAGCTTCCACCGGCCGTCGTGGAGCGGGGTCCGGAGCTTGAGCCCGGCCGCGAAGAGCGAGAGGATCACAGCCACCTCGGCGAGCCGCTCGAGCACGGCCGCTTTCTCGATCGGGTCGATGACGAGGAGCCCGATCCCGAGCGGCCCGATCCCCACGCCGACGAGGAGGTAGAGCTGCGCCGTCGACAGCGGGAGCCGCTTCAGGATCGTGTTCGCGAGGGCCATCAGCGTGAGCACGAGCCCGGCGACGAGGAACCAGTAGTTGAAGTCCATACGGCCGGAAGGGCAGGGTGGGAGCGCGGCAGGCTCTCTCACGAGCCACCGCGCGTTCGGTTCGCCTCGCGCCCGGAACGGCGCTAGATCTCGCCCGCGTCGAGCCAGCGCGGCACGTCGGGTGGCTGCCACGCCGCGAGCGCGTCGAGAAGCGTGCCCGGCGTCTCGGCGACGACGAGCGCGTCGCGATGCGTCGGCCGCACGAACCCCTCGGCGACGGCGTGGTCCACGAAGGCGAGGAGGCCGTCGAAGTAGCCCGCCACGTTGAGCAGCCCGATCGGCGCGCGGTGGATGCCGAGCTGCACCCACGTCCACGCCTCCATCAGCTCCTCCAGCGTCCCGAGCCCGCCGGGCAGCGCGACGAACCCGTCGGCGAGATCGGCCATGAGCGCCTTCCGCTCGTGCATCGTGTCGACTTTGTGCAGCGCCGTGAGGCCCGTGTGGTCGACCTCGCGCGCCGCGAGCGCGTGCGGGATCACGCCGACGACCTCGCCGCCCGCAGCGAGCGCCGCATCCGCGACGGCCCCCATCAGCCCCACGCTCCCGCCGCCGAACACGACGCCGATCCCGCGCTCGGCGAGGAGGCGCCCCACGCCCTCGGCCGCTCCGGTGTAGGCGCGCCGGACGCCGGCGCTGGAGCCACAGAACACGCAGATGGTTCGCAGAGGCATACGCTCGGAGTCGGTTCAGGTCCAGACGTCGCGGTAGTCCGCCGCGAACGCGGAGAAGGGCGTCGCCGGGCGACCGAGGACGCGGGCGAGGTCGGGGGTAACGCGGGCGGCGAGGCCGAGGCGGGCGACGGTGTAGATCCCGGTCATCACGAGCACGAACGGCAGCGGCTCGCCCTCGCCGAGCTTCCGCCACACGAACTCGATGGCTCCGGGCCGGGCGTAGTCGACGGGGCGGCCGAGCGCGTCGGTGAGGGCGCGGGCGACGGCGTAGTGGTCGATCGCCTCCGGTCCCGTGAGGTCGAGCGCGCGCTGCTCCAGCCCACCCCGCCCGAGTGCGACGGCGGCGGCGGCCCCCACGTCGCGGGCGTCGACGTAGCTCACGCGGCCGTCGCCGGCCGGGACGAAGACCTCGTCGCGCTCGCGGATGGCGGCGGCGTTCTGCTCGGCGAGGTTCTGCATGAAGTTGCTCGCCCGCAGGAGGGTGAACCCGAGCGCTGAGGCTTCGAGCCGCTGCTCGGTTTTGCGGTGCGGGAGGAACGGGTTCCGCTCGGCGCCGAGCACGGAGAGGAAGGCGACGTGCCCGACCCCCGCCCGCTCAGCCGCGTCGACGACGGGGTTGACGAACCGCTCGGCGTCGGAGATCGCGGGCGGGCGCATGAGGAACAGCCCGTCCGCCCCGTCGAGCGCGGGGCCGTAGGTGCCCGGCTCCGTGAAGTCGAACCGCACGGACTCGACCCCGCTCGGGAGGTCGGTGGCGTCGGGGCGGCGGACGGCCGCTATGACCTCGTGCCCATCGGCCGCCGCGCGCTCGGCGACGGCGCGGCCGACGGTGCCGGTGGCTCCGGTGACGACGATTCGTGCCATCGTTCGTTCAGTTTACGACGAAGTTGACGAGGCGGCCGGGCACGTAGATCTCCTTTCGGACGGTGCCTTCGGCGAGGTAACGCGCGACGTTCTCCTCGGCGCGGGCCGCGTCGAGCACGTCGTCCTTCGAGGCATCGGCGGGGACCTGCACCGTCCCGCGCAGCTTGCCCATCACCTGCACGGCGATCTCGATCTCGTCCTCCTTCAGCACCTCCTCATCGTAGGTCGGCCACGGGGCATACGTGAGTCTATCGGTGTGGCCGAGGCGCTGCCACAGCTCTTCGCCGAGGTGCGGCGCGAACGGCGCGAGGAGGAGGACGAAGTCGTCGAGCAGGGCGCGCGGCGTCGCGTCCCACTTCGTCGCGTCGTTGACGAACTCGATGAGGGCGGCGATCGCCGTGTTGAAGCGGAGGTCGTCGATGTCCTCCGTGACCTTTTTCGTCGTGGCGTGGATCGTGCGGAGCTGATCGCGCGTCGGATCGCCGTCGGAGATGTCCTGCTCGGTGACGAGCCGCCACGCCCGCGCGAGGAATCGGTGGACGCCCTTCACGTCGTCGGTGCGCCACGGCTTGGTCTGTTCGAGCGGGCCCATGTACATCTCGTAGAGCCGGAGCGAGTCGGCGCCGAAGGCCTGCACGATGTCGTCGGGGTTGACGACGTTGCCGCGGCTCTTCGACATCTTGTACGCCCGCGCCTCGACCTCAGTGTTAGCACTCTTTAAAAACCACTTATCACCACGCTTTTCGACTTCATCGGCGGACACCTGGATGCTATCCGTAGGGATGCGAGCTGCACCCCCAAGCTGAGGCTCCTCTCCGAGTATCACCTTCTGTGGCGCAACTTCCGAGAACGAAATAAACTCTCCCGTGTCACGGCGCTTCTTCGCCCAGAACTCCATCTCGCCGAGGATCATCCCCTGGTTGACGAGCCGCTGGAACGGCTCCTCGGTCGAGACGACGCCCGCGTCGTAGAGCACCTTGTGCCAGAACCGCGCGTAGAGCAGGTGGAGCACGGCGTGCTCGGCCCCGCCGACGTAGAGGTCGACCGGCATCCAGTACTTCTCTCGCTCGGGATCGACGGCGCGCGTGTCGTTGTTGGGGTCGATGAAGCGGAGGTAATACCAGCACGAGCCGGCCCACTGCGGCATCGTGTTCGTCTCGCGGCGCGCGGGCCGGACGGTGCCGTCGGCCTCGTCGTACTCCGTCTCGACCCACTCGGGGATCGTCGCGAGCGGGCTCTCGCCCGTCCCGCTCGGCTCGTAGCGCTCGACCTCAGGCAGCGTCACCGGCAAATCGTCTTCGCCGAGCGGCTGCGGCCGGAGCGTGCCGTCCTCCTCTTCGACGAACACGACGGGGAACGGCTCGCCCCAGTAGCGCTGCCGGCTGAAGAGCCAGTCGCGGAGCTTGTAGTTCACCTGCCGTCGCCCGACGCCCTCGCTTTCGAGCCAGTCGATCATTTTCGCCTTCGCCTCGGCCACGCCGAGCCCGTTAAGATCGACGCCGTGCTCGGCGATGCCGGGGATCGCACGGTCCGACGAATCGGAGTTGATGGCGGGGCCTTCGCCGGTGTACGCCTTGCCGTCGAAGTCGTCCGGCGGCTGGACGGTGCGGACGATGGGGAGGCCGTAGGTCTCGGCGAAGTCCCAGTCGCGATCGTCCTGCCCGGGCACGGCCATAATGGCGCCGGTGCCGTAGCTCGCGAGGACGTAGTCGGCGATCCACACCGGGATTTTGTTGCCCGTCGCGGGGTTGACGGCGTGGCCGCCGGTGAACACGCCGGTCTTCTTTTTTTGCAGCTCGGTCCGTTCGAGGTCGGACTTGAGCGCGGCGGCGTCGCGGTACGCTTCGACCGCGTCGCGGTGCTCGGCGGTGGTGATCGTCTCGACGAGCGGGTGCTCGGGCGCGAGCACCATGAACGTTGCGCCGAAGAGGGTGTCGGGCCGCGTCGTGAACACGCGGAGGTCGGCCTCGGCGTGGCCGAAGACGGCG
>CAYTJT010000262.1:0-346 GCA_964438105.1 uncultured Rhodothermales bacterium | reverse complement strand
CCACCTCGGCCCCCTCGCTCCGCCCGATCCAGTTCCGCTGCATCTCCTTCAGCGACTCCGACCAATCGAGGCTATCTAGGCCGTCGAGCAGGCGCTCGGCGTACGCCGTGATCTTCAGCATCCACTGCCGCATCGGCTTACGGACGACGGGGTGCCCGCCGCGCTCGCTCCGCCCGTCGACCACCTCTTCGTTCGCGAGCACGGTGCCGAGCGCCGGGCACCAGTTGACCGGCACCTCGGCCTGATACGCGAGCCCTTTCTCGTAGAGCTGGAGGAAGATCCACTGCGTCCAGCGGTAGTATTTCGGGTCCGTCGTGTCGACCTCGCGGCTCCAGTCGTACGAGAA
>CAYTJT010000261.1:0-4877 GCA_964438105.1 uncultured Rhodothermales bacterium | reverse complement strand
GGGGGCGGGCGGGGTGGGGCGAGAGGTCACGAGCGGGGCTCCGGCGCGGGCGTGACCGTGCTGCCGTCGCCGAGGCCGTTGCCGGACGCGGCGACCGGGGCGGGCGTGAGCGTCGCCGGTCCGGCGGCGGCGGGCGCCGTCGCGGAGGCGGCCGGGGCCGAGCGCATCCGCGTCGCGATCGAGTCGAACGTCGAGTACATCACCGGCACGATCACGAGCGTGAGGAACGTCGCGAACGTCAGGCCCGAGATGATCGCCGTGCCCATCGGCCCCCAGAACTGCGTGTTCTCCGAGCCGAACTGGAAGGCCGGGTCGAGGTCCGCGATCAGCCCGACGAAGTCGATGTTGATGCCGAAGGTGAGCGGGATCAGCCCGATGATGGTCGTGAACGCCGTCAGCAAGACGGGGCGGAGGCGCGTGGCGCCGCCCTCGATCACGGCCTTCTGCTTCTCCAGCCCGCGGTCGCGGAGCTGCTCGATGTAGTCGATCAGCACGATCGCGTTGTTCACGACGATGCCCGCGAGCGAGATCACGCCGATGAACGTCATCAGCCCGAACGGCGTCCGCGTGAGGATCAGCCCGAGCATCACACCGATGAGGCTCAAGCCGGTGGCGATCATGATGATGAGCGGGTTGCCGATGGAGTTGAACTGGAGGAGGAGGATGATCGTGATGAGGGAGAGGCCGATGAGGAGGGCCGTGGTGAGGAAGCCGAAGCTCTCCTGCTGGTCCTCGCTCTCGCCGGTGTAGCGGACGGTCACGCCCGGCGGCACCTCGTTCTCGACGTAGGGCGCGAGGTAGTCCTGCACGGTGGCGAGCACGGCGTTCCCGTTGAGCCCCTCGGCCACGTCGCCCTGGACCGTCACCACGCGCTCCTGGTCGAGCCGGGTGATGGAGCCGAGCCCGCTGCCGACGGAGATGTCGGCCACGGCGACGAGCGGGATCTGCTGGCCCTCTTCGAGGATCGTCAGGCTGCGGAGCGTCTCCAGACTCTCGCGGTCGCGGTCGCGGAGGCGGACGGTGATGTCGTACTCGTCCTCGCCCGTGCGGTACGTGCTCGCCTCGATGCCGTTGATGGCGGCGCGGACCGTCGTCGCGATCTGCGACGTCGAGAGGCCGAAGCGGGCGGCGCGCTCGCGGTCGATGTCGACCTGGAACTCGGGGCGGCCGGTGTTGAGGTTGTCCGAGATATCGACGAGCCCTTCGAGCGGGGGCGCGCCGTCCTCGCCGGGCTGCGTCGCGCCGCGGATGAGCTGCTGCTTGATGGACTGCGAGACGGCGACGATCTGGTCGAAGTTCTCGCCCGCGACCTCGATATTCACGGGCTTACCGGTGGGCGGACCCTGCTCGTCCTTGGTGATCTCGATCGTCGTGCCGGGGATGCCCTGGAGCTGGTCGCGGACCTTCCGCAGCGTGAGCGTGCTCGGCTCGGCGCGGTCGGCGTAGTCCTTCATCGTCAGCGTGATCTGGCTGTTCTCGGGGCTCGACGCGCCGCCACCGAACATCGCATCGCCGCCGATGCCGACCTGGGTGAGGAGCGTCTTGACGTTCTCCTCGCTGGCCTCGTTCTCGTCGAGCACGCCCTGGATCCGGCCGTAGGCCTCCTGCGCGATCGCGTTCGACGCCTCGATGTTCGTCCCGAGCGGGGCTTCGACCTTCACCCGGACGAAGTTGGGGTCGGTGTCGGGGAAGAACACCACGCCCGTCGGGGCGAGCGCGAAGAGCCCGACGATGGCGACGAGCGAGGCGAGCGTGGCCGTGATCAGCCGGGCGCGGTTGTCGGTCAGGAGCAGCCGTTTGCGCCCCTTGAGCACGAGCGCTCCGAGCAGCCCGAACACCACGATCACCGTCGGCAGCGTCATCAGCTCGAGGATCACGAGGGGGTTCTCGATCCGCCCCCCCACCCACAGCAGCGTGCACAGGGCGCCGACGACGGCGCCGAAGACGAGCCCCGCCTTGACCGAGCCCATCCGCCCGAGCATGATCGTCTCGAGCGCGTGGGCGACGATGCCGAGCACGCCGACGGCGAGCAGCAGCCCGCCCGGCACGAGGAGGAGGAGGGCGGCCTCCGGGCTCGCGCCCCGCAGCACCGACCCGCCGATGAGGAGGAGGACGCCGACGGTGAAGCTGCCGAGCGCGAACGTGTTGCGCAGGAAGGCCCGCTTCGGGGTGTAGTCCCGCTCCAGCATCCACGCGAGGAAGCGGCGGTAGCGCTCCGTCAGCCGCGGCATCGTCCGGCGCTGGAACCGCTGCGCGATGGGGTTGAGCAGGCGCGTGTGCAAGAGGTAGAGCGTCGGGATGAGCACGGCGAGGAACACGAACGTCTTCCAGTTCGCCAGCAGCAGGACGAGCGCCGTGAAGACGATCGCGCCGGCGGCGAAGAGCCGCGCACGACGGCTCCGCTCGGGCTTCTCTTCGGAGTCGAGCCGGACGAGGTAGCCCGTGATGACGGGGTTGATGATGAGCGCGACGAAGAGCGAGGCCGACAGCGTGACGATCAGCGTCAGCGGCATGTAGCTCATGAACTTCCCGATGATGCCGGGCCACAGCAGCATCGGCGCGAACGCCGCGACGGTCGTGGCCGTGGAGGCGGCCACGGCGAGCCCGACCTCGCCGGTCCCGAGCTTGGCCGCCTCCCACCGCCCGTAGCCCTCCTCGCGGTAGCGGTAGATGTTCTCGACGATCACGACGGCGTTGTCCACCAACATCCCGAGCGCGATGATGAGGCTGAACAGGATGATGAAGTTCAGCGTCTGCCCCATCGCCGAGAAGATCAGGAACGAGAGCATCATCGAGAGCGGGATCGCAATCCCGACGAGCGTGGCCGTGCGGACGCCGAGGAAGAACAGCAGCACGGCCACGACGAAGATCAGCCCGGCGATGATGTTGTTCTCGAGGTCCTTCACGAGCGTCTCGACGTTCTCGGACTCGTCGCCCGTGTACGTCACCTCGGTCCCGTTCGGGAGCCCGAACGTATCGACCGTCTCGCGCACGGCGTCGACCGTCTCGATGATGTTCTCGCCGGGCCGCTTCGTGACGCTGAGCGAGATGACGTTGAGGTTCTCGGGCGTCGGGTTGACGACGTACTCGCCGTCCTCGACCTCGGTCTTGAGGACTTGCAGCCGCGCGTACGAGTCGCGGTCCTTGAACCCCATCTGCACCTCGGCGATGTCGCGGACGTAGACCGGCTGCCCGCCGGGCGTCGCCACGACGAGCGTCTCGATCTCCTCCGGGCTGTCGAACTCGCCGTCGACGCGGACGAGGTAGTTCAGCCGGTCGACGTCGACGGAGCCGCCGGGGATGTTCGTGTTCTCACCCTGGATCGTCCCGATGACGTCGTTGAAGGTGAGGTTGTAGCCCTGGAGCGCGGCGAGGTCCACGTTGACCTGCACCTCGCGCGTGAGCCCGCCGATGAGGTTGACCTCGAGCACGCCCGGCGCCTGCTCGATCTCGTCCTGCAGGTCCTCCGCGACGTCGCGGAGCTGCGCGAGCGAGTAGCCCGCGGCGAGGTTGATGTTGATGATCGGGAACTCCGACGTGTCGAGCTCGGAGACGATCGGCTCCTCGACGTCCTCGGGGAACTCGACCTGGGCGCGGTCGACGGCCTCGCGCACGTCGATCTCGGCGTCGTCCACGTCCACGTCGGGGGTGAACTCGATCACGACGGTCGAGACGCCCTCGGACGAGGTGCTGCGGAGGTCGTCGATCCCGTCGATCGAGGCCACCTCGCCCTCGATCTCCTGGGTGATGATCGACTCGATGTCGTCGGGGCTTGCGCCGGGGTAGACCGTCGTCACGACGATCGTCGCGAACTCGATCTCCGGGGCGGACTCCTTCGGGATCGAGACGTAGGCGAGGAGGCCGCCGAGGACGAGGAGCCCCGTCAGGACGATGACGGCGATCCGGTTGTCGATGGCGATGTTGGTGATCTTCATAACGCCGAGGGTTGGGCGTGGGTGGGCGCGGTGGTGGGGGCGGCGGGGGCACGATGCATCGTGCCCGTACGGCGTTATCTGGCGGCGGCGAGGTCGGTGCGCTCGGAGATGCGGAGGCGGTCGCCGTCGGCGATCTGCGTCTGGCCGGCCACGACGACGCGGTCGCCCGCTTCCAGCCCGTCGGTCACGACGACCTGCCCGTCCGACGACGAGCCGGTGGTGATGGCGCGGCGCTCCGCGAGGTACGTGTCGCCCTCGGCCGGGACGGCGACGTAGACGCTCGCGCCGCGCTCGTCGCGCACGATCGCGGCGAGCGGCACGGCGAGCACGCCGTCGAGCTCGGAGCGGGTGACGAAGAGCTTCGCGATCATCGCCGGCTTGAGCGCGCCCGCGCGGTTGTCGATCGAGATCTCGATGGGGAACGTCCGGCTCTGCGGGTCGATCGCGCTGCCGACGAACGTCACCGTGCCGCTCATCTCGGGGAGCCCGTAGGCCGTGGGCTGGATGCGGACGGGCGTGCCGCGCCGGATGTCGTTCGCGTAGCGCTCGGGCACGCCGGCCTCGATGTCGACCGTCGCCGTCGAGACGAGGCGGACGACGGGCATCCCCGGGCTGACCTGCTCGCCGCGCTCGACGAAGCGCTCCTCGACGGTGCCGGTGAACGGGGCCGTGACGCGGGTGTAGGCGAGGTTCTGCCGGGCCTGCGCGAGCGCCGCGCGGGCCTGCGCCACCGACGCCCGCGCCGAGGCCCGCTGCGTGCGGACGGCCTCGAACTCGGCGGCCGAGATGATCGAGTCCTGGAGCAGCGGCTCCTGCCGGCGGAACTGGTCCTCGGCGAGCTCGGCCTGCGCCTCGGCCGCTTCGAGCGCGGCCTCGGCCTGCGCCACGCCGGCCTGCCCCATCGTCGCGGTGATCTGCGCGACGGCCGCGCCGCGCCGCACC
>CAYTJT010000260.1:0-4877 GCA_964438105.1 uncultured Rhodothermales bacterium | reverse complement strand
ACACGGAGAACTTCTCCATGTACTCCGACATGTCGATGCGGATGAGCGCGTCCTGACTGTCGAAGAGGAACTCCGTGAGCCGCTTGGCGAGCTCGGTCTTCCCGACGCCCGTGGGGCCGAGGAAGATGAACGAGCCAATCGGACGCTTGGGGTCCTTGAGCCCGGCGCGCGTGCGGCGGATCGCGCGCGAGAGCTTCTCGATGGGCTCGTCCTGGCCGACGACCGTGCCCTTGAGCGTCTCGCCCATCTTCATGAGCTTCTGCCCCTCGGGCGACGAGATCTTGTCGACCGGGATGCCGGTCATCATCGCGACGACCTGGGCGATGTCGGTTTCGGTGACGTCGTGGACCTCGGTCTCGGCCTGACGCTCCCACTCCTCTTTGGCGTTCTCGAGCTCTTCCTGCAGCTTCTTCTCCTTGTCGCGGAGGCGGGCGGCCTCCTCGAACTTCTGGCTCTTGACGACCTGGTTCTTCTCCTCCTTCACCTCCTCGATCTGCTCTTCGAGCGTGACGATCTCCTTCGGCACCTTGATGTTCGAGAGGTGCACGCGGGCGCCCGCCTCGTCCATCACGTCGATGGCCTTGTCGGGGAGGTGCCGGTCGGTGATGTAGCGCTCGGCGAGCTTGACGGAGAGCTCGAGGCCGTCCTCGTCGAAGCGGACGTTGTGGTGCTCCTCGTAGCGGTCCTTGATGTTGCGGAGGATCTCGAGGGCCTCGTCCGGGGTGGCGGGCTCGACGAGGATCTTCTGGAAACGCCGGTCGAGCGCGCCGTCCTTCTCGATGTACTGCCGGTACTCGTCGAGCGTGGTCGCGCCGATGCACTGGATCTCGCCGCGGGCGAGCGCGGGCTTGAACATGTTCGACGCGTCGAGGCTGCCGCTCGCGCCGCCGGCCCCGACGAGCGTGTGGAGCTCGTCGATGAAGAGGATGACGTTCGGGCTCTTCTCGAGCTCGTTCATCACGGCCTTCATCCGCTCCTCGAACTGCCCGCGGTACTTCGTGCCCGCGACGAGGGCGGCGAGGTCGAGCGTGACGATGCGCTTGTCGTAGAGCACGCGGCTGACCTTGCGCTGCACGATGCGGAGCGCGAGGCCCTCGGCGATCGCCGTCTTGCCGACGCCGGGCTCGCCGATGAGGACCGGGTTGTTCTTTTTGCGGCGGCTCAGCACCTGCGCCACGCGCTCGATCTCGCGCTCGCGCCCGACGATGGGGTCGAGCTTGTCTTCTTCGGCGAGCTGCGTGAGGTCGCGGCCGAAGTTGTCGAGGACGGGGGTCTTGCTCTTTTCTGCCATTTTGCTTCGCTCTCTGCCTTGACCGGAGGAGGCCCCGCGCCCCGAGGCGGACGCACGGGGGGAGCTTTTGCCGGAGATGATCGAGTCTAGTTCGGCGCGGACGGCGTCGTACGTGATCGAGAAGCCCTGCTGGAGGATCTGCGCGGCGATGTTCTCGTCGTCGCGCAAAAGGGACAGCAGCAAGTGCTCGGTCCCGATCACGTCGCTCTTGTAGAGCTTGGCCTCGAGGTAGGTGATCTTGAGCACCTTCTCGGCCTGCTTCGTCAGCGGGATGTTCCCGACGGTGAGGGTGCCGCCGGTGGAGCGGACCGTGTCCTCGATCGCTTTCTTGAGCTTGAGGAGGTCGGCCCCGAGGTTGCGGAGGATCTTGACCGCGATGCCCTCGCCCTCGCGGATGACCCCGAGCAGGAGGTGCTCGGTGCCGATGTAATCGTGCCCCAGCCGGATGGCTTCTTCGCGGCTGTAGGAGATCACGTCGCGTACGCGGTTTGAAAAGTTACCTTCCATGTAAGGAGTCGTAGAGGGGCGGACGAGCCTCGCACGTGGAGGCCGCGCCCGCCGGCTGCATAAATCGAGATCCGTCGCCGAGGCTCTGGAACGGGAGAACGTGGGACCGCGGCGGCCTCATGCGTGCTCGCGGTCGAAACAAAGGCGAACGGTCGCAGGCGCAGGGCGAGCGGGGCTCACGGCGCGCCGAGCGTCCGGCGAGCCCATCGCTCAGGCGCTGAAGCTGGAGCCGCACCCACACGTCTGGGTGGCGTTAGGATTTTCAAAGACGAACCCGCGCGCGTCGAGCCCATCGTGGTAGTCGACGGTCGTTCCCATGAGGTAGAGGCCGTGGCGCTTGTCCATGAACACGACGATGCCGTCGATGTCGAATTCGAGGTCGTGCTCGCGCTGCTTGTCGAACCCGAGCACGTAGCTCATGCCCGAGCACCCGCCGCCTTTGACGCCGATGCGGAGGCCGTAGCCCTCGGGGACCTGCTTGTTCGCGACGATCCGCTTGACTTCGGTCGCGGCCCGGTCGCTGAGCTTGACCGGCGAGGGGCGCTGCGTGGGGGGGGCGGGGGATACGTTCGTGCTCATGGGATCGAGAGTTCGCTGGCTGCCGCGGCGCCGACAGCCGAGCCGCGGGCTGAATCGTGCACGCCCGTAAACAGGAGCGGGCGGGGGCAGTTCCGTCAAAAAGTGCGGGAGAGACCGTTCCCAAAATATGCGCGGCGGGGAGCATCCGCCAGAGAAATCGCTCACAGCGTCCGGGCCAGCACGACCACTTCTTTGTACGCCTCCGTCCGCCCGCCGTTCAGGTCGAGCGCTTCGAGGAACACGACGTAGATGCCGATGCGCAGCGGCTGCCCGTCGTCGTCGCGGCCCTGCCACGTCAGCGTGCCCGCGAGGGTGTTGCCGCCGAGCGCGGCGTCTTCGAGCGTCCGCACGAGCCGGCCGGCGCCGTCGAAGATGCGGACCCGCACGAGCGCCGCGTCGGACTCCAGCGTGTAGCTGATCTGCGTCCCGACGTCGGCGTTGAAGGGGGAGGGCGACACCGCGAGGCCCGGCGCGGGCGGCGTCTCGCCGGGGAGGAGGAACACGCTATTCGGCTGGCCCGGCGTGCCCGATAGACTCAGATTCGACGTCCAGTTGCCCGCCTCGCTGCTCGGCCCTTCAGGGCTAATCCGCTCCAGCGCCACCCCGGTAGCGTCGTCGAGCTCGGGTCGGTGCCAGTCGTCGGCGTACGCTACGCTGTCGACGAGCACGCCGTCGCCGCGGAGCAGGCGGATCGTGTCCTCGGTGTTGGTGAGCGAGAGCGAGGTGCGGTCGACGGGGAGGAGGAGCACGCCGGAAAAATCGGTGCTGGGGAAGACGCGGGCGAGAAGCGACGAGTCGGCGAGGGCGCTCTGCGACGGTGGGCTCTCGAACCGGTCGCCGAAGACGCTCGTATCGGCGAAGGCGACGGCGTACTGCCCGGGTTCGAGCGCGGCGAAGGGCGCGGCCCCGGTCGACGCCCCGCCGATGTCGATGTCGCGGACGGCGCCGTTCTCGTCCTGCGCGTCGGTGATCTGCGCGCGTGTGAGCGTGAGCGTGACGTCGCTCGCGTTGTAGAGTTCGAGGTACTCGGTGCCATCGACGCGGCCGTCGTTCGGATCGCGCAGCGGGTCGAACATGATCTCGTTCACGACGAGCCCGCCGACGGGGGCGAGTTGAGCGAGGGGCACCTCGGCGCTCTCCAGCACGTTCCCGACGAAGTCCGCCACGCCGTCGACCCTCACCGTCGTGCCGTCCAAGGCGCCGAAGAGATCGACGGTCGGCTCCATCGCGGACACGGCGACGGAGTCGGGCGCGGTGCCGCCGACCGTGAAATCGGCGGCCTCGACTGTCGCGGGATCGAGCGGCTCGGTGAAGGTGACGCGCACCGTCGTCCCGTCGATCTGCTCGGCGAACACGACGGCGGGCGCCCCGGTGTCCTCGCCGAGCACGGAGTTCGGCGCGCCCGGCGTGCCGCCCGGCTCAGCCTCGGACGACGCCCAGTTGACGAACACGTTGCTCGGCCCGGCCGGATCGATGCGTTCGAGCGCGTCGGTGTCGGACTCGCCCCAATCGTCCAGGTAAAAAACCGAATCGACCGTCACCCCGGCGTCGGGATAGCGAACGACGACGGCGTCGTCGTCCGAGTTGAGGTTCGGGAAGCCGTCGACTTCGAGCACCGGCCCGGCCTCGGGAAACGTTTCGGCGAACACCGCCGCGTTCGCGACGAGTACGACGTACTGATCGGGCAGGAGGAAGAACGGCGCGTCGGCGAGCGGGGCGGGGGCGCTGTTCTCATCGTTGAGGGTGAACGCGCTGAGGTCGAAGTTCTCGTCGGAGCGGTTGTACAGCTCGACGTACTCGCCGTCGTTGCCGAGCGGCGACTGGAACTGGATCTCGTTGACGACGATCTCACGGGGGGCGGGCACGGCGCCCTCGCCGAAGAAGAACGGCGTCGTCGCTTCATCGAGTTCGTTGCCGACGAGGTCGGCGATGCTGGTGACGGTGAGCGTGTAGCGCGTGCCCTCGGCGAGCGGGGTCGCGAGGGTCAGGGCCACGCGGGCCTGTTCGATGCGCGGGGCCTGCACCGAGGCGGGCTGCCCGATCCCGTTGTCGATGGAATAGTTCGACGGGTCGAGGGCGGTCTCCAAAGTCACGGGTTCGGAGAACAGCACCTCGACCGTCGTCGCGTCGACGGCGGAGGCGCGGAGGAGCGCGGGGGGTGTCTCGTCGGGCGAGAACGAGAAGTCGATCGTCGCCTGTACCGTCGCATTCCCGAGCTGGTCGGCGACGCCGTCGGCGGTGAGGGTGTAGTCGCCGCCGGGGAGGCGGGCGGCGAGGGTCAGCAGCACGGCCGCGTCGTCGTCGCCGAGATAGTCGGCAGCGGTGATCGCGGGCGCGTCGCCGCTGAGCGCGAAGTTGGCGGGGATGACGGTCGAGGCATCGAGCGGCTCGTCGAAAAACGCGAGGACGGACTGCCCGGCATCGCCCACTTCGACGTCGGTGAGGACGGGCGGCGCGGTGTCGGGCGGGACGCTGTTCGGCGCGGCCGGGGTACCGCCGC
>CAYTJT010000259.1:0-4941 GCA_964438105.1 uncultured Rhodothermales bacterium | reverse complement strand
GGCACGTTCACGCCGGAGGGCACGTTCCGCGCGGCAATGGGGAAGCTGGAGCACCTCCGCGACCTCGGCGTGACGGCCGTCGAGCTGATGCCGGTGGCGGACTTCCCCGGCCGCTGGAACTGGGGCTACGACGGCGCCGCGCTCTACGCGCCGAGCCGCGCCTACGGATCGCCCGACGACCTCCGCGCGCTCGTCAACCGCGCCCACCGCCTCGGCCTCGCCGTCTTCCTCGACGTGGTCTACAACCACCTCGGACCGGACGGCGCGTACCTCGCCGTCTTTGGTCCCGTCTTCACCGACCGGCACCACACGCCGTGGGGCGACGCCGTCAACCTCGGCGACGACGGCTGCGCGGGCGTCCGCGGCTTCATCGTCGACAACGCCCTCCACTGGCTGCGCGAGTACCACCTCGACGGGCTCCGGCTCGACGCGACGCACGCGCTCGTGGACGACAGCGAGCCGCACCTCCTCGCGGAACTGAGCGAAGCCGTCGCCGCGCTCCCCGGGCCCGACCGAGTCCTCGTCGCCGAGGATCACCGCAACCTCAACACACTGCTCCGCCCGCGGCCCGAGGGCTACGGGCTCGACGCCGTCTGGGCCGACGACCTCCACCACCTCGCCCGCAACGTCGTCGCGGGCGACACCGAGGGCTACTACGCCTCGTTCG
Source organism: uncultured Rhodothermales bacterium (assembly GCA_964438105.1). GTDB lineage: Bacteria > Bacteroidota > Rhodothermia > Rhodothermales > JANQRZ01 > JBBSMX01. The sequence goes on along the minus strand of CAYTJT010000259.1, from coordinate 4,274 downwards.
CCGACGCCACGGCGGCGCAGATCGCGGAGACCATCGAGCGCGGGTGGTACTACGACGGCCGGACCGACCCGGCGACGGGCGCGCCGCGCGGCACGAGCGCCGACGGCATCCGCCGCGACCAGTGCGTCGTCTGCATCCAGAACCACGACCAGATCGGCAACCGACCGATGGGCGACCGGCTGACGGAGACGGCCTCGCTCGCGGCGTACCGCGCGGCGAGCGCGCTCCTCCTTTTCGCTCCCGAGCTGCCGCTCCTCTTCATGGGGCAGGAGTGGGCCGCGTCGACGCCGTTCCAGTTTTTCACCGACCACAACGCCGAGCTCGGCCCGCTCGTGAGCGCGGGGCGGAGGGATGAGTTCAGGGACTTCCCCGGCTTCGAGGGCACGGTCCCCGACCCGCAGGACCCCGCGACGTTCCGCGCCAGTACACTCGATTGGGACGAGGTCGGGACCGGCGACCACGCCGCGACGCTCCGCCTCTACCGCGCGCTCCTCTCGCTCCGCCCCCGCCTCGGCGATTTCACTGCGGCGACGGCCCACGGCGAGCGCGGGCTCGTCGTCCAGCGCGGCGACCACCACCTGCTCGTCGCGCTCGCCGCCGACGTGGCGCTGCCGCTCCCGCTCGGCGCCGACGTCGTGCTCGACACCGAGGACGCCGCGTTCGCCGCCGACCCGCACCCCACGACGGCCGACGACGATGTCGTCCGGTTCGCGCGGCCCGGCGCCCTCGTTGTCCGCACCTGACCCCCCGCTCCGCTCGCATCGCGCTTACGCGCTCATCGCTCACGGAGCTGTTCCCCTAGCTTAGGGGGACAGCCGCGCGTTGCCAAGAGTGAGCGCAGCGAGCGACTGCGAGCGCGTCGGGGGGTCCGTATCGCCCTGCCTCTCCCCTCACCCCTGCCTCCGTGACCGCCAGCTACCGCCTCCAGCTCCAGCCCGACTTCGGCTTCGCCGAGGCCGAGGCGCTCCTGCCCTACCTCCAGCGCCTCGGCGTCAGCCACCTCTACCTCTCCCCCGTCACCGAGGCGCGCGAGGGCAGCACGCACGGCTACGACGTCGTCGACCACAACGAGGTCCGCGAAGCGTACGGCGGCCGGGAAGGGCTCGACGGCCTCCTCGCCGCCGCGACCGAGCACGAGCTGAAGGTCATCCTCGACTGGGTGCCGAACCACGCGGGCGTCGGGCCGAGCAATGTGGCGTGGCAGGACGTGCTCGCCCACGGCCCGTTCTCGCCCCACGCCGACACGTTCGACATCGACTGGCGCCCGCTCAAGCCGGAGCTGCAGGGGAAGATCCTCCTCCCGTTCCTCGGCAGCCCCTACGGCGACGCGCTCGACGACGACGAGCTCGGGCTGGCGTACGAGGACGGCCGGTTCTACGCGACGTACTACGACAACCGCTTCGCCCTCAGCCCCGCGACCTACGACGCGCTCTTCGACGCCGTGCTGGAGCGGTACGAGCGAACGGAGCCGTACTGGGACCTGAAAGAACTCGCCGAGGCCTACGCCGGGCTGCAGCCCGAGGAGCGCAGCAAGGCCGAGGCCCTCGCCCTCCGCCTCGCCGCCCTCGAAGACGTGGACCCCGCCGACTGGGCCGACGCGCTCGACCACGACGCGCTCCACGCCCTCCTCGAGCGGCAGTGGTGGCGGCTCTCGCACTGGCGCACCGCCGGCTACGAGATCAACTACCGCCGCTTTTTCGACATCAACGAGCTCGTCGGCCTCAGGATGGAGGACGACGAGGTGTTCTGGGAAGCGCACCGCCTCCTCGGCGAACTGCTGGCGCACGAGGCCGTCGACGGCGTCCGCATCGACCACATCGACGGGCTGTTCGACCCGCACGACTACCTCGACAAGCTCCGCGAGCTCGGGGCGCAACGCGTCTGGGTCGAGAAGATCCTTGCCCACGGCGAGACGCTGCCCGAAGCCTGGCCCGTGGACGGCGCCACCGGCTACGGCTTCATGAACGACGTACTCCACCTCCTCCTCCGCCCCTACGCCGAGATCCCGCTCGACCGCGCATGGCGGCGGTTCGCGCCCGACGCGCGGCCGTGGAGCCGCGAGGTGCACCGCAGCAAAGTCCTCGTGATGGAGACGAGCCTTTCGAGCGAGCTCTTCCGGCTCGCCTACGAGCTCGACCGCATCTCCGAGGCCGACTACCACACGCGCGACTTCACGCTCGAAGCGCTCCGCGAGGCGCTGCAGGAGACCGTCGCCGCCGTGGACCGCTACCGCACCTACCTCCCCGACCACGACGGCGACGGCGCGCGCGAGGTGATCGAGCACGCCGTGCACCGCGCCAAATCGCGCAACCCGGCCGTGGAGTCGACGGTGTACGACTTCATCGCCCGCGTCATCCTCGGCGACGTACGCGAGGACCTGGAGGAGCGGCAGCGCGCGTTCGTCGGGCGGTTCCAGCAATACACCGCGCCCGTCGCGGCGAAGGGCGTCGAGGACACGGCGTTCTACCGCTACCACCGGCTGACGGCGCTGAACGAGGTCGGCGGCGAGCCCGACGAGTTCAGCCTCTCGCGGCAGGCGTTCCACGCGCACAACCGCTTCCGCGCGCTCCAATACCCCCACGCGCTCATCGCCACCGCGACGCACGACCACAAGCGCGGCGAGGACACCCGGATGCGGCTCCTCGGCCTCGCCGAAGCGCCCGAGGCGTGGGCCGAAACGCTCGCCGCGCTCACCGTCGTCGGGGACGACCACGGCGGCGAGCGCGGGCCGATCCCGACGCACGCCTACCTCTTCTTCCAAACCCTCGCCGCGCTCTGGCACGGCGCCGACGGCGAGCCGGCGGACCACGGCGACCTCGCCGACCGGCTGTGGGAGTACGTCCAGAAGGCCGCCCGCGAGAGCAAGCTCGAAACGAGCTGGATCAACCCGAACGAGGCGTACGAGTCCGACCTCGAGGCGTTCGTGCGCGGCGTCTGCGCCGACGAGCGCACCCCCGACGCGCTCGTCGGCTTCGCCGCGACGCTCGCCCGGTTCGGGTTCTTTCACACCGTCACGCAGACGGTCCTCAAGCTGACCGTCCCCGGCGTCCCCGACTTCTACCAGGGCACCGAGCTCCTCGACCTCTCGCTCGTCGACCCCGACAACCGGCGGCCCGTGGACTACGACCACCGCGCCCACCTCCTCGACGCGTTCGGCGGTCTGCTCGACGCCCCCGACGCCGACGCTATTCGAGGACTGATCGACGGGCAGGACGAGCGGGTCAAGCTCTACCTCACCGCCCGCCTCCTCCGGCTCCGGCGCGACGCGCCCGAGCTGTTCGAGGGCGGGTACCGCGCGCTCGACGCGGAAGGAGACGGCGCTGAGCACTGGATCGCCTTCGCCCGCGAGACCGACAGCCCGCCCCGCTCCAGCGGGGACGACGCATTCATCGTCCTCGCGCCCCGCTTCCCCGCAACGTTCGCCGACGCCGCGCCCGCCACCGTCGCGCTCCCCGAAGCGTGGGCCGAGTGGAGCTGGACGGAGTGGCTGACCGGCGCCGAGATCGCCCCGACCGACGCGCTCGACCCGGGCGCGACGCCGCTACCGTGGGCCGTGCTGCGGCGGGTCCCCTGACCCGCCCGCGTACCCCCCGCTTTCCCTCTCATCGCTTCGCTCAGGAAAGGAAAAGATGTCCCCCTAAATTAGGGGGACAGCCGCGCGTCGCTGTGAGTGAGCGTAGCGAGCGACCGCGAGCGCGGCGGGGGGTCACGCCGGGATCGCCCGGAACACCACGAGGGCGTGCGCTTCGAGCTCGGCCGGCTCGTCGGCGGCGATCGCCACGGGCTTGCCGCCGTCGAAGGGGGGCACCGTCTCCCACCCGGCGGGGTGGTCGGCCTCCGCGGTGGGGGGCACGAGCGTGACGGGGTCGCCGCTCTTGTTGAAGAGGAGGAGGAACGTGTCGTCGCTCCGCTTCTCGCCACGGGCATTCACGCCGCGGATGCGGTCGCCGCGGAGGAGCATCCCGAAGGCGCGGAGCCCGTTCCGCTCCCAGTCCTCGTGCGTCATCTCGCGGCCCTCGGGGTGCCACCAGAGCGCGTCCTTGATGCCGTGCTCGTCGGCGGAGCCGTGGAGGAAGTGGCGGCGGCGGAACGAGGCGTGCCCCTTGCGGAAGTCGATGGCCTGGCGGACGAACTCAAGGAACTCCCGCTCGCGCTCGTCGAGGTCCCAGTCGTAGTAGTTGACCTCGTTATCCTGACAGTACGCGTTGTTGTTGCCCCCCTGCGTGCGCGAGAGCTCGTCGCCGCCGAGGAGCATCGGGACGCCCTGCGAGAGG
>CAYTJT010000258.1:0-4952 GCA_964438105.1 uncultured Rhodothermales bacterium | reverse complement strand
CTCATCGTCTCCATCTCCGGCATCCGCGGCGTCTTCGGCGACGGCCTCAGCCCCGCCAACCTCGTGACCTACGCGTCGGCCTACGGGGCGTGGCTCCGCGACCGCGCCAAGCGGCAGCCCACGGTCGTCGTCGGGCGCGACGGGCGCGTGACGGGCGAGGTGTGCAGCCGGATCGTCGCCGCCACGCTCCAGAGCGTCGGGTGCCACGTCATCGACGCCGGGCTCGCCACGACGCCGACCGTCGAGATGGCCGTGCTCAAGACCGAGGCCGACGGCGGCATCATCCTCTCGGCCTCGCACAACCCCGCCCCCTGGAACGCGCTCAAGCTGCTCGACGAGCGCGGCGAGTTCCTCTCGGCCGCCGACGGGCAGGCCGTGATCGACCGCGCGGACAGCGGCGAGGACTTCACGGTGGCCTACGACGAGATCGGCGCCTACCGCGAGGCCGACTTCCTCCAGCACCACATCGAGCAGATCCTCGCCCTGCCCTACATCGACCCCGAAGCGATCGCGGCGCGCGACTTCCAGCTCGTCGTGGACGGGATCAACTCGGTCGGCGGGTTCGCGCTCCCGGCCCTCCTCGAAGCCCTCGGCGTGAAGAAGGACCGCATCCACGTCGTCAACGGGGAGCCGACGGGCCGCTTCGCGCACCCCGCCGAGCCGCTGCCCGAGCACCTCACCGAGACGACGCAGATCGTCGCCGACACCGGCGCCGACCTCGGCCTCGTCGTCGACCCCGACGCCGACCGGCTCGCGCTCATCGCCGACGGCGGGACGTTTTTCGGCGAGGAGAAAACCCAGGTCGTCGCCGCCGACTTCCTGATGCGGAAGCAGCCCGGCCCCTTCGCCACGAACCTCTCGTCGAGCCGACTGATCGAGGACGTGATGGCGCGGTTCGACCAGCCCGTGCACCGCTCGGCGGTGGGCGAGGTGAACGTCGTCGAGGCGATGCGCGCGCACGACGCCGTGCTCGGCGGCGAGGGCAACGGCGGGGTGATCCTGCCCGCGCTGCACTACGGGCGCGACGCGCTCGCCGGGGCCGCGCTCGTGCTGCAACACCTCGCCGAGACCGGGAAGTCGCTCTCCGAAATCGGGGCGGACTACCCCGAATATCACATCTCGAAAAACAAGCTCCCCCTCGACGGGCTCGACGCGAAGGATCTCCTCGACGCCCTCGCCGAGCGCTATGCCGACGAGCGGATCTCGACCGTCGACGGCGTGAAGATCGACTTCGACGAGGGGTGGGTCCACCTCCGCACGTCGAACACCGAGCCGATCCTGCGGATCTACACCGAGGCGCGGACGCGCGACGAGGCCGAGGCCCTCGCCGAGCGGTTCAAGCGCGAGCTGCGGGAGACGGCTGCGGCCTGAGGTGCGACGACGGTCCGCGCAGATCGGCTAGACCCTCGCGCCGTGTTGCTGCGTAAGAGGATAATCAGATGATCGGTTTCTTTTTCTTTAGGCGTAGATCGGCCTGCTATGGATCAGGAGCATTCGAACGATTCCGTGCTCGCCTCACGCGAGGACTTCGCGCCGGAGGATGAGACGCCATCGGCGCTGCACGTCCCGCTGGGGGGGCTGGGGTCGGCCCTCGTCGTGGTGGCCTACCCCGTGCTGTGGTTCTTGGTGCGGTACGCCGCGGAGTACTTCACCATCAGCGCGCCGAACATCTCCATCTGGTTCCCCCCGGCGGCGCTCGCCTACGTGCTGCTCCTGGTCTTCGGGCTCCGGTTCCTGCCCCTCCTCGCCCTCGGGCCCGCGATGAGCTACTTCCTGTTCAACTCGGAGGGGCTCCCCGTGTCGGCCTTCGTGGTCTACGGGATCAGCATTGTGACTGTGTTTGGCAGTGTGGCGGCGCTGCTCCTGCGGAAAGTCGAGATCGACCCGCGCCTGCCGCGCTTGAGCGACGTGCTGTGGTTCGTGGCCCTGACGGCGGCGGGGGCCCTCGTCATGGGAGCGTCACAGGCCGTAAACGTAGCGGCCCACGGGGCCTTGCCGTGGGGGGAGGTCCCCATCAGGACGTTGATGTACTGGGCCGGGGACGTCTCCGGCATCGTCGCCCTCGCGCCGCCGCTGTTGTTGGGGGCGGGCGCCATCGGGGCGCTGTGGACGCGCGAGCCGGCGGGGGCGGACGTGTTCGAGATGCCGGACCGCCGCCCCGTGCTGGAGACGGCGCGCGAGTGGGCGGGCGCGCTCGGGCTGCTCGTCTTCACCCTGGGCGCGGCCCTCGTCGTGTTCGGCCTCCCGCAGCGGCCGACGCTCGACCACACCTACGTCCTGTTCCTGCCCGTGATCTGGGCGGCGGTCCGCCACGGGTTCGCCTACGCCTCGGCCACCGTGCTCGTGCTGAACGTGGCCGTCGTACTCGTCTTTTTCATCGCGGCGGACGGGGAGATCATGGACTTCGATATCAACGGGCCGGCGCTGCAGTTCGCCCTCGTCACGACGACGCTGATGGGCGTGCTCCTCGGCGCGTTCATGTCGGACCGGCGGCGGCGCTTCGTCCAGCTCGGCGAAGCCAAGCGGAAGGCCGAGGCGGCGGACCGCCTGAAGGCGTCGCTCCTGATGAACATGAGCCACGAGGTCCGCACGCCGCTCACCGCCATCCTCGGCTACGCCGACGTGCTCCGCGAGGAGGCCGACGAAGAGCTCCGGCCCTTCGCGGCGGAGGTGCGGCGCGGCGGCGACCGCCTGCTCGACACGCTGACGCTCATCCTGGAGCAGGCCCAGATCGAGTCGGGCCTCGTCGAGCTAGAGCCTCAGCGCGTCGACGTCATCGAGGTGGCGCGCGGGGTCACGGAGAGCTTCGAGCAGCGAGCGGCGGAGAGGGGGCTCCGGCTCGGCTTCGCCGCGCGCGCCGAGGGGAGCGGCCTCCCCAACGGCTGGGTCGACCTCGACCCCAAGGGGCTGCACACCGTCCTCTCCCACCTCCTCACGAACGCGCTCAAGTTCACGCGCGAGGGCGAGGTGCGGGTGACGTGCGAGACGAACCCGACGAGCGTGGTCGTCCGCGTCGAGGACACCGGCGTCGGCATCCCGGCCGATACGCTCGCGCACGTGTTCGAACCCTTCCACCAGGCGTCGCGGGGGATGAACCGCGACTTCGAGGGCACCGGCCTCGGGCTGTCCATCGCGAAGCACTACGTGGACCGGATGGGCGGGGCGATCACGGCGCAGAGCGAGCCGGGGGCGGGGAGCTGCTTCGCCGTGCGGTTCGAGAAGACCGTCCCGGCAGCGCAGCCCCATCGAGGCCCGTCGCGGGCCGCAGCGGCGAGCCGGTCGCGGGGCACGGCGTAGCAGCGGTCGCCGAAGCGGACCGTCCTCCTCCGCCCTCTACTCCGCCTTCGGAGCGGGCAGGTGCTGGCCGCTCTGGTGCAGCGTCAGCCCCTCGACCGCGCCGCTCTCGTCCACGTCGAACGTGATCTGCGCGTCCACGACCTCGAGGTAGAACTCCGTCTGCGACGAGGGGAAGATCTCGAAGCGCTGCTGCCCCGTGGCTTGGGCGTAGAGCTGGCCGCCCCGGCGCGTGACCTCGATGGCGAAGTCCGGCCGGAGCCGGTAGCGCCCGGTGTAGCTCTCCAGCACGTCCTCGCCGACCTCGACCTCGGGCGCCTCGACCGTCGCGCCGAGGCGCGCGAGCATCGTCCGCGCGTTCCCGTTGCCGGGGTTCAGCTCGAGCGATCGCCGGTAGTTCTCGATCGCGAGGTCGCGGTCGTTCGCCTCCACGTAGGCTTCGCCGAGGCTGTCGTACGGGTTCGACGCTTCGGGGAAGGACTCGACGTTGAGCCGGAAGATGCGGAGGGCCGTGTCCACCTCGCCCCGGCGGAGGTAGAAGTAGCCGAGCGAGTTCAGCTCGCCCTCGCTGAAGTCGTACGACTCCGGGTCGTTCTCCTTCAGCTCGCGGTAGCGCGCGACGGCCGCGTCGATGCCGTCGCGCTCGATCACGGCGCCCATCTCGACGGAGATCGGATCCTTCGGCACGACCTGCGGCTGACCGTAGACGGCGCGCGCGATCGCGTCGGCGATGCGGCCCGAGTTCTCGTCCGTGTTGTCGAGCACGACGATCGTGTAGTCGCCGTCGGTGAGGTACCACAGCTGGGCGGAGAAGCCGGGGATGCCGCCGCCGTGGCGGATGGCCGACACCGTGGTGTCGCCGATCGTCACCTCGCTCACGGCGACCCCATAGGCATAGTCGTTCAGGTTCGGCGTGATCATCCTCATCAGCGTCTCCGGGCGTTTGAAAACGACGCCGTTGTAGAGCGTCTGATTCCACGCGTGCAGGTCGCGCACGGTGGAGTACATCATGCCCGCGGCGTACGGAATCGTCGTGTCGAGGTAGGCCGCCACCTCGTAGCCGCCGCCCGTCCGCACGTACCCGGTCGCGCGCCGCTCGACGATCTCGCCGTAGCGGTCGTAGCCCGTCTGCGTCAGCCCGAGGGGTTCGAGGAGCCGCTCGCGGAGCACGACGTCGTAGGGCTCGCCGGTCACGGCCTCGACGATCACCCCGAGCAGGAAGTAGCCGGAGTTGCTGTAGCTCCACGCGCTGCCGGGCTCGAACTCGAGCTCCAGCTCGGAGAAGACCGCGAGGAACGAGTCCGGCTCGTACGGATCGCGCAGCACGTCCCCGAAGGTGGGGAGGTTCGTGTAGTTCGGGATCCCGGACGTGTGGGTGAGGAGGTGGCGGACCGTGACGCGGTCGCCCGAGGCGGCGGGGTAGTCCGGGATGTGCGCGGTGATCGGGTCGTCGAGGCGGAGGCGGCCGTCCTCGGCGAACTGCAGGATGAGGGCGGCGGTGAACTGCTTCGTCACCGAGCCGATGCGGAAGCGGGTGTCCGGGGTGTTTGGGATGTTCCACGACTTGTTCGCCTCGCCGAAGCCGCGCTCGTACAGAACCTCGTCGCCCTGGGCGAGCAGCACCGAGCCGTTGAGCTGCCCGGCCTCGTGGAAGCCGC
>CAYTJT010000257.1:0-4988 GCA_964438105.1 uncultured Rhodothermales bacterium | reverse complement strand
GAGCTCCGCGACGAGCTCCGCCGCAAGCAGGACGCCGACTGGGAGGACCGCCGCCAGCTCGACAACCTGATCGAGCGGCAGCAGCAGCTCGAAGAGCAGGTGCAGCAGAGCGCCGAGCAGATGGAGGACGTCCTCGACCAGATGCGCGAGAACGACCTCGTCTCGGAGGAGACGATGCGGCAGTACGAAGAGCTGCAGCGCGTGCTCGAAGAGATCGCCACGCCGGAGTTGATGGAGGCGCTGCAAAAGCTGCAGGAGGCGATGGAGAACCTCGACCTCCAGCAGATGATGGAATCGATGGAGGAGTTCGAGTTCAACGAGGAGCAGTTCCGCGAGCGGATGGAGCGCGCGCTCGAGCTGTTCGAGAAGATGAAGGCGGCGCAGAAGATGGACGAGGCCGCGCAGAAGCTCGAGTCGCTCGCCGAGCAGGAAACGGCGCTGCAGGAGCAGACCGAAGAGCTCGAAGAGCAGCAGCAGGACGGCGAGCTCAGCGACGAAGAGGCCGAGGCCGAACGCCAGCGGCTCGCCGAGGAGCAGCAGCGCGCGCAGGAGGAGGCCGCAGCGCTGCAGGAGATGATGCAGGAGATGCAGGAGCAGATGGAAGACATGCAGGGCGCGCCGCAGGAGGGCATGCAGGAGCTGCAGGAGCAGATCGAGAGCGTGCAGGAGCAGATGAAGCAGAACAGCGAGCAGCTCCAGCAGAACCAACTACAGGACGCGCAGCAGGGGCAGCAGCAGATGCAGCAACAACTCAAGCAGATGGCGCAGCAGATGCAGCAGATGGGCCAGCAGATGCAGCAGCAGCGCAAGAGCGCGAACGTCGCCGGCCTCCGCCGCGCCCTCGACGACGTGCTCACGCTGTCGTACGAACAGGAGGGTCTGACGAATGAGACGGCGCGGCAGAGCGGCGACAGCCCGGCGCTCCGCCCCACCGCCGCGCAGCAGGTCGAGCTCTCCGCCGGGCTCGCCACCGTCAGCGACTCGCTCCGCAGCCTCGCCCGCGAGGTCCCGCAGATGGACATCGAGATTCAGCGGCGCACCGGCGAGGCCCTCCGCGAGATGGGCCAGTCCGTCGCCGAGCTCGCCGAGCGCCGCGTGCCGCAGGCGGTCGGCCACCAGAAGGCGTCGATGACGCACCTCAACGACCTCGCCCTCCTGCTCTCGGACCTCATGGACCAGATGCAGAACCAGGGGCAGGGCTCGGGCCAGGGCTCGCCGTCGATGCAGCAGATGATGCAGCAGCTCCAGCAGATGAGCGGGCAGCAGCAGCAGCTCAACCAGCAGCTCCAGCAGATGCTCAACGACATGCAGGGGCAGCGGCTCACCCAGGACCAGCAGGGCCGCCTCCAGCAGATGCGCCAGCAGCAGGAGGCCCTCCGCCAGCAGCTCGAAGAAATGGCTCGCAGCGGCGAGCTCGACGCAGGGACGAAGAGCCAGCTCCGTCGGATCGCCGAGGAGATGGAGGAGGTGGCCCGGCAGCTCGACGGCGGCCGGATCACGCGCGAGACGCGGGAGCGCCAACAGAACATCCTCAACCGCCTGCTCGAAGCCCGCGAGTCGATCAACCAGCGCGGCAAGAAGCCCGAGCGCGAGGGCCAGACCGGCGACGACCGCCCCCTCGATTCGCCGCCCGACCTCCCCGAGCAGGAAGAGATCGACCGGCTGCGGCGCGACCTCATCCGCGCGCTCGAGAGCGGCTACGCGCCCGACTACCAGGAGCTGATCAAGCGCTACTTCGAGCTCCTCCAGCAGCGCAACGCGGGGTCGTGAGCCTACCCCCGTCAGCGAGGGGGACCGCCCCGTGAAGCCGCGAAGCGCGAACGGGGCGGGGAGTCACCGCACGAGGAGGTCGCCGTAAGAGATGATGCGGCTGTTGTTGTCGAACACCTGTATCCGGTACAGCCGCGCATCGTCGCCCCCGGCCACCCGGAGGGGCAATGGGCTGAAGGACACAGCATAGACCAAACCCTCTCCGGGATCATCACCGAGAGGAATCGATCGGCCATTGTCGTCGTAGCCACGAACCTGGACGCCCCCGGTGATCTCCTCGAACGGATCGCGAATTACTACGGTGACGACATCAGTACGTGAAGCCGGGTTGGGGTAGATGGGATCGACTTCGATAGCCCCGAAGAAAAAGGGAGCCACTCGCCAGTCATCGGGATCGACCTGCGTCGAGTCGATGACCCCGCTGTCTCCCGTGCGGGTGAAGCCCTCGGGGAGAAGTGTGGATTGGAGGAAGAAGTCGTCCTGCCCGGCGTTCGTATCGCAGCCCGGCAGGGCGATGAGCACGACGAGGAGGGCGAGCAGAGGCGTTCGTATCATAGCGCTGTTCGTTCTCGGTTCCGCTCGGACCCATCCGGGCGGAGCGGCGGAGTCCACCGTCTCCCCGCGGCTCCGGTTCCCACCCTCGCGCGCCCGCCATGCCCGTCTACGCCGCCGATGCCCTGCACGTCGCCCTCGGCGGGCGCCCCATCCTCCACGACCTGAGCTTCACCGTCGAGCCGGGGGCGTGGGTCGCGCTCGTCGGGCCGAACGGGAGCGGGAAGACGACGCTCCTGCGTGCGCTCGGCGGGCTCCTCCCCTACGCCGGCACCCTCACGCTCGACGGCGAGCCGCTGACCGGTTGGAAGCCGCGCGCCCTCGCGCGGCGCCTCGCCTTCGTCCGGCAGAGCCCGACGCTCGCGTTCGACTTCAGCGTCGAGGAGTTCGTCCTGCTCGGGCGCGCGCCGCACCACGGCTGGCTCGAAGGGTTCACGGGCGACGACCGCGCGCGCGTCCGCGCCGCCCTCGCCGAGCTCGACCTCGCCGCGTTCGCCGAGCGCTCGCTCGACACCCTCTCCGGCGGCGAGCAGCAGCGCGTCCAGCTCGCTCAGGCGCTCGCGCAGGAGGCCGCCGTGCTCCTCCTCGACGAGCCCACGGCGCACCTCGACGTGCACCACCAGTTCGACGGGATGGACCGCGTCGCCACGCTCGACCCGCCGCGCACCGTCATCGCCGCGTTCCACGACCTCGCGTTTGCCGCCCGCTACGCCGACCGCATCCTCGTGCTCGACGCGGGTCGCCTCGTCGCCAACGGATCGCCGCGCGACGTGCTCACGCCGGACCTCATCCGCTCCGTCTTTCGTATGGACGCCGACGTCCTCGCTCCACCCGACGCCCCTCTCGAAATCCGCTACCTCTCCCCCGTCCGAACATGAAAGTCTACACCCGCACCGGCGACGACGGCTCGACCGCGCTCTTCGGCGGCGACCGTGTCGCCAAAACCCACCCCCGTATCGCCGCCTACGGCACCGTCGACGAGGCGAACGCTTCGCTCGGCCTCGCCCGCGCCCTGCTCGCCGGCACGCCGGAGCGCGCCGACGCGATTCTCGACCGCGTCCAGCAGGAGATGTTCGTGCTCGGCGGCGACCTCGCCTCGCCTCGCGAGACCAAGTACCCCGTCCCCCGCATCACCGCTGAACACGTCGATCGGCTCGAACGCGAGATCGACGCGATGGAAGAAGATCTGCCACCCCTCAAGCACTTCATCCTGCCCGGCGGATCGCCCGGCGGCGCGGCGCTCCACATCGCCCGCACCGTCGCCCGCCGCGCCGAGCGCCACACCGTCGAGCTCGGCAAGCAGGAGGAGGTCAACGACCACGCCGCCCGCTACCTCAACCGGCTCTCCGACTTCCTGTTCGTGCTCGCCCGCTGGGTCAACCACCGCGTCGGAGCGCCCGAGGCGAAGTGGATCCCCGTGGAGCGAGGGAAAGGCAAGGTGGGAGAGGATGGAGGGAGTGGAGGGTAACACGGCAAGCATCCTGAGTGCCCTCCTTTCCTTCCTCTCCTCCCACTCCCTCCTCTCCCTAATCCCTACGGCGTCTTCTTCCGGCCGCGCGCCGGCTCCTCCGACCCGGCCTCGACGGTGAGCGACTGCGTCACCGCGTCGCCGTCGAGCGACAGCGTGACGGTGTAGGTTCCGGGCTGGAGATACACGCGGTCGTCGTCGGCCGGCTCCTGGTCTTCGCGGACCTCGGCGGGGTCGTACGTGAGGTCGTAGGCGACGTAGTTCAGCCCGCGCTCGGCGGCGTCGAAGGTGGCGTTGACGAGCGTCCCGTCTTCTTCGGTGACGGTGAGCGTGGCCTCGCCGGCGGCCGGGGCGAAGTACACGATCCGCGCCTCGGGCACGCTCGGCTCGTCCCACGTCCAGCCCCGGCTGCCCCACCGCTCGGAGTGCGTCACCGGCGCGATGCCGAAGAGCTTGAGCCCGGCCGCGAGCGTGTCGGGGGTGAGCTGCTGGAGGGGCTCCACGTCTGCCACCCAGATCGACCGGCCGTGCGTGCCGACGACGAGGTCGCGGTCGCGGGGATGCACGACGGCGTCGTGGACCGGCGCGTTCGGCAGCGATGCCTCGCCGGAGCCCATCATCGTCATGAACGACTGCCCGCCGTCGAGGGAGGTGTAGAGCCCGTGGTCGGTGCCGACGTAGAGCAGGTGCTCGTTCTCCGGGTCCTCGACGACCACGTTGACGGGTTCGAGCGGGAGGTCCGTCCCGATGCGCTGCCACGTCGCGCCGAAGTCGTCGGAGCGGTAGACGTGCGCCTCGAAGTTGTCCCAGCGGTAGCCGTTGAGCGCGACGTACAGCCGGTCCTCGTCGTGCGCCGACGCGACGATGCGGCTGACCCAGAGGTTCTGCGGTAGGTCGTCCGAGACGCGCTGCCACGTGTGCCCGCCATCGGGGGTGACGTGGACGAGCCCGTCGTCCGAGCCGACGACGAGCACGCCGAAGCGCAGCGGCGACTCGTCGATGGAGGTGAGCGTGCCGTAGGGCACGTCGCCGGGGATGCCGCCGCGCGTGAGGTCCTCGGAGAGCGCCTCCCAGTTCTCGCCGCGGTCGAGCGAGCGGTGGAGCTTCTGCGAGCCGAGGTAGAGCACGTCCTGATTGTGCGCGGAGAGGTGGATCGGCGTCTGCCAGTTGAAGCGGAGCGGGCGCTCGCCGAGCTCGT
>CAYTJT010000256.1:0-4988 GCA_964438105.1 uncultured Rhodothermales bacterium | reverse complement strand
ACGAGGATGAGCAGGCTCGTGCCGCCGTAGAAGCTCGCGAAGCCCGGCGTGATACCCGCCTGCGCGGCGAATGCCGGCATGATGGCGACGAGGCCGAGGAAGATCGAGCCCGGAAGCGTGATCCGCGTCAGGATGTTGTCGATGAACTCGCTCGTCTGCTTGCCCGGCCGGATGCCCGGGATGAAGCCGCCCTGCCGCTTCATCGTGTCCGCCATCTCCTGCGGGTTCACCGCGATCGCCGTGTAGAAGTAGGTAAAGAAGACGCAGACGAAGAAGAAGATGAACGAGTAGCCGAAGCCGAAGATGTCGCCCGTCCACGTCCCCACCGCGAGCCAGAAGGCGCTCTCGGGGAAGAACGCCGCGATCGTGCTCGGGATGAACATGATCGACTGCGCGAAGATGATCGGCATGACGCCGGCGGCGTTCACGCGGAGCGGGAGGTACTGCGTCGTCCCGCCGTAGACGCGGCGGCCGACGACGCGCTTGGCGTACTGCACCGGGATCCGCCGCGTGCCCTGCGTCACGAGGACGACGCCCGCCGTCACGATCACGAGCGCGCCGATCTCGATGAGGAAGACGAAGAAGTTCGGCACGAGGTCGAACTCGTTGAAGAGCGAGGTCGGGAGGAAGGCGATGATCGAGATCATGATCAGGAGCGAGATCCCGTTGCCGATCCCCTTCTCCGTGATCCGCTCGCCGAGCCACATCACGAAGACCGTCCCGGCCGTCAGCACGATCACCGTCGTGATCATGAAGAACGTCGCGTCGACGACGATGGCCTGCCCCGTGGCCCCGTACTGCAGGTTGATGGCGTAGCCGATCGACTGCAGCGCCGTGATGCCCACGGTGCCGTAGCGCGTGAGCTGCGTGATCTTGCGGCGCCCCTCCTCCCCTTCGCGCTGGAGCTTCTGGAAGTACGGCACGACGGCACCCAGGAGCTGGATGATGATCGACGCCGTGATGTACGGCATGATGCCGAGCGCGAAGATGCCCGCCTGCGAGAACGCCCCGCCGACGAACATGTCGAAGAGCCCGAAGAGCCCCTGCGTACTCTCGTCACTGACCTGAGCGAGGATGCGGGCGTCGACGCCCGGGATCGTCACGAAGGCCCCGATGCGGTAGAAGACGAGGATGCCGAGCGTGAACAGGATGCGGCGTCGCAGCTCCTCGATCTTCCAGATGTTGCGGACGCTTTCAGCAAATGAGGACATGTTTGTTGGTCTTTAGTCCTTTGTCATTGGCCACTTGAAACAAGGGACCAGTGACGAATGACAAGTGACTATTCCACGACGCGGACGGAGCCGCCTGCCGCTTCGATTTTCTCCTTCGCCGACGCGCTGAAGGCGTGCGCCGCGACGTCGAGCTTGGCCGTGAGCTCCCCGGCGCCGAGGATCTTGACGAGGTCGCGCTTGTCGGTCAGGCCGAGCGAGACGAGCGTCTCGGGCGTGATCGCGTCGCCGTCGCTGAGGCGGCCTTCGTCGAGCAGGCGGCTGAGGCGGCCGAGGTTGATCGGCGCGTACTCGACGCGGTTGCGGTTCTTGAAGCCGAACTTCGGGACGCGGCGCTGGAGCGGCATCTGCCCGCCCTCGAACCACGACGGGATGCTCGCGCCGGCCCGGCTCTTCTGACCCTTGTGGCCCTTCGTGGAGGTCCCGCCCTTGCCGGAGCCCTCGCCCCGGCCGATGCGCTTCTTCGACTGCGTCGAGCCCTTGGCGGGCTTGAGATTGCTGAGGTCCATCTGTCGTGTTGGCTGTGACGCCCGCTCCCCAACGCTGCCCATGCGCTAATGCGCCGGCAGCCAAAGCGGACTCGCGTTAAAAAGGGGAAATCGACCTGCTCAGCTCGACTCCTCGACGGAGACGAGGTGGCTGACCTTCGTGATCATGCCGCGGATCTGCGGCGTGTCGTTCAGCTCGTTCGTCTTGCCGATGCGGCCGAGCCCGAGCGCCTTGATGGTGCTCTTCTGCCCCGCCTGCTGGCCGATCGTGCTCTTGGTCTGGGTAATCTTCAGCGTTGCCATCAATCTGTGGTCGGGGGTTAGCGGTCGGGCATCCGCCAAAGAACGGACAACCCGGCGGCAACCGGTGCCAATTATCCGTTAAAGACGCGGGAGACGGAGATGCCGCGGCGCTTGGCGACCTCGCCCGGGTCGTGGAGGTTCTGGAGCGCGTTCACCGTCGCCGAGACGACGTTGTGCGGGTTGTTCGAGCCCTGGCTCTTCGTCAGGATGTCGGTGTAGCCCGCGCACTCGAGCACGGCGCGGACGCCGCCGCCCGCGATGACCCCCGTACCGGCCGAGGCCGGTTTGAGGAGCACCTTGCCCGCGTCCTGGATGCCGTAGACCGAGTGGGGAATCGTCCCCTTCGTCATCGGCACCTTGAACATGTTCTTCTTCGCGGCGTCGGTGCCCTTCGAGATCGCGTCGGCGACCTCGTTGGCCTTGCCGAGCCCGTGCCCGACCGTGCCGTTCCCGTCGCCGACGACGACGACGGCGCTGAACGAGAAGCGACGGCCGCCCTTGACGACCTTCGCAACGCGGTTGATGTGCACGAGCCGCTCGATGAGGTTCTGCTGCTCGGAGGCCTTCGCCCGGCGCCGGTTTCGTTTGCTGTCCTTAGCCATGCTGTTGTCTGGATGTATGGAGGTTTGGAGGTATGGAGGATTCACGCTCTCACGTTCCTACGTCCACACCCCCATACGCTTAGAATGTGAGTCCGCCTTCGCGGGCGCCTTCGGCGAGGGCTCGCACCCGGCCGTGGTAGCGGTACCCGTTGCGGTCGAAGACGGCGGCGTCGATGCCGGCGGCCTTCGCCTTCTCGGCCAACTGCTGCCCGACGAGCTTGCCGACCTCGGTCGGCGTCTTGCCGTCGGCCGCGATCCCGCTGTCGAGGCTGGACGCGGCCGCGAGCGTGCGTCCGTTGAGGTCGTCGATGAGCTGGCCGTAGATGTGGTTGTTCGAGCGGAACACGCTGAGGCGCGGGCGCTCGCTCGTCCCGGTGATCTTGGCGCGGATCCGGCGCTTGATGCGCGCCCGGCTCTGCGCCTTCTTGCTCTGCTTTGCCATGATTCGATTTACGATTTTGGATTTGAGATTTTGGATTGGGAAGCCTGCAAATCGCAAATCCACAATCCGCAATCCGCAATCAGCGTGCGGCGGTCTTGCCGGCCTTGCGTCGGACGTACTCGCCGACGTAGCGGACGCCCTTGCCCTTGTAGGGCTCCGGCGGACGGAGGCTGCGGATCTTCGCCGCCACCTGCCCGACCATCTGCTTGTCGATGCCCTCGATCGTGATCTTCGGGTTCTGACCGCGCGCCGATTCCGTCGTGACCGTGATGCCGTCCGGCGGGAGGAAGTAGATCGGGTGCGAGAAGCCGAGCGCGAGCTCAAGCACGCCGTTGTTCACGTCGGCGCGGTAGCCGACGCCGATGAGCTCGAGCTGCTTCTTGTAGCCCTCCGCCACGCCGACGACGGCGTTGTCGATGAGCGAGCGGTAGAGCCCGTGCATCGCGCGGTGGCGCTGCTGCTCGGTCGGCCGCTCGACGATCACCTCGCCGTCCTCGACCTTGACCGTGAGGTCCGGATCGATGGGGACGTGGAGCTCGCCTTTCGGGCCTTTCGCCGTGACGACGTTGTTGTCGGCGACGGTGACGGTGACCCCGTCTTTCACCGGGATCGGCTGCTTTCCAATTCGGGACATAGTATGCGTGTCAATGGTCTTTTGTCATTTGTCACTGGTCGTGTCTTTCCAGACGAATGACCACTGACGAATGACCAATGACTAAAAAACTTCAGCGAGGACTTCGCCGCCGATGCCGGCGCGGCGGGCTTCCTTGTCGGTCATCACGCCCCGCGAGGTCGAGATGATGGCGACGCCGAGCCCGTTGCGGACGCGCGGCAGGTTGTCCGCCCCGACGTACTTGCGGAGGCCGGGCTTCGAGATGCGCCGGAGCGTGTGGATCACCGGCTCGCCGCCGCGCTGGTACTTGAGGTAGACGCGGAGCAGGCCCTGCTTGCCGTCGTCGACGTTGAGGTAGTTCTTGATGTACCCCTTGTCCATGAGGATCTGCGTCATCGCGCGCTTCACTTTGGAGGCGGGGATGTCGGTGTAGGGGTGGCGTGCCTTCTGGGCGTTGCGAAGTCGCGCGAGGTAGTCGGCGACGGGGTCGGTGATACCGCTCATACTTCGGGTCGGGGTCTTCGGCCAGTTTGCGAGTCAGGCGATAGCCTGGCGTTCGCACTTGGCCGCTAGAGTGTCGAGGATGGAAGATGGAGGATCGAAGATGGATCTATTCCCCATCCTCAACCTTATCCATCCTCCAGATTTACCAGCTTGCCTTCTTCACGCCGGGGATCTTGCCGGCGAGGGCCATCTCACGGAACACGATGCGCGAGACGCCGAACTTCCGCATGTAGGCGCGGGAGCGGCCGGAGATGGCGCACCGGTTGTTGAGGCGCACGGGGCTGGCGTTGCGGGGGAGCTTCTGTAGCCCCTCGTAGTCACCAGCCGCTTTGAGCTTGCGCCGCTTCTCGGCGTACTTCGCCACCATGCGGCGGCGCTTCTTCTCGCGGGCGATCCAGCTTGTCTTTGCCATAACGTGTGTGTCGTTGATTCAGCGCGGGGACGACCCCGCAATAGTTACGCGGCTTCGGCTTCTTCGCGGCGGACGAACGGCATCCCGAGCTCCTTGAGGAGCGCGTAGGCCTCCTCGTCGGTCTCGGCCGTCGTCACGAACGTGACGTCGAGGCCGCTGACGGCGTCCACCTCGTCGATGTTGATCTCGGGGAAGATGATCTGCTCCTTCACCCCGAGCGTGTAGTTGCCGCGGCCGTCGAACGAGCGGTCCGGCACGCCGCGGAAGTCGCGCACGCCGGGGAGGGCGAGCGTGACGAGGCGGTCGAAGAACTCCCACATCCGCGCGTCGCGGAGCGTGGCGCTCACGCCGACGGGCATGCCCTCGCGGAGCTTGAAGTTCGAGATGCTCTTGCG
>CAYTJT010000255.1:0-5023 GCA_964438105.1 uncultured Rhodothermales bacterium | reverse complement strand
CGCCGCCGTGCCCGAGCGCTACCCGTGGAGCAAGCCGTTCGTGGCGATGTTCCCCTCGGGCAGCAAGTCGCGCGGGCTGGCGGCCATGCACCGGACGTTCCGCGAGGGCAGCTACCTCCAGGCCGAGTCGGCGTACTTCCTCCTCCAGATCTACTACCTCTACGAGCGTGACTACGCCAAGAGCCAGCAGTTCATCACGTGGCTCCGCGAGAGCTACCCCGACAACGCGTTCTTCCACGCGATGGAGGGGCGCATCTACTCCCGCTTCGGGCGGTGGGACGAGGCCGAGGACGTGTTCCAGACCGTGATGCGGCGCCACGCCACGGGCGACACCGGCTACAACGACGCGATCGCCGAGCAGGCGCTCTACTACCTCGGGCGTGGTGAGCAACTCCGCCGCAACTACGGGCAGGCGCTCGCCCTCTTCTACCGACTAGAGCAACTCGCCGAGTCGCGGCCGCAGGCGAGCGCGTTCAAGACGCTGGGCCGGCTACGGCAGGGGATGAGCCACGACGCGCGCGGCGAGCGGGACAAAGCCCTCCGGCGCTACCGCGAAGTCTTGCGCCTCGACGACTTCTCTGGCTCCCACGACCGCGCCCGCCGCTATATCGACCGACCCTATCAGGGGTAGCTCAGATTACTCGTGCCACCGCTTCATCTGCCGCTTCGCCTCGTCGTGCGGGATGCCTTCGCCGGCCGCGATCTGCTGCCAGCCCCGTTCGATCTTCTGGAGCATGGAAATCCGCTCCAGCACTTCCTCGAAGGTGATGTCGCTCGGCATCGTTTCCACAGCCCGGAGGACGCGGTCGAGGACAGTCGCTTCAATCATGGTGAGGCAAGTAGGGTGGAACGTCAGGATAGTACGGCGGCGTGGATCGTGCGTTTCTCCTCCCACGACCGCGCCCGCCGCTACATCGACCGGCCGTATCAAGGATAACGGAGTTGCGCTTCAGCCGCCCAAAGCTTCGGGACTGAAGCGGTGAGTTCGGCAGAAGCTAACGAGGAGCGGAACGGCTACCAAAACACGGCGGCTTTGGGTTGGCCTGCGAGCGCTGGTTGTACCGCCCGACGCGGCGTGTCAGTCCGGCCATGCTATTTCTCGTACCCATTCCGGCGACGGGGGTTGGGTGCCCGGGTCTCCGTCTCGTGTTATCGCCCACCGCTGAATCCACGACAATCCGCTCCTGCCCACGTACTCATCTGGCCGGTTGTAGGCAGGGTCCTCCAGCGCCCGTTCCAGCGTAACGAACTCGTAGCCGCGGTCCCGAAACATCTCCACGAGCGAATCAAGGTGGTCGGCGTTGAGCGCGTTCGCGTGGAGCAGGAGCACTTGGGCTGGCTCGCGTCCAAGCGCCCGCTCGGATAGCCGTTCGTAGAACGCCGCCGTTTCGTTCATGTACCGGAGGTAATCGGCGACGATCCTCTGAACGAGCGAGGAGTCGCTCGCAGCGAGGGCGTTGTCGTAGGCGAGCGCGTAGGCGAAGTCGTCGTTGTCGAGCGTAACGGGGGCGACTGTGTAGCCGCGCCGGACGAGGTAGCGCTCGAACGCCTCCTTCGTTTCAAGGTCGGGTCCCGTGTTGAGGTACGGGTGACGGAAGTAGCGGAGGGACTGGCCTCGCTCTTCGAGCAGCCGCGCCGTGACTCGCTCGCCACGTTCGACATCGCGCTCGAACTCCGGGAGCGGTGTGCTCCACAACGAGGGGTGCGAGTAGGTGTGATTGCCGAGGCTGAGACCAGCGTCGAGCCACATTTGGAGCAAGGCGGTTCGCTCGGCTTCCTCACCTTCTACGTCCACTTTCGACTCGTTGACGAAGCCGATAGCAGGGATATCGAGTGCTTCGACCTGGGCGACGAGCCGCCGTGTGACGGACTGGGCCTCGACAAGTCCTCCGTAGCGAGCCACCGGGAGATCATCGAAGGTGACAGCAACGGCGCGCGGAGGTCCCTGCGCACAAGCGGGCGAGACCGATAGAGCGACGAGCAGGGAGAGAAGCGTATGTCGTGACTTCAGCAAAATCGTTCGGGGGCGGTATAAACAATGATTAGGCGGAACGAGCCGGCATAGGATGCAGAGCAAAAGCCGACGCGGTCCGCGCAGCATCCACGGAGTATACCACGCGCTAACGTCCGATGCCCGGTGCGAACTCGCTCGTACAGTTCCAACGGTAGAGTCTGGAGCCCGCCGCGTGGTGCCGCGTATGAACGCCCCCCGCCGTCCGATCCCCGACGCTCCGCCGCCATGTTCTTCCGCTATTCCGAGTGGGACGAAAGCCGCCACGGCCAGAACCTCCCCACCTTCGACAAGCTGCTCGATCTCTTCCAGCAGCTCCTCTACCACACCGGCGGCGACGCCGACGAGGCGCTGAGCTGGCTCACCCAGCTCGATAACAAGTACGGCCTCGGCGACGACGAGATGGGCATCGGCGACTTCATCGAGGAGTTGCAGAACCGCGGCATCATCGACCGCGACGAGCAGACCGGCGTCGCGCAGATCACGGCGAAGGGGGAGCGCGGGCTGCGGCAGCGCTCGCTCGAAGAGATCTTCTCGAACCTCCGCAAGAGCGGGCGCGGCGGCCACAAAACGCCGTTCGCCGGGTCGGGCGACGAGCGCTTGCCCGAGACGCGGCCGTTCACGTTCGGCGACGACATCCACTCGCTCGACGTGACGGGCACGCTCTCGAACGCCTTCCGCCGCAGTGGGCTCGGCGACTTCTCGCTCAGCGAAGACGACTTCCAGGTCTACGAGACCGACCACCACACGTCCGTCGCGACGGTGCTGATGATCGACCTCTCGCACTCGATGATCCTCTACGGCGAGGACCGCATCACGCCCGCGCGCAAGACGGCGATGGCGCTCGCCGAGCTCATCATGACGCGCTACCCCAAGGACACGCTCGACATCGTCGCGTTCGGGAATGAGGCGTGGGAGGTGGAGGTCAAGGACCTCCCGTACCTCCAGGTCGGGCCGTTCCACACGAACACGCGCGCCGGGCTCCAGCGCGCGCGGACGATCTTGCGCCGCCGGAAGAACCGGAACAAGCAGATCTTCATGATCACCGACGGCAAGCCGAGCGCCCACTTCGAGGCGGGGCGGCTCTACAAAAACTCGTACGGGCTCGACCGGAAGATCGTGAACAAGGTGCTCGACGAGGCCGCAATCTGCCGCCGCGAGCGCATCTCGATCACGACGTTCATGATCGCCCGCGACCCGTACCTCCAGAACTTCGTCCGCCAGCTCACCGAGACGAACCAGGGCCGCGCCTACTACGCCAGCCTCGACGACCTCGGCGGGTTCATCTTCGAGGATTACGTCCGCAACCGGCGCAAATTCACGCGGTGAAGGGGCCGCGCATCCCGTGCGCCGCGCTCCCTTTCCAGCCGCGCTCCCGTCGCTGTAACAGGTTAGGGCACGGCGAAATGCCCGAGTCCGGCGACTCGATGCTGCCTATCTTCGAAGGCGTTACCGGCCCCGCGCTTGCTTCGTGCGGTGCTCCTCTCCCCCCCTCGACGGTATCGTCCTATGCTTCGCATACTCAGCATCATTCTGCTCTTTCTGAGCGCGCTCCCCGCCTCTGCACAATCGCTCTTCGCTGATCCGACGGTGTGGGGCTCCGTCGGATCGGGGTTGCTGCCGGACGACGACCTCAGCCGGTACGGCAATCGGGACGAGATCGTCCATCACGTCGGTGTGAGCGTGGCGTCGCGCGGGTGGCTAGTTCAGGGCGGCGTGCAGGTCAGCGCGGAGAAGGACGCGCCCTTCTGGTTCCGCCGGCTGACGGCAGGCGGCGAGGGCGGTTTCGACGACCGGGCGCGTGGTCCGTACGAAGTAGC
The DNA here is from genome assembly GCA_964438105.1 of uncultured Rhodothermales bacterium. Taxonomy (GTDB): domain Bacteria; phylum Bacteroidota; class Rhodothermia; order Rhodothermales; family JANQRZ01; genus JBBSMX01. The sequence continues at coordinate 1,192 of CAYTJT010000255.1, read as the reverse complement.
GACATACCGTTCGGTCTACGCCACCGCAGGGCCGCAGGCGTCGAGCCGGTGGTTCATGGCCGGGTTTACGGCGGGACCGGCCGTGACGTGGGGTACGCGGCAGCGGTCGGTGTCCCCGTGCGTCGATGGCGCGGAGGTGTGCCCGGCCATTCTCATCCTCGAAAACGACCGCTACCTCAACCTCGGCCTCGCCGGCAGCGTGCAGGGGTTCGTCCGTCTTGACGGGCGGCTGTGGGTCGGGGCGGAGACGATGGCCGTCGTGAACACCTCCAGCACGCACCTCGCCACCCGGCTCGCCCTCCGCGTCGATCTGCTGCGGCCGGATCGGTAGCCGTCCCCCTCGTCCGTTCTTCGTAGGGGCGCACGGCCGTGCGCCCCTATTTTTTTGTCCATGTCCGTCCGCCCGAAGCCGCCCGACGCGTTCATGGCGCTCGAACTCGCGCTCGGCGCGCTCGAACCCGCGCGGGGAATCGCACGGTACCACCCGGCGTTCGGCAGCTAGCCGCCGCGCTCGTCCTCGGCGGACGGCCGTGCCTCGCCGTTCGGACCCGGTGGGAGGGCCGGCGCCGCGAACGCCTCGGGGTGGCGGTCCACGACGCCGAGCGCTTCGAGCAACACGCGCGCCACGACGTCGAGGTGGACGCGGAGGTCGGCCGCCGCTCGGACCCCCTCGATGGTGACGTGGACGCTGTCGATCTCGACCCGCAGCCCGGCGTCGATTCGGAGGAGCTGCGCCACCGAGGCGTCGATGCTGAGGTGGGCCTCGACGCGCTCGGCCGTCAGGGCGAGGGAGTCGAGCGCGAGGTGCTCGACGTCGAGTCGGACGGCGGGGGCGGCTGCGGAGTCGGCGCGGGCCGGGGCGTCCTGCGCTACCGCAGGCGCGGCGGCGGCGAAGAGAAACAGCAGGGCGAGGCGCGGAAACGACATGTCGGGGGGCGGGTGAAAGAGACGGCAAGGTAAACTCCACCCCGCCACTTCCGCCACGCCTCACCCCCTCGCCCATGCCCGTCCGCCCGAAGAAGTCCCTCGGCCAGCACTTCCTCCGCGACCCGAACACGATCCGCAAGATCGCCGCGGCGGTCGAGGCGCCGGCGGACGCGCCCGTCGTCGAGATCGGGCCGGGGACGGGGGCGCTGACGGAGGAGCTGCTGCGGCTCTACCCGGACCTCACGGCCGTCGAGGTGGACGAGCG
>CAYTJT010000254.1:0-5038 GCA_964438105.1 uncultured Rhodothermales bacterium | reverse complement strand
CGCTACGAATCGCCCCTCCCCCCGGCCCCCTCCCCACTGCGTAGGGAGGGGGAGAGAAAATCTCAACGTCCTCTCACCGATCACTCGCCGTTCGTCACTCCCAACTCGTCACTCGAATCACATCCGCGTCCGCTCGTCCCAGATCGGCACGAGGAGTTCGAAGTCGCCGAAGCCGGTCTCGTCGACGAAGATGAAGCGGCGGCCGATGCGGTTGTAGTACCAGACCTGGTAGGGCTTGTCGCCGTAGCTGAACGGGTGGCGCTCTACGAAGTCCGGCTCGCCGAAGCGGATGAACACCTCGCCGCGGTCCGTATTCCAGCCGTTGTTGGTGAAGCGGCCGTAGTTCTGGTTGGCGAAGGAGACGCGGAAGTAGTACTCCTCCATCCGCTCGTTGCGCCGCGTGCCGGGCGTGGGGTCGCGCTTGTCCCAGAACTGCCGGAAGAGGTCGAACCGCTCCTGCGGCGTCGCCGCCTCGCGGATGGCGTCGATCTCGCGGTCCTTGGCGATGTAGCGGAGCTGCGCGACGGCGCTTTCGAGATCGGCGATCTGGTCGTCGAGCCCCATCCACCGGACGGTGAAGTCCTTCGACGCTTGGGCGAGGAGGGTCCCGCCGGCCGTCTCCAGGCGGACGTCGAACACGTAGTCCCCCGTCTCGAAGCGGTCGGTGTCGAGCGTGAGGGTGGCGGGGTTGCGCCCGGCGCGGACCTCCAGCATCTCGGTCGTGCGGAAGTTCGGGTCGGGCCGCTCCTCTTCGAGCGGCGGGAGGCCGAGGAGCGGGCGGAGCAGCGCGGGCTTGCGGCGCTCGCGGTTGCGGGCGAGCACCTCGTAGCGGACGCGCAGCGTTTGGGGGCGCTCGGCGTAGATCTCGTAGAAGAGGGTGAACTGCTCCAGGTCCGTCCCGACGGCGTTCGAGACGTTCGGGAAGAGCACCTGCTCGTCGGGGTCGTAGCGGTCGGCGAGGAGGAGGTCGCTCATCGCGACGGCCCCGTCGAACGAGCGGACGTCGAAGGGGAGCTCGCGCGTGAACGTCCGGTTCGAGGCGCCGTCCTCGACCTGCACTTCGAGGGCGTAGGAGCCCGGCGCGAGGGCGAGCGACTGCGTGGCGTAGTCGAAGAGGGTGTCGGCCTGCGTCGCGTCATACGTGGGCGCGTCGACGTCGCGCTCCCACATCCGGCTGCGCGCCAGCCCCCGCACCTTCCCCTCCGCGTCGGTGCGGTAGACGTCGACCGAGACGCGGTAGCTCGCGCCGAACCCGTCGTCCTCGCTCAGGAACCGAAGGCTCTGGTACGGCACCTTCGTGTAGATGTCCACGCGCGTGGCGTCGCCCGACTCGCCGCGCACGCTCACGGCGTCGACGTCGAACTCGGGCTGGTAGGCGATCTGAGCGGTCGCCGCCGGGGTCCAGCAGGCGGCGGCGAGCAGCAGGCTCAGGAGGACGGCGCGCACCGCCCCGCTCGTGTGCTGTGTGACAAGACACCCCATAGGCTCCGGCCTCCGCTCGGCTGTGTTTAAGTGCTTTATGATAGGCATGCGGGGGAGTTCCGTCCAGCCCCAACTCGAGCCCCGTGGCTCGGGGCGTGGATGCGGTCGCTCGGCAACGCTACAATATCAGGGCGTCCGCGCCCGCGGCGAAGTCGAAGCGGGCGTTTCGTCCCGCCGGCGCGCCGAACGGTCCCAGGGGCGCCCCGAACGGAAGCGCTCCCGGCCGCGACCGGGCCGCGGCCCGGCGCGCTCAGTCGAAGAGGGCGGCGACGAACGACGCGCGGTCGAACACCTGCAGGTCGTCGATGCCCTCGCCGACGCCGATATACTTTACGGGAATCTGGAACTCGTTGGAAATGCCAATCACGATGCCCCCCTTCGCCGTGCCGTCGAGCTTGGTGAGGATGAGCCCGGTGACGTCGACGCTCTTGGTGAACTCCTCGGCCTGCCGGATCGCGTTCTGGCCGGTGGAGGCGTCGAGGACGAGCAAGACCTCGTGCGGCGCGCCCGCCACCTGCCGGTCCATCACGCGTTTGACCTTGGAGAGCTCGTCCATCAGCCCGCCCTTCGTGTGGAGCCGCCCCGCCGTGTCGATGAGCACGACGTCGGCGTCTTTCGTTTTCGCGGCGGCGAGCGTGTCAAACGCGACGGCGGCGGGGTCGGCGCCGTGGTGCTGCTTGATGATCGGCACGTCGGCGCGCTCGGCCCACACGCCGAGCTGCTCGATGGCGGCGGCGCGGAACGTGTCGGCCGCGCCGAGGAGCACGGACTTGCCCGCCTCTTTGTAGCGGTTCGCGATCTTCCCGATCGAGGTCGTCTTCCCGACACCGTTGACACCGACGACCATCACGACGTGCGGGTCGTTCGGGAGCGGCGCGTCGAAGTCGGCCGGGCGGTCGGGCGCGTGGTCGAGGAGGAGGTGCGCGATCTCCTCGCGGATCAGCCCCTGCAGCTCGCTCGTGGAGACGTACTTGTCGCGCGCGACGCGCTCCTCGATCCGGCGGATGATGTCGACGGTCGTCTTCACGCCGACGTCGCTCGTGACGAGGACCTCTTCGAGGTCGTCGAGCACCTCGTCGTCGACCTCGTCCTTGCCGCGGACGAGGGCGTCGAGCTTGCCGAAAAAGCTGGTGCGCGTCTTTTCGAGGCCTTCTTCGAGGCGCTCTTGCTCTTTCTCTTTCTTACCGAAACCGAACAGGGCCATGAGGGGAGATGGGGAAGTACAGAAGGGCGGAGACGGGGGGCGAACCGCTCAGCGCGCGGGACGATCCCCCGACGGCTGCGGGGCCGGGGGAGTTTCAGCCGGGCCATCGGTGATGAGCGCGTCGTGCTCGTCGACGGGCACCGCCGGGCCGAGGCGCAGCACGTAAACGAAACGCTGGAGGTAGCGGGCGAGGGAGTACGCGAGCAGGGCCGTCGTGGTCCACACGCACACGGCCATCACCGGCGGGTCGGCGCGGAGGAGGGCGGCGACGACGGTGACGGCGAGGGCCGTGACGGCGACCTTCCCGCTCCACAGGCTCATCATCACGTACCCCAGCTTGCGCGTCTGGATCAGCCCGCCGCCCGCGATCACGGCGTCGCGGAGGATCACGCACGCGACGAACCACGCCGGCAGCTGGGGGCCGTGCTCCGGAGAGCGAAAGACGAGGGCGAGCGTGACGGCGGCGGCGGCGAGCTTGTCGGCCGTCGGGTCGAGCACCTTGCCCCACTCCGAGACGCTGTTCGTCCGCCGCGCGATCTGCCCGTCGAGCCAGTCCGTAGCGATGGCGAAGAGGAGGAGCCCGATCATCCAGTCGAACGGCCCGCCCCGGTAGACGAGCCACCCGATGGGCGGGACGAGCCCCATCCGCAGCATCGTCAGCATGTTCGGCACCGTCCAGAACCGCCCGAGGTCCGGGAAGGAGGGCTGTGTGACGGAAGGCAAACGAGCAGGCATAAGCGCGGGACGTGGGCGGCGATGGAAAAGATACGATCCCCCCACGCGAACACGTCGGGCGGCGCGGAGCGGCGGCTCCGGCACGATGCGGAATGCGTGAAACGCAGGCGGCTTCCGCCCCACGCCTCAGCGATGGCCGGCGGCACCCGTACGTTCCGGTCGTCTCTCACGCTGCCTCATGCTTCTCGTTTTCGTCGCCGCGCTCGCGCTCCAACTCGGCTGCTGGCTCGCCCTCGGGGCGGGCTTCCGGCGGGCGACCCGCGCCCCCTCCCTCCCGAGCGACGACGCCTCGCTGCCGCCGGTGTCCGTCGTCGTGGCGGCGCGAAACGAAGCGGCGCGTCTCCCTGCCCTCCTCGACGCGCTCGCGACGCAAACGTACCCCGCCCTCGAAGTCGTCGTTGTGGACGATGCCTCGGAGGACGGCACGGCCGCGCTCGTCGAAGCGCGACGTGCGGAGGACCCGCGGTTCCGACTCGCCCGCGTGACCGACCCCGTCGCGCCGCGCAAGAAGCACGCGCTCGCACTCGGCATCGCCTCCGCCCGCCACGACCGCCTCGCCTTCACCGACGCCGACTGCGTCCCGCCGCCCGGCTGGCTCGAAACCCTCGCTGCCCACGCCGCCGCCGAACCCGACGCGGTGCTCGTCGGCTATGGGCCGTTCCGCAAAACGCCGGGCACGCTCAACGCGTTCGTCCGCTACGAGACGCTCGTGACGGCGCTGATGACGGCGGCGGCCGTCGGGCTCGGGCGGCCGTACATGGCCGTCGGGCGCAACTTCAGCTACCCCCGCTCGGTGTTCGAAACGATCGGCGGGTTCGAGCACTCGCTGCAGTCGCTCTCCGGCGACGACGACCTGCTCGTGCAGGAGGCCCACCGCCACGGCGTGCCCGTCCGCTACGTCGCCGACCCCGGCGCGTTCGTCGTCAGCGAGGCGCCTGCGACGTGGCGTCGGTGGCTACGGCAGAAGCTCCGCCACACCTCGGCCGGACGGCATTACGATCGGGACGTGCAAGCTGGGCTCGCCGTCTTCCACGGCTCGAACCTGCTCGTGTGGGTCGCGCCACTCGTGCTCGGGTGGACGGGCGCCGGGCTGCTCGCCGCTCGCTTTCTCGTCCAGCGCGCCGTGCTGCGCTCCGCGATGGAGGCGCTCGGCGAGCGCGACCTCACCCTCGCCCAACCGCTGCTCGACGCGGGCTACGCCCTCTACAACACCCTCCTCGCCCCCCTCGGCACGGTGTGGCGGCCGAAACGCTGGTAGTATACTCCGGCGCCGTCCCTCCCTCCGTCCTCGTACAGACGCAGCATGCTGCGTCTCTACCGATGCCCTGTTTATGCGCTCCCTTCTCCTCACCGTCCTTCTCCTCGTTGCCACACCCGCTCTCGCGCAAAACGACGCCGTCGCCCCGACGAACGCCGAGATGTTCGCCCCGCTCGACCTCCCGACGCCTACCCCCTACCGCGCGGCCTCCGGCCGCCCCGGCCCCGCCTACTGGCAGCAGCGCGCCGACTACGACATCGACGTCCGACTCGACCCCGACGCCCACCGCATCATCGGCTCAGAAACGATCACGTACACGAACAACAGCCCGCAGGCGCTCGACTTCCTCTGGCTCCACC
>CAYTJT010000253.1:0-5076 GCA_964438105.1 uncultured Rhodothermales bacterium | reverse complement strand
GCCGCCGCGATCACCCCGTTCCGCTCGCCGAGCGCCTGCATGAGCTCGTTCCAGCGCCAGACGTAGAACGCGCCCTCCTCGGTCTCGCCCTCGGCGTTCGGCGAGTCGGCGTCCTCGGCGGAGTAGAACGCGCCGTCGGGGCTGGTGAGGTCGCGCTCGACGTAGGCGAAGATCTCCTCGGCCGTGCGGCGGTACACCGGGTCCCGCGTCGCCTCGAACGCTTCGGTGTAGGCCATCGCAAGCAGCGCCTGGTCGTAGAGCATCTTCTCGAAGTGCGGCAGCTTCCACACGCGGTCGGTCGAGTAGCGGTGGAAGCCGAAGCCGACGTGGTCGTAGATCCCGCCGCGCCGCATCGCCCGCAGCGTCTCCTCGACCATCCGCATCGCGCGCTTCCCGACGACGGTGCCCGCCCCGCCCACGCGTTGCGCTTCGCGGAGGAGGAAGAGGAGGTTGTGCGGGGTCGGGAACTTGGGCGCGCCGCCGAACCCGCCGGCCTCGGCGTCGAAGCGCTCCGAGAGCCCGTTGTAGGCCGCCGCGAGGGCGTCGTCGCCGAGCGTCGCGTCCGTCGCGCCGTGCTGCGCGAGGGCTTCGCGCACGGCCTCGGTGATCCGCTCGGCCGACGTGTCGACGCGGCTGCGGTCCTCCTTCCACGAGCGGGCCACGTTCGGGAGGAGGTCCATCATGCCGGGCCGCCCGCCGCGCCCGTGCTTCGGGAAGTAGGTCCCCGCGAAGAACGGCTTCCGCTCCGGGGTGAGGAGGACGGTCATCGGCCAGCCGCCGTGGCCGGTGAGCGCCTGCGTGACCGTCATGTAGAGGGCGTCGACGTCGGGGCGCTCCTCGCGGTCCACCTTCACGGCGACGAAGTGCTCGTTCATCAGCGCGGCGACCTCGTCGTCCTCGAACGACTCGTGCTCCATCACGTGGCACCAGTGGCACGTCGCGTAGCCGACGGAGAGGAAGATGGGCTTGCCCTCGCGCCGCGCCTTCTCGAACGCCTCCTCGCCCCACGGGTACCAGTCGACGGGGTTCTCGGCGTGCTGGAGGAGGTAGGGGCTCTGGGTGTCGGCGAGGCGGTTGGGCATGGGCGGAGGGGCGCGGGAGAGGGGTTCCGCGATACGACGCGCCCGCGCCCGCGTTCCGCCGTCGGCCCGGCCGTGTGCCGTCCCGTAGGGGCACAGCATGCTGCGCCCCTACCGTCAGGCCGAACGCCTCGTCACTCTCGACTCGGGCCACCGTCCTCTACCCCACGTCCTTCCGACCGAGCACCGCCGTTGCCGGTGACCCCCCGAGGCTCGGCACGCGCGTCCGGCTTCCCTTCGACGACGTTGTGGTAGAACCGCTGCGTGGGGTAGGCGAAGTCGATGTCGTCGCGCTGGTCGAAGGCGTCGAGGATGGCCTCCCAGAGCACCTCCTCGCTGCCGCGCCGCCGCCGGGGCTCGACGAGGTAGCGGATCGTGAGCTCGACGCCGGAGTCGCGGACGGTGGTGTAGACGGTCGGGGTGAGCTTGGAGTAGAAGATCATGAACTCCTGCGCGGCCTGCCGCACCTTCCGCTCGGCGTCGGGGCTGAGCTCCTCGGCGCGGTCGTGCGCGATCTGGAGGAGGATCTCCTTCGCGTCGCGCCAGCGGCTCTCGAACGTGACGAGCACGGCGATCTCGTTCCAAACGTAGGGGAAGCCGCGGGTGTAGTTCGTGATGGGCTCGGTGAAGGCGCGGCCGTTGGGGAGGTGGATGATGCGGCCCGTGGACTGCGCCGCGCCCGTCGCCGTCCCGATCTCGAGGAGGGTGAACTGGAAGATGCGCTGGTCGATCACGTCGCCCGCTCGCCCCATGATCTCGATGCGGTCGCCCGGCCCGAACGGCCGCCGCCACACGATGAACCCCCACCCGGCGATGTTCGTGAGCGGGTCCTTCAGCGCGATGGCGATGCCGGCCGAGACGAGCCCGAGGAACGTCCCGAACTCCCCGAACGCGTCGAGCCAGATCCGCCCGACGAGGAGGAGCCCCACGACGACGATCGTGTAGCTCGTCGTCTTCCGCCACTGGTACTGCGAGCGGACGTCCCGCGTCCGCCGGTTGATCAGCCGGATCAGCACCACGCGCACGAGCCCCAGCACGAGTACGACGCCGATCGTTTCGAGCAGGTGGTTGAGCGTCTGCGGGGCTAGCCCGGTGGCCTCCTGCAGCCACGCGTGGACGTCGGCGAAGGCTTCGGCGATGCGGTTCATAAGTGAGGGTGTGGAGACGCCCTAATCTACTCGCGCTGTCGGTGCTCTAACCCCGCGCCGCCCCGGACGTTGCACGAACGCACGGCGCGGGCGCTAGAACGCCCCGCCGAAGAACACGGCGTTGAGGAAGAGCCCCTGCGTCCCCCACCAGAACGCGCGGAACGTGGGGGCGAAGTTGAAGAGGACGACGCGCCCCCGCCCGAGCCGCTGCCCGACGATCGCCGCGCCGCCCGCGACCCGCTCCAGGTTGGCGTCGGAGACGTAGCCGCTCAGGAGCGGCGACTCGCTGAACCGCGCGACGTTCGCGCCCCCGCCGTCGGCAAAGTCGAACGCGAGCGCGTTGGTTTTGAAGAAGGCCATGCGGCCGGAGTGGCCGTAAGCGAGGGGGTGCGTCGTGTCGAGCTCGGCCTCGAACACGGCCCCGCCGACGACCTGCGCGCCGCGCGCCGCGCCGACGTCGGCGTAGGCGTAGCGCGTGCTGTCCTCGGGCGCCTCGCGCTGCTCGAGCTCGGCGAAGCCGTTGTCGACGGCCCACCGCGCGGCCTGCTCTGTGGCGATGAACGTGCCGCCGTCGCGCACCCACACCTGCACTTTTTCGAGCGTCGCTTCGTCGAAGCCGCGAAACGACCCGACGGCGGCGATCGTAGTGTAGCGGCTGAGGTCGACGCTCTCGACTTCATCGCGGTCGAGGAGGGTGATGGGCAGGCCCGCCCGTTCGGTGAGGAGGTGCCACGCCTCGCCGACGCTGTACGAATCGGTGCCCTCGCCGGAGAGGATCGCGACGCGCGGCGGCGTCAGCACCCGCGTCCCCCGGCTCCCGAGGTCAGGGCCCGTCGGCGTCAGCCCGCTCGCGGCGGCGAACACCTCGACCTCGCCCGCCGCCTCGGCGATGCGCTGGTGCACGGCCTCCGGCGGCGCGTCGGCCTGCGCGACCGGCACGACGAGCGTGCCCCGGTCGAAGCGCTCCGGCTGCCCGGCGACCTCGAACGGATCGGTCGCGAGTTGCACGCGGATCCCCGCGTGCTGAAGGCGCGCGAGGGCGCAGGGCGCGAACGTCTGCCCCCACGGGATCAGGTAGGCGTAGCCCGCCCGGCCGCCGCGCAGGCCGCCGTACGGGACGCGCTCCACCTCCGCCCCGAGCAGGTCGTCGGGGTCGCGGCGAAGCTCGGCGTGGCGGACGCCGAACGCGAGCGGCAGCGTCCACGTCGATACGTCATAAAAGAGGGAGTCCTCGAACGTCGTCACCCGCTCCATCAGCGCCTTCACGAGCCGCCCCTGCGGCTGATCGACCGGGACGACGTAGGCGGGCGGCGCGAACCGCTCGCCTTCCACCTCCACCGGTCGGGCGAGCGTGTGGACGCGGACCCGGTGGCGGCGCAGCACGTCGGCGAGGGCCGCGGCGCGGGCCGGGGCGTCGGCCGAGATCACGTACCCTTTCACCTCGGCCTCGCGGGCGAACGCGGGCGCCGAGGCGTAGAAATCGCGCTGGTGCCGGAGCAGCCGCTCCCGCATCGCGACGGCCGCTTCGAGCGACGAGAGCGAGGTCGCGAGCTGGTTGCGGACGGTCGTCGCGTAGTCGAGCCGGCCGTGGTCGGTGCTGGCGGCGAGCGCGCGGCTGGAGGCCTGCTCGAAGAGAATCCCGACGCCGCCGTTCACGTCGGGGTACGTCGAGCCCTTGCCGTAGTAGAAGTCGTCGAACGACTCGCCGGAGTAGTAGAGCTGCCCGATGCGGTCGAGCGCGCGGGCGTGGTACGTCGCGATCTCGGCGGTGAGATCGAACGTCGCGCCGGGCGTGTTCGGGTTGTTGCGGCTCGGGATGCCGGGCTGGAAGAAATACGTCGCGTCCTTCCCCATCTCGTGGAAATCGGTCGAGAGCTGGGGCCGCCAGTCGTGCCAGAGCGCCATCCGCGCCTGCGACTCCGGGAGCTGGAGCGGGAGCCAGTCGCGGTTGAGGTCGAAGAGGTAGTAGTTCGTCCGCCCGCCGGGCCACGGCTCGTCGTGCTCGCGGTCCTGAGGGTCGAGCGACGGGACGCCGGCCGTGCCGCCGCGGTTGCCGTTGACCCAGTCCACGAAGCGGTCGCGGCCGTCGGGGTTCAGCATCGGGTCGATGAGGACGACGGCATTCCGGAGCACCGCGTCGACGGCGGGACCGCGGCCGGCAGCGAGGTGGTAGAGCAGCAGGATCGCGGCCTCGGTCCCGCTGGCCTCGTTGCCGTGGACGCTATAACCCATGTATGCGACGACGGGCATCGCGCCGAGCGCACCGTCGCTCACGCCCGACGGCGCGTCGGAGAGCCGGAGGTTTTCCCGCCGCACCGCCTCCAGGTCCGTCCCCTCCGCCGCGACGAACGCGTGGATGAGCCGCCGCCCCTCGACCGTCCGCCCGTGCTCGCCAAACGTCACGCGCGGACTCGCCGCCGCGACGGCCTCGAAGTAGCGGACGGCCTGCTCCGGCCGCGTGTGGCGCGTGCCGATCTCGTGCCCGATCACCTCTTCGGGCGTCGGGATCGCCGGGTCGTACCCGGTGACGCCGGGCGCGCTGAAGTCGGTCGCGAGCGGCAGCGGCTGCGCGGTGGCGGAAGCGGCAACGAGGAATGCGGCGAGTGCGAAGAGACGAGCGAGCATACAGCGGAGGAAGTAAAAAGGGGCGTACGGCGGTACGCCCCTCGGGGGAACGATGGCGGGCTGCAACTGAAATACTATGGACTTCCAGTCCATAGGTTGTATCCGACTGCAAGTCGGGGCATCGGCTCAAGCCGACTGAAAGATCCACGCTCGAAGCGTGTTATTCCAGACTAAACCACTACCGGCTGAAAGCCGGTAGGTTGCTGAACTGCTGAAAGCAGGCG
>CAYTJT010000252.1:0-5083 GCA_964438105.1 uncultured Rhodothermales bacterium | reverse complement strand
TTCATGCTGGCGCTCTTCGTGCTCGCCAACCGCACGTTCCTCCTCTCCGACACGTACCGCGTGAGCGCGGAGTTCAGCGACGTCGGCGGGCTCCTCCCCGGCGCGTCCGTGCAGTACCAGGGCATCGCCGTCGGGCGCGTCGAGGTCATCGAGCTGCCCGACGTCCCCGGCGAGAGCATCGCCGTGGGCATGGCGATCCGCGAGGACGCGCGCGGGCTCGTCCGCCAGGACACCCGCGCCGTGATCCAGACCGAGGGGCTCGTCGGCAACATGATGGTGATCCTCACCGGCGGCAGCACGACGGAGCCGATCGTGGCCGAGGGCGGGACGATCCCCGGCGTGGACCCCTTCAGCTTCACCGAGGTCACCGACCGCCTGTTCGAGTCGGTCTCGCGGTTCGACTCGGTGACGGTCTCGCTCGCCGGGATCATGGGCGACGTCCGCCGCGGCGAGGGCACGCTCGGCGCCTTCCTCTACGACGACCGGCTCTACGAGGAGACCGTGCTGACGGCGCAGGAGACGCGCGCCGCCTTCCGCAGCCTCACGGCCGAGGCCAACGCGCTCGTCGGCATCGCCGCGAACGCGTCGGAGAACGTCGACGCCATCATCACGAAGGTGAACACCGGCGACGGCACGCTCGCCCGCCTCCTCAACGACGACCAGATCTACGAGGAGATGCTCCAGGCGACGTCGGCCTTCTCCGAGGCCGCCGGCGACATCGAGACGGTGACGGACCGGGCCGAGGACGCCGCGAATTGGGGCACGCTCGCCATGTTCCGCCTCGCCGAGAACATGGAGGCGCTGAAGGAGAACTGGTTCTTCAAGGGCTACTACGAGGAGCGCGGCTACCGCGAGAAGGCGCCGTTCGAGATCCGCGAGCAGGCGCTGCAGGAAACGTACCAGGCCCTCGAACAGCGCGAGCGCGAGCTCTACGAGTGGGAGCAGCGGCTCGAGCGCGCCGGCGCGGCCGTCCCCGACGCCGTGCCCGTGGAAGAGGTCGACGCCGACCTCGACGCGGACGACGAAGACGCAGAGTCGGAGACGCTGGGCGCACGCACGCCGGCCCCGCCGCCCGCCGACGGACAGTAGCTCCCGCCGCGTCTCCGCCCCCTCCCATGCCCCCTCCCGACCACGCCCCTGCCCCCCCCGACCCGGCGCGCGGCGAAGCGTTCACGCGGACGGTGGTCTTCCAGGGCACCCTGCTCGCGGGCGGGCTCGTCGCCTTCTTCTTCCTGCTCGCCGAGCTGCGCGCGGTGCTGAACCCGCTCCTGCTCGCCGCCGCCGCGACGATCCTCGTCTGGCCGATGCGGAGACACCCCGTCGCCCGCGCCCTGCTGATGGCGGGGGGGCTCGTGCTGCTGTGGTGGCTGCTCCTGGTGACGGGCGAGATCCTCCTGCCGTTCGCCGTGGTGTACCTGCTCGCGTACATGCTGGACCCGGCCGTGGGCGCCGCGCACCAGCGGTGGAACGTCCCGCGGTGGGCCTCGTCGCTCGCGCTCACGCTCGTCGCCGTGGGGGCGCTCGTCGCCGTGCTCGTGTTCCTCGTGCCGAGCGTGGTGGGGAAGGTGGAGGCGCTCGTGGCGGGGCTGCTGGAGAGCCTGACGCACGCGCAAGAGTGGATCATGGAGAGCCGCATCGTGGCCTACCTCGACGAGTCGAGCCTGATCCCGCGGGAAGACCTGGAGGCGCAGCTCACGTCGGTGCTGCCGGAGCAGGTCGGCGGGCTCGTGGCGCAGATCCCCGTCGCGCTGGAGGCCCTCACGCGGAGCGTCTCGGCCATCATCGCGCTCATCGTCACCGTCACGCTCATCCCCGTCCTCCTCTTCTACACCCTCCGCGACTTCCCGACCATCGAGCGCAACCTCATCCGGCTCTTCCCGAAGGTCGGCGGCGACCGGGCCTACCTCCAGGAGGTCGGGCACATCGTCGGGTCGTACCTCCGGGGGCAGATCGCGATCTCGGCCATCGCCGCGTTCAACGTGTTCGTCGTCCTCACGATCTTCGGCGTGCCGTTCCCCCTCCTCATCGGGCTCTTCGCCGGGCTGCTCAACATGATCCCGAACGTCGGCGTGATCCTCACGAACGTGCTCGGCGTCGGGATCGCGCTGATCTTCGGGACGCCGATCGACGCGCTCGTCGTCGTGCTCACCCTCTTCGGGCAGCAGCTCTTGGAGGCGACGATCCTCTCGCCCAACATCATGAGCCAGCAGGTGGGCCTCCACCCCATCCTCGTCATCCTGTCCCTCCTCCTCTTCGGCGCGACGATGGGGTTCTTCGGCCTCCTCATCGCCGTGCCGCTGACGGCGCTCCTGGTGACGTTCTACACGACGTACCGGGAGGAGATGACGCTGGACTTCGCGGAGGTCGCGAGCGGGGGCGATTCGCTGATCGTCCGGCCGGAGTCGCGGGCGCGCGCGGAGGCCGAGCAGGGCGCGGCGCCGTAGCCCCTCCCTATCAGCCGGCTGCCTTATTTTCCCGACTCGCCCCCCGTGCCCGTGCCGCTGCGCCTCACCATTCCCCGCTCGCTCTACCCCCCGGCCTCGCCGCTGGGGCGGGCGGTGCGGCGCTGGGCGCACGATGCGCGGCAAGCCGAGAGCGTCTATTTCGTCGTCGTCGCGCTCGTCCTCTGCCTCGCGACGCTCGCCGGGCAGTGGGGGTGGATCGCGTTCGGGACGACGCCGGAGGGCGCGCCGTCGCTGGCGTTCTTCGGGGTGCAGGTCGTCGGCGGGCTCGGGCTCGCGGCGACGTGCCTGGTCGGGTGGCGCCCGCCCGTCGCCGTCACCGCGCGCGACGCGGCGCTCGACGTGCGGCAGGGCGACCGAGCGCTCTCGCTCCACTACGGCCGCATCGCCTCGGCCGAGCGGATCACGGCCGAGGCCTACCACCGGCACTGGCGGCGCTTCGCGGCGACGCGCGCCTTCGTGAACCGGCTCCCGGACGACCTCCTGCTGCTGCACACCGCGAGCGGCCCCGTCGTCCTCGGCCTCGCCCCCGCCGACCTCGACCGGCTGCAGGCCCACCTCGCCGACCGCCTCGCGCCGGCTCAGCCCTCGCCGCTCGTCCGCGCAGCGTAGCTCGGCGTCCGGCGCGTCGCGCTCGGCCCACGCGCAACTTCGCGTGAACGGAATACGGAGCCGCGAGCGAGCCCGTAGTTTCGGCCCCCGCCGTCTCTCCCGCCGCCCCGCCCGTGACCTTCACCCTCCTCCACGAAGACGACCGCACCGACGCCCGCCTCGGCCGGATCGAAACGGACCACGGTGTCATCGAGACGCCCGTCTTCATGCCCGTCGGCACGGTCGGCAGCGTAAAGGCGGTGCAGCCGCGCGAGCTGAAGGCCGACGTCCGCGCCGACGTCATCCTCGGCAACACGTACCACCTCTACCTCCGCCCCGGCACCGACGTGCTGGAGGCGGCGGGCGGCCTGCACCGCTTCATCGGTTGGGACCGGCCCTTGCTGACCGACTCCGGCGGCTACCAGGTGTTCTCCCTCGCCGACCGGCGCACGATCTCCGAAGAGGGCGTCCGCTTCCAGAGCCACCTCGACGGGAGCTACCACCTCTTCACGCCCGAGTCCGTCGTCGACACGCAGCGCTCGATCGGGAGCGACGTCATGATGGTGCTCGACGAGTGCCCGCCCGCGGACGTGGACGAGCGCTACGCCCGCGAGTCGAACGAGTTGACGATCCGCTGGGCGAAGCGCTGCCAGGACCGGCTGCGCGCGACCGATCCGCTCTACGGCCACCACCAGGCGCTCTTCGCGATCGTGCAGGGCGCGACGTATCCGGAGATCCGCCGCGCCTCGGCCGAGCGGCTCGTCGCACTCGACTTCGAGGGCTACGCGATTGGCGGGCTCTCGGTCGGCGAGACGGCGCCGGTGATGTACGAGACGGTCGAGCTCGTCGCGCCGATCCTGCCGAAGCACAAGCCGCGCTACCTCATGGGCGTCGGGACGCCCGCGAACCTGCTCGAGAACATCGCGCGCGGCGTGGACATGTTCGACTGCGTGATGCCGACGCGCAACGGCCGCAACGGCACGATCTTCACCACGGAGGGCGTCGTGAACATCAAGAACGCCCAGTGGAAAACCCACTTCGGCCCGATCGACCCCGGCCTCGACACCTACGCCAGCCAGACGTTTTCGCGGGCGTACCTCCGCCACCTCACGATCGCGGGCGAGATCCTCGGCCTCCAGCTCGCCTCGCTCCAGAACCTCGCGTTCTATACGTGGCTGATGCGCGAGGCCCGCGCCGCGATCCGCGACGGCCGCTTCGCGTCGTGGAAGGCGGAGATCCTCCCCCGCATCGACCGGCGGATTTAGAAGCCGAGGAGGCCAGGAGCCGATGAATCGAAGACGACTTCGACGCACCGGCTCATCGGCTCTGTCCGTTATCGGACTACGGTCATCCGGCCCGTCGCCGTTTGCGTCCCGGTCGGCAGATCGGCGGTGACGCGGTAGAGGTACGGCCGTTCCTCGTTCCATCGCGGACGCGGCGGCGGCGGCGGCGTCACGGGCGTTTCACGAACCCCGGACCCGGGGCGACGTATCATGGCGGCGACGTGCCGGATCACCGCTTCCGGCGCGCTTCCCCGGTCTGCAAACGCCCCCTCCGATGCGTCAGTTCGACGTCCCGACGTTTTACCAGAGCCCGATCATCTCCGCCGTCAAGGCGGCACGTCGGGCCACGGACCCGCGCAAGCGCGACCTCAGCCCGAGCGTGCTCGACTTCGGGCCGGTGCGGTTCAAGATCGGCCGCCACTTCGGGTTCTGCTACGGCGTCGAGAACGCGATCGAGATCGCCTACCGCGCGCTCGACGAGCACCCCGACAAGGCCGCCGCCGGGCGGATCTTCCTCCTCTCCGAGATGATCCACAACCCCCACGTCAACGACGACCTCCAGGCGCGCGGCATCCGCTTTCTCCGCACGACGGCGGGCGAGCAGCTCATCCCGTTCGACACGCTCGACGCCGACGACCTCGTGATCATCCCGGCGTTCGGGACGACGCGAGAGATCGAGGCCGAGCTGGGCGCGCGCGGCGTCTCGACCGAGGCGTACAACACGACGTGCCCGTTCGTCGAGAAGGT